>NZ_JAFAGS010000041.1 GCF_019237635.1 Pluralibacter sp.
CTTTTACCGCGAAACGATGCAGGAGAGAATGAATGAAAATTGCACTGATGATGGAAAACAGCCAGGCAGGCAAGAACGCCACCATCCTTAATGAACTTAACGCTGTCGCCAGTGAAAAGGGGTTCCCGGTTTTTAACGTCGGGATGAGCGATGAGCAGGATCATCATCTGACCTATATCCACCTGGGTATCATGGCCAGTATTTTGCTCAATGCTAAAGCCGTCGATTTCGTGGTGACCGGATGTGGCACCGGGCAGGGGGCGATGATGTCGCTGAACATTCACCCGGGTGTTGTGTGCGGCTACTGCATCGACCCGGCGGATGCGTTCCTGTTTGCGCAAATCAACAACGGCAACGCGCTGTCTCTGCCGTTTGCTAAAGGGTTTGGCTGGGGCGCAGAGCTGAACGTGCGCTTTATCTTTGAAAAAGCGTTCACCGGTCGTAAGGGCGAAGGTTATCCGCCGGAGCGTAAAGAGCCGCAGGTTCGTAACGCCGGTATCCTCAACCAGGTAAAAGCCGCGGTAGTGAAAGAGAACTATCTTGATACCCTGCGCGCCATCGATCCGGAACTCGTGAAGACGGCTGTGTCCGGCACGCGCTTCCAGCAGTGTTTCTTTGAACACTGCCAGGATAAAGAAATCGAGGCTTTTGTCCGTCAGATCCTCGCCTGATAAACGAGAGTCCGGTAGAACATCTACCGGGCTTTTTTCGATACCGAACTTCCCGCCTCTTTCGTTAGCGTTAGCGTATCCACCATCCCGACCAGACATATCAGTGCGATGAATACAAACGCCAGGCGAAAACTGATGCCTGGAATAGTCGTCAGCGCAAATTCTTCCGCTATCTTTTCCCCCAGACGAATACCAATGGCGCCCAGGGTTATCCCGAGGCCGACGGCAAGCTGTGTGGCGGTGCTGAACAGCGTGTTGGCGTAGCTCATCTGCTCAGATGGCACATCGGCGAACGCCAGGGTGCTGACGCCGGTGAACTGGATGGAACGAAACACGCCTCCGAGATACAGCATGAGCAGCGTGACCCACACTGGTGTAGATGGCGTGAGCCATGCGCAGGCCAGCAGAGCAAGCACGTTCAACATCCCGTTGACCAGCAGCAGCTTGCGAAAGCCGAGCCAGCGGATAAGCGGCGTGGTAGCGGGTTTAATCGTCAGGTTGCCGACGAACACGGCGAGGACTAACAGGCCCGCGTGAAACGGATCCATACCGAATCCCACCTGAAACAGCAGCGGCAGCAAAAATGGTACGGCGCTGATGGAGGCGCGAAAAAGCGAGCCGCCGTACAGGGTGACGCGAAAGGTGGGTATCTTCAGCGCATCCAGGCGAATCATCGGCCATGCGGTTCGGCGAAAGTGATACAGCGCAAACAGGAAGGTGGTGATGCCAATCACGAAAAGCGTGAGGGATACGGACAGCCTGCTGTGCGCGGCGCCCAGGGTTTCCATCGCATAAACCAGGCTGACCATCGCCACGGCCGTCGCCACAAAACCGGGAAGGTCAAACGGACGTCGCGACTCGTCGCCAATATCCGGAATAATACGCAGCGCCAGCACGATAGCGAGGATGCCAAGCGGAACGTTGATAAAGAAGATCCAGCGCCAGCTGGCATAGCTGGTGATGAAACCGCCAAGCGGCGGGCCGATTATCGGCGCAACCAGCGCGGGCCAGGTCAGGGTGGCGATAGCGGTGATGAGCTGATGCTTTGGCGTGGTGCGCAGTACCGCAAGACGGCCGACGGGCACCATCAGCGCGCCGCCGACGCCTTGCAAGATACGCATGGCGACAAAGTTATCGACGCTGGTCGCGAAACCGCAAAAAATGGAGGCAAGGGTAAAGACAGCCAGCGCCAGCGAGAAAATTTTGCGGGCGCCGAAGCGGTCGGCTATCCAGCCGCTGGCGGGGATCAGTACCGCCAGCGTTATCAGATAGGCGCTGATACCGACGTTGAGCGCCACAGCCTGCACGCCAAAGCTGGCTGCCATATCGGGCAGCGCGGTGGCGATCACGGTGCCGTCGAGAAACTCCATAAAAAAAGCGCCAGCGACCAGCAACGCCGCCGGGGATACGCCGCGAGACTCTCTGCGGGGACTCTTTTCGTTCATCAAAGCCTTACCATATAAAAAATATCTGTAAAGTTTACAATATTTGTAGAATTTGTAACTGCAAGATTTTCCTGCATTTTTGTTGAATTATTTAACATCTCTGGTTTTTTTTCGGGTGTTCCTCATCACGATGCAGTTGATTTTTGTGATGTATGTCATATTATTGTTCGCAGACAGTAACACCTGAATAACAAACCGGGGCATCACATGAAACTGCGTAAAATCCTTAAGAGCATGTTCGACAACTACTGCAACACGTTTAAAGACGTACCGCCAGGCAACATGTTCAGATAAAAAAAACCTGCTTCGGCAGGTTTTTTTTATCTGGCGGCCGGAATCAGGTTACTATGGCGCTCCTGAGAAAAGGAGTAAAACATGTCCCAGAACCTGACTGCGAATGATGAACTGGTCTCCGACGTTGTCGCCTGCCAGTTGGTCATTAAACAAATTCTTGATGTGATTGACGTCATCGCCCCTGTTGAAGTGCGTGAAAAGATGGCAAGCCAGCTGCGCGCCATTGATTTCAGCAGCCATCCCGCCTCCGCTGACCCGGTGACCCTGCGCGCCATCCAAAAAGCTATCGCCCTGATTGAGCTGAAGTTCACGCCGCAGGAAGGGACGCACTAACAGTATAAAAAACGGCGCCGCGGCGCCGTTTTTTATTCCGCTTCCGGTCAGAAAAACGCTTCGACCAGCAAATAACTGGCGACGCAGGCGCTGCTGACGCCAATCAGCCCTGGCAGAATAAAACTATGGTTAATGATAAATTTGCCGATGCGCGTGGTGCCTGAGCGGTCAAACCCGATACAGGCCAGATCGCTTGGGTAGGTTGGCAGCACGAAATAGCCGTAAGCCGCCGGGAAGAAGGCGATCAGCATTTTCGGCTCCACACCGAGCATCAGCCCCATCGGCGCGACCGCGGTTAACGCGGCGGCCTGGCTGTTCACCAGTTTGGAGACGAGGAACAGCACCAGCGCGTAGGTCCACGGATGGCTTTTCACCACCCCCTCAAGCGCCATTTTCAGTTCCACAAGATGAGCCTGGAAGAAGGTATCGCTCATCCACGCCACGCCGAATACCGAGAATATCGCCACCATTCCGGCCTTAAAGACCGGACCGTTGGAAATCGCTGACGCGTTAACCTTGCAGACCAGCAGAATAACCGCACCGGCAATCAGCATCATCATCTGAATCACCAGGTTCATCGACAGCGGCGAGAGTTTGCCTTTTACCTCGAAAGACGGGCGCAATTCCGGCAGCGCGCCGAGCAGCACCACCACCAGAATCCCGGCGAAAAAGATCCAGGTCGACCAGGTAGCCTCCCGGGAGAAACGCTGGTTCAGCAGCGTTTCGCTGCCGCCATAGATAAATTCACGCTGTTTCGGATCTTTAAGCTTTTCCTGAAATTCGTCGTCGTCCGCGAGATTTTTACCACGTCGCAGGCTCCACAGAGCGGCAACCGCGACGCCAAACAGGGACGCGGGCACCGAAATGGCGAGGATCTCAAGGATGCTCCAGGCGTGCCCGATACCGTGCTGGGCGCCAAGGATTGAGACCAGAGACACCACGGCGACGGACACTGGCGATGCGGTGATCGCCATCTGTGAGGCGACGGAAGCGACCGCCATCGGACGTTCCGGACGGATACCTTTTTTCAAGGCGATATCGCTGATAATCGGGAACATGGTGTAAACCACGTGCCCGGTACCGCACAAAAACGTCAGCGTCCAGGTGGTGAAAGGCGCCAGCAGGGTGATGTGCTGTGGATGCTTACGCAGCAACTTTTCCGCACACTGCATCATGACGTTGAGCCCGCCTGCCGTTTGCAGCGTTGCCGCGCAGCCGATGACCGCCAGAATAGTGAGCATGACGTCGACCGGCGGTTTCCCGGGCTCAAGGCCGAAGACAAAGCTAAGAATAAAAAGGCCTATCCCGCTGATAAGCCCAAGCCCCATACCACCAAACCGGGTTCCAACCAGCAAGCAGACGATAATGACAACAAATTCAAGAGTAACCATGTAGCACCTGTCTCATCCAATAAGAGTTAACAAATCATTACATGTTGCAGGGTTATACGTTGAGAGGAAGATCTGATTTACAAATGTCAGTAAAAACAATTCATTAGATACATTTTTTTAACAATTGGCGGGCGGCGACTGACGCAGAGGGGGAATACCGGGAGATGACGGGCGGCGCTCGCCGCCCTCGGGGCATCAATGGGTTTGGTTATTGACCACGTTTCGCAGGTACTGATCGGTCTGCTGCATGCACAGTCCAGCGCGGCGAGCGCTGCGGACTTCGTCAAGGAGGGTTTGCAGCAACACGCCATCCTGCTGCTGGGCTTGCTGCAGGGTATTGAGGAAGCGAAGCGTGCTGTCGTCATGCAGCGCTTTGGCTTCTTTGGTGAGCGCTGACAGCGTTCTGCTGCGCTGCTGATGTTCGTTAAGGGTTTTCAGGAAGAGTTCTTCGAGCGTATCGCAATCGTCGTCGCAGGCGTGTTCTGCCTTAACGACGGGGAAGGCGCCGGCTTTCTTCATAAAATCGAAAACCTGCATCATATGTGTCACGTTGGATTGCGCCTGCGATCGCAGAAACGTCGCGGTTCCCGTCAGCTTCTGTTCTGAGCACCAGTCGCTCAGATGCAGGTAGAGGTTAGACGCGTAAAACTCCAGATTCATTTGGGCGTTGAGTTTTTGGACCATTCCTGGGACTGCCATACAAATATCCTTATTTATCAGATGAGACGTCACATGCCGATCGTCGCATAGTCCTGAAATGAAATAGCTGCAAACTATGCACTATTCAGCATCAATGCTAATAACTGATGAATGACCGTGTCGACACTCATTGTCTGGGTCAAATTCAGAATACGCTGTTTATCTTTATAAGAAAACTCTTAAGTTGGTGGTTTTACGTTTCGTTACAACAACAGAATAATATAACGGATTACAGTCCGTTCTATATGTCTGTTATATTTGTAATGGCATGATATCTAAGATTATTGTTTTATGTTATCGCCATTTATTGTGGATAAAATATATAAATGACAATGATTATCGTTGTGTTATCAATATATTCTTCTGGTGGCTGAAATAGGGAGGGATAAGAAATTTGTTGCAGATCATCTTCTGTTTTGACAGTGGGGAAATGCGTGTGCCGCGGGGATAAGGATTCACTGGCTGTCGGCATAGAGGATTCTGCTACCCGACATATTGTTTGTCGGACAAATGAGTTGTTTTTTATGTCATTATTCGCTGAATTTATGCACGCAACTACTGTAATTCTGCGGTGTGATGATCCTCTCCTATGGAGAATTAATTTCCCGCTATTAATGTTCTCACGGCGCTAGTGTCTCAAATGAAAACCGCTAATGCCTTGTTTTATGTCTGATAAATCATTTTTACCCGATTATTCCCTACATAAAAGAACGTTAAAGCTGGAGTTGACCATGCACAAATTTACTAAAGCCCTGGCTGCCATCGGTCTGGCGGCGGTTATGTCACAATCGGCTATCGCGGAGACCATGAAGCTGGGTTTTCTGGTGAAGCAGCCGGAAGAGCCCTGGTTCCAGACCGAATGGCGCTTTGCGGATAAAGCCGGGAAAGATTTAGGCTTTGAAGTGATGAAAATCGCCGTTCCCGACGGTGAGAAAACCCTTAATGCGATTGATAGCCTGGCCGCCAGCGGCGCGAAGGGCTTTGTTATTTGTACGCCGGATCCGAAATTAGGCCCGGCGATTGTGGCGAAAGCGCGCGGCTATGACATGAAGGTGATTACCGTCGATGACCAGTTCGTCAACGCCAAGGGTAAACCGATGGACGATGTCCCGTTGGTGATGATGGCTGCCAGCGAGATTGGCGCTCGCCAGGGTGAGGAGTTATATAAGGAAATGCAAAAACGCGGCTGGGATGTTAAAGATACCGCCGTCATGGCGATTACCGCTAACGAGCTCGACACCGCCCGCCGCCGCACCACCGGTTCGATGGATGCGCTGAAAAAAGCCGGTTTCCCGGAAACACAGATCTACCAGGTTCCGACCAAATCTAACGATATCCCCGGCGCGTTCGATGCCGGTAACTCGCTGCTGGTCCAGCATCCTGGCGTGAAGCACTGGCTGGTGCTTGGCATGAACGATAACACAGTCCTCGGCGGCGTACGCGCAACCGAAGGGCAGGGCTTTAAAGCGGCAGATGTTATCGGTATCGGCATCAACGGCGTTGATGCGGTCAACGAACTTTCCAAAGCACAGCCCACCGGCTTCTACGGCTCGCTGCTGCCGAGCCCGGACGTGCATGGCTATAAAACCAGCGAAATGCTCTACAACTGGGTGCAAAAAGGCGCTGAGCCGCCGAAATTCACCGCCGTTACCGACGTAGTGCTGATTACCCGCGACAACTTTAAGCAAGAGTTGGCAAAGAAAGGGCTGTAACAGCCTGTGAAGTCGCCCTCGACGGCAGCGCCGGGGGCAGTACAGCGTGATGGAGTGATTATGCAACAGTCACAACCTTATCTTTCGTTTCGCGGGATAGGCAAATCCTTCCCGGGTGTAAAGGCTCTGTCTGACGTCAGCTTCGACTGCTATGCCGGACAGGTTCACGCCCTGATGGGGGAGAACGGCGCGGGCAAATCCACGCTGCTGAAAATTCTCAGCGGAAACTACGCCCCCACGGCCGGTACGTTGGTGCTGCGTGGCGAGGAGACGGTATTTCCCGATACCACCGCCGCGCTTAACGCCGGGGTGGCGATTATCTACCAGGAGCTGCATCTGGTGCCGGAAATGACGGTGGCGGAGAACATCTATCTGGGCCAGTTGCCCCATAAAGGCGGGATTGTAAACCACTCGCTGCTGAACGATGAAGCCCGACTGCAGCTGGAGCATCTGGGGCTGGATATCGATCCGCAGACTCCGCTGAAGTATCTCTCCATCGGCCAGTGGCAGATGGTTGAAATTGCCAAAGCGCTGGCCAGAAACGCGAAGGTTATTGCCTTTGACGAACCGACAAGCTCCCTCTCAGCGCGTGAGATAGAAAACCTGTTCCGGGTTATCCGCGAACTGCGCAATGAAGGACGGGTGATCGTTTACGTTTCTCACCGGATGGAGGAAATTTTCGCCCTGAGCGACGCGATTACGGTGTTTAAGGACGGTCGCTATGTCTGCACCTTCAGCGATATGCAGCAGGTGAATCATGACCAACTGGTGCAGGCGATGGTAGGACGCGACATTGGCGATATTTACGGCTGGAAGCCGCGAGAGTATGGCGACGTGCGGCTGAGCCTGGAGCAGGTGAAAGCACCGGGTGTGCGCGAGCCGATAAGCCTGACGGTGCGCAGCGGTGAAATCGTCGGCCTGTTCGGTCTGGTCGGCGCCGGACGGAGTGAGCTGATGAAAGGATTGTTCGGCGCGACGCGCATTACGGCAGGGCAGGTACTGATCGACGGCGCGCCTGTCGATATTCGCAAACCGGCCCACGCGATTCGCGCCGGGATGATGCTTTGCCCGGAGGACCGCAAGGCTGACGGCATCATCCCGGTTCATTCGGTTCGGGACAACATCAATATCAGCGCCAGACGTAAGCACATTCATGCCGGATGTCTGATCAACAACGCCTGGGAAACCCGCAACGCGCTGCATCATATCCAGTCCCTGAACATCAAAACGCCAGGGGCGGAGCAGCTCATCATGAACCTCTCGGGGGGCAACCAGCAGAAGGCGACTCTGGGCCGTTGGCTGTCGGAGGAGATGAAGGTCATCCTGCTCGATGAGCCTACCCGCGGGATTGATGTTGGTGCTAAGCATGAGATCTATAACGTGATTTATGCGCTTGCGGCTTCGGGTGTGGCGGTGCTCTTCGCCTCAAGCGACCTGCCGGAAGTGCTCGGCGTCGCCGATCGCATCATTGTGATGCGGGAAGGCGAAATTGCCGGAGAGTTGCTGCATGAAGCCGCGAATGAACAGCAGGCGTTAAGCCTGGCGATGCCTAAAGTCAGTCAGGCTTAACGCCTGAGCGAGGAGTGAACTATGTCATCTGTAACCACGTCCGGCGCGGGCCGTACGATGTTTAGTTTTGGGCGTATTTGGGACCAGTACGGCATGCTGGTGGTGTTTGCCGTACTGTTTATCGCCTGCGCGATTTTTGTGCCGAACTTTGCCTCTTTCGTCAACATGAAGGGGCTGGGGCTGGCGATTTCCATGTCCGGCATGGTGGCCTGCGGGATGCTGTTTTGCCTGGCGTCGGGGGATTTCGACCTCTCTGTCGCGTCGGTCATCGCCTGCGCGGGGGTGACGACGGCGGTGGTTATCAATCTGACGGAAAGCCTGTGGATCGGCGTGTTGGCGGGGTTGCTGCTGGGCGTTGTCAGTGGGCTTATCAACGGTTTTGTCATCGCCAGGTTGAAAATCAATGCCCTGATCACGACGCTTGCGACGATGCAAATCGTCCGCGGTCTGGCCTACATTATTTCCGACGGTAAAGCGGTTGGCATTGAAGATGAACGCTTTTTCGCCCTCGGTTACGCCAACTGGTTGGGTCTGCCGGCGCCCATCTGGCTGACCGTGGGCTGCCTGATTATTTTCGGTCTGTTGCTCAATAAAACCACCTTTGGCCGCAATACGCTGGCGATAGGCGGTAACGAAGAAGCCGCGCGACTGGCGGGCGTTCCCGTGGTGCGCACCAAGATTATTATTTTCGTACTCTCAGGTCTGGTCTCGGCCGCTGCGGGCATTATTCTTGCCTCCAGGATGACCAGCGGCCAGCCGATGACCTCTATCGGCTATGAGCTGATTGTCATCTCAGCCTGCGTGCTGGGGGGCGTGTCGCTAAAAGGCGGCATTGGCAAAATTTCCTACGTTGTCGCGGGAATTCTGATTCTGGGGACGGTTGAGAATGCCATGAACTTGCTGAATATCTCGCCGTTTTCGCAGTATGTCGTTCGTGGTTTGATTCTGCTGGCGGCGGTTGTCTTTGACCGCTATAAGCAAAAAGCGAAGCGGACGGTGTAATCGAACGCTTATTTTAAATCCTATTGTGAGGCGTGCGCCGCAACGATATTAATCACGGGCAGGCTCGGTTTATTCATGATTTGAAACAAGTTGAAACAGAGGCGCCACGCGGTCGAAAGTGGCATAACGTCACTATTTTGCCCTGATTTGCTACAGAAAAGCGCCCGATGCCGCCGCATCGGGCAATTTAACGCTTCCCTAACCGTTTTCCAGCGACACCAGCAAAACGTCTACGCCGCTATTGTTGCCGACGATATTTTTCGCCGCACAGGTGGCGCGCGAGAAAAAATTCTGGTTATGGTTGCCGCAGATGACCAGGTCGACCTGCTGTTTGCGGCAAAAAGCCCGGATATGTTCGCTCAATTCCCCACAGGCGATCGTTGTCTGGCTGACGGGATAATCAGCGCCAGCGATGAGCTCATTCAGAAACTGTCGGGTTTCTTCCTGCATTAACTCGCGCAAATTTTCCAGCATTGGCGCGGCAAACTGATTATACATTTCCGGGTCAGTGGACAACGTTATCAGGCTAATTCGTGCATTAAAGGGCCTGGCAATCGATACCGCTTTGCTCATCAGCCTGTGGCTTTCCGGCGTAGGGGCTACTGCGACCAGAACATGTGAGTACGCCATCATACCTCCTTGAACATGATGAAAAAAACGCCGCTTAAATTCTCATACTCCCTTTGGGGGACGACTGCAAGATATCCATTAACAGTAAATGTGAGATTTTTTAACGCATTCATTAATTATTCTTATATTAAGAATATTGCTACGTCACAGTTTCAGCATTTTTTTTGCTTTTTCTCGTTAAGCAGGACCAGTAAATAATCAGTTTTTAACTGGTTTTCATGGTTTATTAACAAAATTAACATTATAAACCAGGGTAATAGTTAGTATTTTAAAAATATCTATTTTTTTGATTTTTAAAGCTAAATTTTTCCGTTTCGCGGACGATACTCAAAGGGAACCCATGGGGTTTGTATTGGTAATGCCATATCAGGCAGAAAGTTGAGCCATTGGGGCCAGGATGAATATTTATTCTACTGACTGGAATAGCCGGGGAGATTAATGGGTTGAAAAATAGGCAAATCACAATGCTGGCTGATAGATGGGATGTCAATATTCACTCTTTTGTGTGATATTGATCACATAATTTTCAAATTTTCAGCAAGGCCACATTGTATGTGTAAGAACTGGCGAGTAGAGTTGCGTCGAATTAGGAAAAATCTTAGTTATTTGTAAGAAATGTTTAAAATTGTGAGGTTATCCTCTGTGCCGCAGAGGGTGATCGAACGATTGCATGGATGCATCGCCTAAGTCAATTATGCATTTTGGCCGTTTCTTTTTTACCGGGATTTCCCGGGACATCACGGGGTGTGCGGTGTTTCCGCATAAAATAATGGTTGGTTATTCGGGATGGGGAAAATGCATTCATCCGAGTTGCTAAAACATATATACGACATTAATTTGTCATACTTATTACTTGCACAGCGCTTGATTAGTCAGGATAAAGCTTCCGCCATGTTTCGCCTCGGCCTCAATGAGGAGATGGCAAGCACGTTGGGCGACCTGACGCTCCCTCAGATGGTAAAACTGGCGGAAACTAACCAACTCGTTTGCCAGTTTCGCTTCGACAGTCACCAGACGATTACCCGGCTCACTCAGGAGTCGCGGGTGGATGACTTACAGCAAATTCATACCGGGATTTTACTTTCTACCCGCTTACTGAAAGAAGCCAGCCAGACAGACGATTCTGCGCGTAAAAAAAGGGCCTGATGATGAGTGAAAAAAGCATTGTTCAGGAAGCGCGCGATATACAACTGGCAATGGAACTGATCTCATTAGGGGCGCGCTTACAGATGCTGGAAAGCGAAACGCAGCTGAGCCGCGGTCGCCTTATTAAGCTCTACAAAGAACTTCGCGGCAGCCCGCCGCCGAAAGGCATGCTGCCGTTTTCGACTGACTGGTTTATGACCTGGGAACAAAATATTCACTCGTCGATGTTCTGCAACGCCTGGCAGTATCTTCTCAAAACCGGGCTTTGCAACGGCGTTGATGCGGTTATCAAAGCATACCGGCTCTATCTTGAGCAGTGTCCGCAGCCGGAAGAAGGGCCGATTCTGGCGCTGACCCGCGCATGGACGCTGGTACGTTTTGTCGAAAGTGGCATGCTGGAGCTGAGCGGCTGCAACAGCTGCGGCGGTAATTTCATCACTCATGCTCACCAGCCCGTCGGGAGCTTTGTTTGCAGTCTTTGTCAGCCGCCATCCCGGGCAGTAAAAAGACGTAAACTTTCTGGTGATGCTGCCGATATAACTCCACAACTGCTGGATGAACAGATAGAGCAAGCTGTTTAACCGACACGGTGTGTGGCAATCACTCCAGCAGCGGACTTAGGTCCGCTGCTTTTTTTTGCCGTGCTGTCGGGTGTTGCTCATCTTTCGTCCTTGCCTTAGTCAAACGTGGAAGGATGATGTCGTGCTTATCTTATTAGGTTACCTGGTTGTTCTTGGTACAGTTTTCGGTGGTTATGCATTAACCGGCGGACACCTTGGGGCACTCTATCAGCCTGCTGAACTGATAATCATTGGCGGTGCGGGGATAGGGGCGTTTATCGTTGGCAACAACGGTAAGGCGATTAAAGGAACGATAAAGGCGCTCCCGCTGCTGTTCCGTCGTTCAAAATACACCAAAAGCATGTACATGGATCTGCTGGCCTTGCTGTATCGGCTGATGGCAAAGTCCCGCCAGCAGGGGATGTTCTCGCTTGAGCGTGATATCGAAAACCCGACCGAAAGTGAAATCTTCGCCAGCTACCCGCGCATTCTGGCGGACAAAGTGATGCTGGAATTTATCGTTGATTACCTGCGCCTGATTATTAGCGGCAACATGAATACCTTCGAGATAGAAGCGCTAATGGACGAAGAGATCGAGACGCACGAAAGCGAGGCCGAAGTACCGGCGAACAGCCTGGCGATGGTCGGCGATTCGCTGCCCGCGTTTGGCATCGTCGCAGCGGTGATGGGGGTGGTACACGCGTTGGGGTCTGCTGACCGTCCGGCTGCCGAGCTGGGCTCGCTTATCGCGCATGCGATGGTCGGGACGTTCCTCGGTATTCTTCTGGCGTACGGCTTCATTTCGCCGCTGGCGACCGTGTTGCGCCAGAAGAGCGCCGAAACAACCAAGATGATGCAGTGCGTCAAAATTACCCTGTTGTCCAATCTCAACGGTTATGCGCCGCCGATTGCCGTAGAGTTCGGTCGTAAAACACTCTATTCCAGCGAGCGTCCATCGTTTATCGAGCTCGAAGAGCATGTTCGTGCGGTACGTAACCCAACAGCGCAACAAACGACGACTGAGGACGCATGAAAAATCAGTCTCACCCGATAGTCGTTGTCAGACGGCGGAAACATAAAAGCCACGGCGGCGGAGCGCACGGCTCCTGGAAAATTGCCTATGCCGACTTTATGACGGCGATGATGGCGTTCTTCCTCGTGATGTGGCTCATCTCGATTTCCAGCCCGAAAGAGCTTATCCAGATAGCGGAATATTTCCGCACGCCGCTGGCGACCGCCATCACGGGCGGGCCGCGGGTATCGAACAGCGAAAGCCCAATCCCTGGCGGCGGTGACGACTTCACCCAGAAGCAGGGGGAAGTGAAAAAAGAGCCGAATATCGATGAGCTGAAAAAGCGCATGGAGCAAAACCGGCTGAAGAAGATTCGCGGTGAGCTGGATCAACTGATTGAGGCCGATCCGAAGCTTAAAGCGCTGCGTCCGCACCTGAAAATCGATCTGGTGCAGGAAGGGCTGCGTATTCAGATTATCGACAGCCAGAACCGCCCGATGTTTAAAACCGGCAGCGCCGAGGTGGAGCCGTATATGCGCGATATCCTGCGGGCGATCGCCCCAGTACTGAATGAAATACCGAACAAAATCAGCCTTTCTGGGCATACCGATGATTACCAGTATGCCAACGGAGACCGTGGTTACAGTAACTGGGAGCTTTCCGCCGAGCGCGCCAATGCGTCGCGTCGCGAGCTGGTCGCCGGTGGTCTGGACGACGGTAAAGTGCTGCGTGTTGTCGGCATGGCCAACACCATGAAGCTGCAGGAGCACGGCGGCGATGATGCCATCAACCGTCGTATCAGCCTGTTGGTGCTGAATAACCAGGCCGAGCAGGCGATTCTCCACGAGAACGCCGAAAGCCAGAATCAACCCATTAGTGTATTACAGCAGCCTGCGGCCGTTGCGCCGGCTGTGAGTCCCACATCGCCACAAGCCGATCAGAGGTGATAGCGTGAGCATGGATATCAGCGATTTTTATCAGACATTTTTTGATGAGGCCGACGAATTGTTGGCGGATATGGAGCAGCACCTGCTGGATCTTGTTCCACAAGCCCCTGACGCCGAGCAACTGAACGCCATTTTTCGCGCCGCGCACTCGATTAAAGGCGGCGCAGGTACGTTTGGGTTCACCGTTTTGCAGGAGACCACGCACCTGATGGAAAACCTGCTGGATGAAGCCCGTCGCGGCGAAATGCAGCTCAACACCGACATTATTAACCTGTTTTTGGAAACGAAAGACATTATGCAAGAACAGCTTGATGCCTATAAAAGCTCGCAGGAGCCCGATGCCGCCAGCTTTGAGTACATCTGTAACGCCCTGCGCCAACTGGCGCTTGAAGCCAAAGGCGAAGCGGCGCCCGCTCCGGCGACCGGTGCGAAGCTGACCGTTGTCGAAAGCGATGGCTCAGACGTCACAGAAGCGGAGGTGACGGCGGCGATGGGCGGTAAAACGCGTATTGTGCTGTCGCGCCTTAAGCCCGGCGAGCCGGATATGTTGCAGGAGGAGCTGAGCAACCTTGCGCATATCAGCCAGGTCGCCAGGACCGATGATTCGCTGAGCGCCATTCTTGACGGTGCGGTTTCTGAAGACGATATCGTGGCGGTACTGTGTTTTGTCATTGAAGCCGACCAGATAGCGTTTGAAACCGTGGCGGAGGAAGAGGCGCTGCCGGTCGCCGTGAAAGCGGAGACGGAAATAGCCGCGGTTCCTGCGCCGGTTGTTGCGCCTGCGCTGAAAGCCGTACCGAAAGAGACGGCAGGCGCGCCGCGCGTCGAGCGTGAAAAACCGGCCCGTGCCAGCGAATCAACCAGTATTCGCGTGGCGGTCGAGAAGGTTGACCAATTGATTAACCTCGTCGGCGAACTGGTGATCACCCAGTCGATGCTGGCCCAGCGCTCCAACGAGCTCGACCCGGTACAGCATGGCGATTTGATCACCAGCATGGGGCAGTTGCAGCGTAACGCCCGTGATTTGCAGGAATCGGTCATGTCCATCCGTATGATGCCGATGGAATATGTCTTCAGCCGCTTCCCGCGTCTGGTGCGCGATCTTGCCGGTAAGCTTGGCAAGCAGGTTGAACTGACGTTGATGGGCAGCTCGACCGAACTGGATAAGAGCCTGATCGAGCGCATCATCGACCCGTTAACGCACCTGGTGCGCAACAGCCTTGACCACGGCATTGAGCTACCGGACACCCGCGTGAATGCCGGGAAATCCGCGGTGGGCAACCTGATCCTGTCCGCGGAACATCAGGGCGGCAATATCTGTATTGAAGTGACCGACGATGGCGCGGGTCTTAACCGCGAGCGTATCCTCGCAAAAGCGGTTTCTCAGGGGATGGCGGTGCACGAAAATATGACCGACGAAGAGGTCGGTATGCTGATCTTCGCCCCGGGGTTCTCGACGGCTGAGCAGGTCACCGATGTGTCCGGCCGCGGTGTTGGCATGGACGTGGTGAAGCGAAATATCCAGGAGATGGGCGGCCATGTCGAGATTAAATCAAGGCAGGGCGCTGGCACCACTATCCGTATCCTGCTGCCGTTGACGCTGGCTATCCTCGACGGGATGTCGGTGAAGGTCAACGAAGAGGTGTTTATTTTACCCCTGAATGCGGTGATGGAATCGCTGCAGCCGCGCGAGGAAGATCTGCATCCGCTGGCTGGTGGGGAGCGCGTGCTGGAAGTCCGCGGTGAATACCTGCCGCTGGTGGAGTTGTGGAAGGTTTTTGAAGTTCATGGCGCGAAAACGGAAGCGACCCAGGGCATCGTGGTCATTCTACAAAGTGCAGGCCGCCGCTACGCGCTGCTGGTTGACCAACTGATCGGCCAACATCAGGTGGTGGTGAAAAACCTGGAAAGCAACTACCGCAAAGTGCCGGGGATCTCCGCCGCTACCATCCTCGGCGATGGCAGCGTGGCGCTGATTGTCGACGTCTCGGCGCTTCAGGGGTTAAATCGTGAACAACGTATGGCGCACACTGCTGCCTGATTGCAAGAGTAAGGGAACAAGATGACCGGTATGACGAATGTAGCAAAACTGGCAGGAGAGCCGTCCGGCCAGGAATTCCTGGTCTTCGCGCTGGGAGATGAAGAGTACGGCATTGATATTCTAAAAGTGCAGGAAATTCGCGGCTACGATCAGGTGACCCGTATCGCCAACACGCCCTCCTTTATTAAAGGGGTTACCAACCTGCGTGGCGTAATCGTGCCTATCGTTGATTTGCGTGTGAAGTTCTGCCAGGACGATGTCGACTATAACGACAACACCGTGGTGATTGTGCTGAACCTCAACCAGCGCGTGGTGGGGATTGTGGTTGATGGCGTTTCCGACGTGCTGTCGCTGGCGGCGGAGCAAATTCGCCCGGCGCCGGAGTTTGCTGTGACGCTCTCCACCGAATACCTGACCGGGCTCGGCGCGCTCGGCGAGCGTATGCTGATTCTGGTGAATATTGAAAAACTGCTGAACAGCGAAGAGATGGCGCTTCTCGATAATGCCGCCATCAGCGCCGCATAATCGTTTTTCCCCCGTCTGTCCGGGCGGGGGAGACCTCTTCTTTTATTCCTTCCTTTATTACCACTTTGCGCTCGCGCATAACATTGCTGACTTAACGTAAAGTTCCGTAGCCTCGTGCCGATAACACCGCTATCACGTAATGAAAAAAAGGTGTTGCATGTTGAACCGTATCCGCGTTGTCACTCTGCTGATGTTGGTGCTGTTTGTCTTTGCGCTGCTTCAGCTGCTGTCCGGGGGCTTTCTCTTTTCATCGCTCCATCAGAACCAGCAAAGTTTTGTCCTTTCCAATGAATTACGTACTCGCCAAAGCGAGTTGAATAAAACCTGGGAACTGATGCTGCAAACGCGCATCAACCTCAGCCGCTCATCCGCACGTATGATGATGGATGCCGGAAACCAGCAGAGCAGCGCCAAAACAACGCTGCTCAATAATGCCAAAGCCACCCTGGCGGATGCGGCGAAACACTATGCCGCGTTCTCGCAGATTGCGCCGACAGAGGAGCTGGTGGACGCCAGCCGCGCCGTCGATGCCAGCTACCAGAAATATTCCGCCGGGCTGACCGAGCTGATTGGTTTTCTGGATAACGGCAATATGGATGCCTACTTTGCGCAGCCGACGCAGGGGATGCAAACCGGGCTGGGCGATGCAATGGCGCGCTATGAAAAAGAGAGCGAAACGCGCTACCAGCACGCCTTTACAACCAGCACCAGCGACTATCACTTTGCGCAGTGGCAACTGGTCATTATCGCCGTGGTGCTGGTGGCGCTGCTGGCCGGCGCGTGGTACGGCATTCGCCATATTCTTCTGAAGCCGCTAAGCCAGGTGATTCACCACCTGGGGCGCATCGCGCAAGGCGACCTGACGCAGCCGGTCACGGTTTCTGGTCGCAACGAAATTGGCGAGCTGGCGGGTACCGTTAACCACATGCAAAGGTCGCTTATCGATACGGTGACCCGCGTGCGTAACGGCTCCGATGCCATTTATGCCGGTAGCAGCGAAATTGCGGCGGGCAACAACGATCTCTCCTCGCGTACCGAGCAGCAGGCTTCCTCACTGGAGGAGACCGCCGCCAGCATGGAAGAGCTGACCGCCACCGTGAAGCAGAACGCCGAAAACGCCCGTCAGGCGTCGCAGCTGGCGCTCAGCGCCTCTGAAACCGCCCAGCGCGGCGGTAAAGTGGTGGATAGCGTCGTCAAAACAATGCACGACATCGCCGCCAGTTCGCAGAAGATTTCCGATATTACTGGTGTTATCGACGGCATTGCCTTCCAGACCAATATCCTCGCGCTGAACGCGGCAGTAGAAGCGGCGCGCGCGGGCGAGCAGGGACGTGGTTTTGCGGTGGTGGCCGGTGAGGTACGCAACCTGGCAAGCCGCAGCGCCCAGGCCGCGAAAGAGATTAAAGCGCTTATCGAAGATTCCGTCTCGAAGGTGGATACCGGCTCCGTGCAGGTAGAAAGCGCAGGCGACACCATGAGCGATATCGTCAATGCCGTTACGCGCGTGACCGACATTATGGGGGAAATTTCCTCAGCCTCTGACGAGCAAAGCCGCGGGATAGACCAGGTGGCGCTGGCGGTTTCCGAGATGGATCGCGTGACCCAGCAGAACGCCGCGTTAGTACAGCAGTCCGCCGCTGCGGCTGCCGCGCTGGAAGAGCAGTCAAGCCATCTGACGCAGGCGGTATCGGCGTTTCGCATTGGCGCAAACCACACGGCGCCTGCCGGTGGCACCACAAAAACGTCCGCAGCAGCAGTGATGCCATTGCGGTCCCGTCCAGCAGCCGCCGGGTCGGATGATAACTGGGAAACGTTTTAATTACTCGCTTGAGGATTCCGTCTCCCGCGTGCAGGAAGAGTCTGCGCTGGCGGTCAGTCAGAGGGACCCGGTTTCCTCTCGACGAACACAAGATTGCATTGCAAGAAGGGGTGTCGCCGAAGGCGGTACCTGTCGTTTCCTGAACGTGACGTAAGAAGGCGCTATGACATCATCCCTGCCCAACGGGCAATCGTCATTACTTATGCAGATGACACAGCGCCTGGCGCTGTCCGATGCGCAGTTTCGTCGGATATGCCAATTGATCTACCAACGTGCGGGCATCGTACTGGCGGATCACAAGCGCGACATGGTTTACAACCGACTGGTTCGCCGCCTGCGTACGCTGGGGCTGGATGATTTTGGTCGTTATCTGGCAATGCTGGAGGCCAATTCTGACAGCGCCGAGTGGCAGGCGTTTATTAACTCTCTGACCACCAACCTGACGGCGTTTTTCCGTGAGGCGCACCATTTTCCGACATTGGCGGAGCATGCCCGCCGTCGGCAGGGCGAATACCGCGTCTGGAGCGCCGCCGCCTCAACGGGTGAAGAACCGTATTCCATTGCGATTACGCTTGCCGACACCCTGGGAACCGCGCCGGGACGTTGGCGCGTGTTTGCAAGCGACATTGATACCGAGGTGCTTAATAAAGCGCAAAACGGAATTTACCGACAAGATGAGCTGAAAACGCTGTCGCAGCAGCAGCTACAGCACTATTTCATGCGTGGAACGGGCCCCCATGATGGGCTGGTGCGCGTACGTCAGGAACTGGCGAACTATGTGGACTTTGCCCCGGTAAACCTGCTGGACAGGCAGTACAACGTACCGGGGCCATTTGATGCCATTTTTTGTCGTAATGTAATGATTTACTTCGATAAAACAACGCAGCAGGAGATTCTTCGCCGTTTTGTTCCGCTGCTCAAGCCCGACGGATTGTTATTTGCCGGGCACTCGGAGAACTTCAGCAATCTTGTGCGCGAGTTCAGTCTGCGTGGGCAGACGGTGTATGCGCTCAGTAAGGATAAAGCATGAGTAAAATCAGGGTGTTGTCTGTCGATGACTCCGCGTTAATGCGGCAAATCATGACGGAAATCATCAACAGCCACAGTGATATGGAGATGGTCGCCACTGCGCCCGATCCGTTAGTTGCCCGGGACCTTATTAAAAAATTCAACCCGGACGTGCTGACGCTGGATGTCGAAATGCCGCGAATGGACGGTCTCGATTTCCTCGAAAAATTAATGCGCCTGCGTCCGATGCCAGTGGTGATGGTGTCGTCGCTGACCGGCAAAGGTTCTGAAGTCACGCTGCGCGCGCTGGAGCTCGGCGCCATCGACTTTGTCACGAAGCCGCAAATCGGTATTCGTGAAGGCATGCTGGCCTACAGCGAAATGATTGCCGACAAGGTTCGCGCCGCATCAAGGGCCCGTCTGAGCGCGCATAAGCCGATGACAGCGCCGGTGGCGCTGAAAGCTGGGCCGATGCTGAGCTCGGAAAAACTGCTGGCGATTGGCGCCTCAACTGGCGGCACCGAGGCGATTCGCCACGTCCTGCAACCGCTGCCGCTGACCAGCCCGGCGATTCTCATCACTCAGCATATGCCGCCAGGGTTTACCCGCTCGTTTGCCGAACGGCTGAACAAGCTGTGCCAGATAACGGTGAAAGAGGCAGAGGACGGTGAGCGCGTGTTGCCGGGGCATGCCTATATCGCCCCTGGGGATAAACATATGGAGCTGGCGCGAAGCGGCGCCAACTACCAGATCAACATTCATGACGGCCCGCCGGTCAACCGGCACCGTCCGTCAGTCGATGTGTTGTTTCACTCGGTGGCTAAAAATGCGGGACGCAACGCCGTTGGGGTGATCCTGACCGGGATGGGCAACGACGGCGCGGCGGGAATGCTGGCAATGCACCAGGCAGGCGCCTGGACCATTGCGCAAAACGAAGCAAGTTGTGTGGTGTTCGGCATGCCGCGTGAGGCCATCAATATGGGTGGCGTCAGCGAAGTGGTCGATCTTAGCCAGGTAAGCCAGCAGATGCTGGCGAAAATCAGTGCCGGACAGGCAATACGTATTTAAGAGGAGTGAAGTTAAATGGCGGATAAAGAGCTTAAGTTTCTGGTTGTGGATGACTTTTCCACCATGCGTCGCATCGTGCGTAACCTGTTGAAAGAGCTGGGTTTCAATAACGTTGAAGAAGCAGAAGACGGCGTAGATGCGCTTAACAAGCTGCAAGCGGGCGGTTTTGGTTTTGTTATCTCTGACTGGAACATGCCGAATATGGATGGTCTCGATTTGCTGAAAACCATCCGTGCCGACGGCGCCATGGCCTCCATGCCGGTGCTGATGGTGACCGCAGAGGCGAAGAAAGAGAACATCATCGCGGCGGCACAGGCTGGCGCCAGCGGCTACGTGGTGAAACCGTTCACTGCGGCGACCCTGGAAGAGAAACTGAATAAAATCTTCGAGAAACTCGGCATGTGAGGCCAGCAGCGATGATACAACCCTCAATTAAACCCGCGGACGAGCATTCAGCCGCTGATATCATAGCCCGTATCGGCAGCCTTACGCGTATGCTGCGCGACAGCCTGCGCGAGCTGGGGCTGGACCAGGCGATTGCCGAAGCGGCGGAAGCGATTCCCGACGCCCGGGATCGTCTGGACTACGTCGTGCAAATGACGGCGCAGGCCGCAGAGCGCGCGCTGAACTGTGTTGAACTGTCGCAACCGCATCAGAACCAGATGGAAAAAGAGGCGAAAGCGCTCTCCGGCCGCTGGGATGCTTGGTTTGAAAACCCGATCGCGCTGTCCGATGCCCGTGAACTGGTGACCGATACCCGTAATTACCTGGCGGATGTCCCGGGCCACACCAGCTTCACCAACGCGCAGTTGCTGGAGATCATGATGGCGCAGGATTTCCAGGACCTTACCGGTCAGGTTATTAAGCGCATGATGGATGTGATTCAGGAGATAGAACGTCAGCTGCTGATGGTGCTGCTGGAGAACATGCCGGAGCAGCCTGCGCGCTCGAAGCGGGAAAACGACAGCCTGCTGAACGGCCCGCAGATGGATACCAGCAAAGCCGGTGTTGTCGCAAGCCAGGACCAGGTCGACGATTTACTGGATAGCCTCGGTTTCTGAGGCGTTGATAAACCATCCCGTCAGGGATGGTTTTCCTCCCTATAAGGCAAATTAGCCTACAAATCCGCGCGTACTCTTCCTATCAGACGTTTTCTGCGCTGGCATTATGTCCTCAGAATTGTAACTGCGGGATGTTGTCTGTGGCCGACAATAGCGACAGCGAAGACAAAACAGAAGCCCCCACACCCCAACGGCTTGATAAAG
>NZ_JAFAGS010000134.1 GCF_019237635.1 Pluralibacter sp.
GGGCCGCCGCGCGGGCGAAAGCGATGCCTGGCAGCACGGTGCCGCGCTGGTCTCCAGCCGGGCGAGCTATGAAATGGTGCAAAAGGCCGCCATGTGCGGCGTTGAAATCCTGTTTGCCGTCTCGGCGGCGACGACGCTGGCGGTTGAGGTTGCCGAGCGCTGCAACCTGACGCTGGTGGGGTTCTGTAAGCCGGGAAGAGCCACGATTTATACGCATCCACAGCGTTTAATGGGGGGGTGACCGCGGTTATATCATCGCAGCAAATTCATAAACTCGCCGTAATCTTTCAGTTTCCCGATCGTTTCCGCTGAATGGCGACCAAGTACACTGGCCAGATAGCTAAATATCTTCAACTAATTCAGATTAACCCCTATATGAGGGACAGGGCACTACCTCCCCCCTTTTAATTAAGTTGTCTCTTATCTCGGCCCCTGTCACCAGACAATCTGCTGTGTTAATAATCAATTACGAAATGCCCGTAAAAAAACAACCATCTGCGCTGTACACTTAACCCACAATACAAAGAGGGATTAATGTATGCCGTTAAATGGAAAAATGCTTCTAAACGGTGCGGACATCGCGCCGCTTGTCTTCCCTGGCGTTGGAACGTTTATGGCCTTTTCGGGCAATGGCGTTTACAAAAACCGTGGAGGCTGTGGGAAATACGGAGGGAAAGCCAATGATTATGGCCCCCTTCCTGAAGGGCGCTATTGGATCGTGAGTCGTGGGAGTGGCGGTAAAATCTCAAAGGCGATCGCTTACGTGAAAGACAAGTACAACCAACATGCCAGCGGTGCTGAATTTAGCCGGGATGAATGGTTTTCTCTATATCCGAACGACTGGAATATAGACGACGCGCTTTGGATAGAAGGCGTTAAACGCGAACACTTTCGATTACATCCAGGTGTATTGTCTGATGGTTGCATAACCCTGGTGAGTAATGCTGAATTTCGAACGCTGCGTACTGCTTTACTGGCGACCTCACTAATCGACGTACCTTGTATGAAGGATTTGAAGGCATATGGCATGATTGAGGTTGTCAACAATGGCTACAACACTTGTTCGTAGGCTGGCGAAAACTGCCTGGTTTATCATGCTGTTCTGGGTAGGTACGCGCCTAATCTACCCAGAATCATTTATCAGTCTCGAAACATCGCGGAGTTTCGCGTTATGGGCAGAAGGAAGTGTAAGCCAGGAAAATTTTGATGATCTGTGGGTGCTGGCGTGGGTTGTATGTTCGTTCGCATTTGCCGTAGCGGGATACCTGGCCTCGATGTGGGCCATTCGTAAAATGCGCCGTTGAGCGGCGCATTTCATTCAAGCGGTTTTGCGCTCATTCCAGGCGTCGGCGAACTGGACGTTGCCATCAACGTAGTGCCAGGTGATTTTTTCGTAGTTCAGGCTGACGTGCTCGACGTGATTGATCTGCGAACTGGATAACTTCGTGTTAGGGATAGACGTGTTAACGCTCGTTACTTTCACGTTCTCCAGCAGAATGATGTAATAACAGACTTCCTGGCCAGCATCGTTGATTTTGTAGAACCTAATTTCTGCACTCTTCAGAGCCTGGCCCGTAGCTGCTGCACGGTTAAGGTATGGCGATGATCTGTCAATTTCCTTTTCCAGCATCATTGATGAATGCTGTCGCGTGCCGGTGATTTTGCCGCTCGCGGTATCAACTGGTAGGGTTAATCCGTGGGACAGTCCGATAATCTCTATACTGCCATCACGATCCTGAACATCCACAGACCCCTTAATGTCTGCACCACCGTCGTCCTTGAGCCACATATAAGCTGGGATTGGCATTTTTCCTTTTTCCTCATGCTGTTAGTAAATCTATAAAGAAAGTGTAGGCTTTCTGGGTTGGTCGACGATTTTATCGCTACCTCAGCGCTCAAAGTGTGACGAAGGGCAGATGAAGTCGCCGCGTGTAATGCCGCAATTTTCTACTGCTTCACGGCTGTTGGTGGCGAAGCTAAGAAAACCCTCGTCGGTAACAAAAGGGCGTTTCACGACGACGCTAATTTTACTGATGCTGCGGTTTGGTTATGAGAGGGAATATGTCAGCGTGGGGTGCGCTCCTGACGATGGGGTTATCGTCAGGAGGTTGACGGTATCAGGGCAACCCGGCCAGTCTCAGCAGCGCCGTGACCACCGCGGCTGCGGCGATAACGATAATCAACGGGACTTTTTTCCAGGCGAGGAACATGGCAACAGCCACGCCTGTCACCCGCGCTGCGCCGGCAAAATGGCTGCCTTCAAAAAACGTGGTCGCCAGCGCGACGGCAAACAGCAAGGTTGTGGCGCCGTCGTTGAGCATGGCCTGCGAACGCTCGGAAAGCGCCAGACGGTTACCCAGTTTCGCTCCGCCAAAGCGCATCAGGTACGTCCCGGCGGACAAAATCGCAATGCCGACGATAATCCATAAGGTGTTACCCATTATTTTTTCCTCGCAAAAACGCCGAGCAGCGACAGCAGAACCGGTACGCCCGCCGGGGTGAAAGGCACAGAGGCCAGTGAAATCACTGCGCCGGTCACGGCGCGGACCAGCGTCGTGCGTTTTTTAAACGCCGGGATCACCAGCGCCAGCAGGATGGCCGGGAATACGGCGTCCAGACCGATGGTTTCCGGCGATGGCAGCAGCTTACCGACTGCGGCGCCGAGCAGCGCGCCCGTCGGCCAGAGGATGGCCACGCCCAGCCCGCATAGCCAGTAGGCGGCTTTGCGCTGCTCGGGGGTTTTTTGCGACAGCCCGAACACCACGCTTTCGTCGTTCATGATATGGCAGCCGAGGACGCTGGCGGCGCGTTTACCGACCAGGTCGCGCACCGTGACGCCAAACGGCACATGGCGGGCGTTAACCAGTAAGCCCGCGGCCGCTGCGGCCAGCGGATTGCCGCCGCTGGCGATAATACCGATAAACATAAACTCCGACGCGCCCGCCAGTACAAAGATGGACAGTACGAACGGCACCCACAGCGGAAAACCGTAGGCGATCGCCAGCGATCCGTAGGACATGCCGACGACGCCGACGGCCAGACAAACTAAAAATATCGCTTTTATCGTGTCGCCTTTGAGGCAGGAGAAGTGATGTCTCATACTATTTTAGCCATATCGAACGAGTATCCATTATAATGAACGCATCAGTATCGTTTATCAAGATGAACGATTCGTTCGATTTAAAAAACAGAGGACGTTTATGACGCAGCCAATTAGCGTAATCGCCAAAAGTCTGGTGCGAGAACGCATGCGTACCGGACTTTCACTGGCGGAGATCGCTCGCCGTGCCGGGATTGCCAAATCCACACTCTCACAGCTCGAATCCGGGAATGGTAATCCTAGCCTGGAAACGCTCTGGTCGTTATGTGTGGCGCTGGATATTCCTTTTGCACGGCTGCTGGAGCCGCAGTTGCCGACCACGCAGGTGATCCGCCGTGGCGAAGGGACGAGAGTGGTGGCCGAACAGGCGAACTATCAGGCGATATTGCTTGCCGCCTGCCCGCCGGGCGCGCGGCGTGATATCTACCTGTTGCTGACGCAACCGGGCGCCGACCGTATTTCGCAGCCGCACCCGCCGGGGTCGGTGGAGCACATTATCGTCACACAGGGGCGGGCGATGGTCGGGTTGACCAGCGCGCCGGAGGAGTTAGGCGAAGGGGATTACATCTGCTACCCGGCCGATTGCGAACACGTGTTTAAGGCGCTGGAGCCGGACACTCAGGCGATTCTGGTGGCGGAGCAGAACTGAATCCTCACCCCGGCGCTGTGTTGACCGTACGCCGGGGTGAACGGGGAATCACGGCAGGTAAAACACCGGTTTCAGTTCCGCGCTGACCGGGCTGTTGTCTGCATTGGCTGGCATCACTTCCGTCATATAGCGCCACCAGCGCTGGCACACGTCGGTGCTAGCGACCGCATTCCAGCGCTCTTCTGACGCTATCTCCACTGTGGCGAATAGCAGGTTGCGGGCGGCGTCGAGATAAATCGCGTAATGGTGCGCGCCATGCGCCTTCAGCACGGCTTCCAGCTCCGGCCAGATGGGATTATGGCGGCGTTCGTACTCGCCGTGGGCATCCGGGTTTACCTGCATCACAAACGCTTTACGGATCATAGCGCCTCCTTAAGGGTAGAGATCCAGCGCCGACTGTAGCGGCGTTACGCCAAAACGCTGGCCCAGCGCAATCAGCTCTTGCCGGGTGATGGTCTGCTTCATGCCGCCCATCGCGTAAATCTTCACCAGCACCTCAGCGGATTTCTCGGCCGTGTCGATAAGGCCGAAAGCGTCATCGAGCGTCGGGCCGCTGCCGAACACGCCGTGGAACGGCCACAGCACCAGAGCGTGCTTTTGCATTTCCATCGCCGTTGCCTGGCCTATCTCGTCGGTGCCTGGCACCATCCACGGCAGAATCGCGACGCCGTCCGGGAATACCACCAGACATTCGGTACTGCCTTCCCACAGCTTGCGGGTGAAAAGGTCGCGGGTGTTTTCCAGCACGTAGGTCAACGCAATCAGGTTGGTGGCATGACAGTGCATGATCACGCGATCTTTACCGCCGGTGGCTTTGATTCGTTCGCAGTGAGAAAGAAAATGCGCTGGCAGTTCGGACGTGGGGACCGCCCCGGCGGTCAGTCCCCAGAGAATGTGGTACCCGGCGCCATCGCTGTCCACTTTGACCACCCCTAAATTCGCGGCCGGGTCGAGCTGCACGTTGCGGAAAAATTTACCGGAGCCGGTCACGATAAACGGCGTATTGGCGAGCAGCGGCATTGGCTGACTTAAGGCGATGTAGCGCGGATTGTGGTGGAAATCCGCCTCAAATGGCGCGATGTCGGCGTTATCCAGACGCAGGGTCAGGTTGCCGCCGTTGCGCTCGTCCCAGCCTTTCAGCCAGGCGTCGGCGGTGGCTTTGATCATACCCTGGACGAACCAGGATTCAGTGATGGTCTGCATAGTCTTCTGTTTCCTTCAAAATGCCGGATGGCGATGGGCTAAAACGTCTTTCTCATACCCGCGCACGCTATCCAGCCACTGGCTGCCTGTCGGGGTGTCGTGGCGCTGGCAGTACATCTCCCATACCGCCTGCCATGGCAGCGATTTCTGTTCTTCCAGCAGCGCCAGACGCCCGGTGTAGTCTCCGTCCAGCTCCCGTTGACGCAGTTCGTTGGTGGGTTCCAGCAGGGCGCGCAGCAGGGCTTTTTTCATATTTCGGGTGCCGATAACCCACGCCGCAATACGGTTGATGGAAGCATCGAAGAAGTCGAGGCCGATATGCACGCGGTCAAACAGGTCATGACGGATGATCTCGCTGGCGATGGCCTGGGTTTCGTCATCCAGCAGGACGACATGATCGCTGTCCCAGCGTACCGGGCGGCTGACATGCAGCAGCAGACGCGGTACAAACAGCATGGCGGCGGAGATTTTGTCGGAGATGACCTCTGTCGGGTGGAAGTGACCGGCATCCAGGCACAGTGCGGTCTGGCGGCTGGTGGCGTAACCCATATAGAACTCGTTTGAGCCGACGGTGTAGCTCTCGGCGCCAATACCGAACAGCTTGCTCTCAACGGCGTCGATGTGGTGCGCCGGGTTGAGCTTTTCGCTGATCACCTCATCCAGTGCGTTCAGCAGACGCTGGCGCGGGGCAAAGCGGTCAATGGTGATGTCTTTCATGCCGTCCGGGATCCAGATGTTCATCACCGAAGGGGTACCCAGCTGCTCACCGAAATACGCAGAGATACGGCGGCTGGCTTTGCAGTGGTCAATCCAGAACTGGCGAATCTCATCACTGGCATGCGAGAGGGTGAAACCGTCGGCGCTCAGCGGATGCGAAAAGCAGGATGGGTTAAAGTCCAGCCCCAGTTGGTTAGCTTTGGCCCACTCAACCCAGTTTTTGAAGTGCTCCGGCTTGATATCATTTCGTGCGACCAGCGTGTCTGACTCCAGATAAATGGCGTGCAGGTTCAGACGTTTCGGCCCAGGGATCAGGCTCATTGCCTGCTCAAGGTCAGCGCGCAGTTCCGTGGCGTTGCGCGCTTTGCCCGGGTAATTGCCGGTGGCCTGAATCCCGCCGGTCAGGTTGCCCATCGGGTTTTCAAAACCGGCGACATCGTCGCCCTGCCAGCAGTGCATCGATACCGGTAAGCGGTCAAGCTGGCGCAGCGCCGCCTCGACATCGACGCCCACTGCGGCGTAACGCTGTTTCGCCAGTTCCCAGGCTTGTTCAAGTTGAGTGATCATGCGCAAAGCTCCTTTGTCGGTTGTGGCTGAAACTGCGCGGCGTAACGGGCAATTTCACTGTTTGGATTTGGGGTGTAGGTGGTCAGCGCGTAGGTGTCGCGCACGACCTGGCGGAATTCATCAACGTTGTTGAGTTCATCGAGCGTCATGAGCTGAATGCCGATGTTGCCGAGGGTGGAGGCTTCTACTGGCCCTGCAATGACCGTCACGCCGCAGGCATCGGCGCACAGCTGGTTGAGCAGTTGGTTCTGGCAGCCGCCGCCGACAATATGCAGTTGGGAGAAGGGGTGACCGCGCAGTTGTGCAAGCTCCTGTAGCACGCAGGCATACAGCAGCGCCAGACTGTCGACAATGCAGCGGGCCAGCTCTGCCGGGCTCTCTGGCACCGGCTGGCGGCTCTCCCGGCAGGCGGCCTGTATCTCGCCGCTCATCGTGGCCGGGTTAATAAAGCGATCGTCGTTCGGGTTAATCACGAAACGGCATACCGGCAACAGGCTGACGTCAGCGAGCAGAGCAGGCAGGTCGCTGATGTTCTGCTCTTTCAGCACCCGCTGCAGCAGCCATAGCCCCATGATGTTCTTCAGCACCCGGTAGCGGCCTTCCGCGCCGCCTTCGTTGGTGATGTTGTTCGCCAGCGCGATATCGCAGGTGGCGGGCGTTTTGCTTTCAAAACCCATCAGAGACCAGGTGCCGGATGACAACCAGGCGGCATGACTGTCGACCAACGGAACGGCAATGACGGCGCTGGCGGTGTCGTGGCTGGCGACCGCAACCACCGGAATGGGGTTGCCCTGCGGGCAAATCCAGTGACCGATCACATTGCCTGGATGCGTTGGCGTGCCCAGCCAGTGGAACGGCACGCCCGCCCAGTTAAGCAGGTTCTCATCCCAGTTATCGGTGTTGATATTCACCATCTGGGTGGTGGTGGCGTTGGTGTATTCCCAGTTCATCACCCCGGTCAACCGGTAGCTGAAGTAATCCGGGATCAGCAGCGCATGGGCGACCTGATCCACGCATTCAGGTTGCTGCTCGATGAGCGCCCGGAACTGATACAACGTATTGAAAGGCAGGAACTGAATGCCGCTACGACGGTAGATCTCCGTACGGCCGAGCTGTATCTGCGCGTTCTGCATAACGCCCTGGGTGCGGTTGTCACGGTAGGACACCGCCGGGCCGACGCGTTCGCCGTGCTGATTAAGCAGCACATAGTCTACGCCCCAGGTATCAATGCCGATGCTGTCGATAAGGATGCCTTCGTCGCATACCTTTTGCAGCCCGCAGCGAATTTCCGCTTCCAGTCGGTCGACGTCCCAGTAGTCGACGCCGTTGACATGCTGCAACGTATTGGCGAAGCGGTGGATTTCACGTGCGCTGAGCGTCCGTTGTTCGCGGTCAAAGCAGGTCAGCATCACGCGCCCGCTGGAGGCGCCTAAATCGACCGCCACACAATGGCGAAAAGTCATGGCAGAAGTCCTTCTGATAATCACTGAGGACAGTCTAAAAAGCGGGGGCCAGCGTGACCTTCTTGTTACTGACAGTCGGAAATAGGGGTTGGCAAGAAAGCAAAGATGAACGTGAGAGACCTCACAATTTCCCGTAATCATGTCGTTTCATGGCGGTGTGATGCTGCACGCATTTCCTGATTTTTCCGGTCGTTTCTTGAAAAACCGGTAGGGTTTGCGCGCTTTGTTGCTGAAAATTGAAGGTGAGGTTGATAACGGCCCATTACTATTTTGGCATCCTGACTTACAGGTGGAGGCCGTTATGACTGTACTGCACAGCGTGGATTTTTTTCCGTCAGGGTTCGCGCCCGTCGCTATAGAACCGCGTCTACCTCAGGCGGCGTTTCCCGAACATCATCATGATTTTCATGAAATTGTCATTGTGGAGCATGGCACCGGCATCCACATATTTAACGGTCAGCCCTATACCATCAGCGGTGGCACGGTGTGTTTTGTCCGCGACCATGACCGGCATCTGTATGAGCACACCGATAACCTGTGCCTGACCAATGTGCTGTATCGCTCGCCGGAGGCTTTCCAGTTTCTCTCCGGGCTGCAAAAGCTGTTGCCGCAAGAGCAGGATGGAATCTATCCGTCGCACTGGCGGGTAAACCAGACGGCGTTGCAGCAGGTAAGAGGCGTCGTGCAGCAGATGGAGTGGCTTGATGAAAGCAGCGATGTGCACACCCTTGCGCAGCGTGAAATCCTGTTTATGCAGCTGCTGGTGCTGCTGCGCAAAAGCAGTCTGGCGGCGGAAATGAGCGGTAACGACGCCCGGCTCAATCATCTGATCGCCTGGCTTGAGGAGCATTTTGCTGAAGACGTGTGCTGGGAGCATGTGGCCGATCGTTTTTCGCTGTCGCTGCGCACCTTACACCGCCAGCTCAAGCAGCATACCGGCCTGACGCCGCAGCGCTATCTCAACCGCGTGCGGCTGACCAAAGCGCGGCACCTGCTGCGCCATAGTGATGAAAGCGTTACGGATATCGCATTTCGCTGTGGTTTTGGCGACAGTAACCACTTTTCGACGCTGTTTCGCCGGGAATTTAGCTGGTCGCCGCGTGATATTCGCCAGGGACGCGATACGCAGCTACAGTAACGCGAGGAGAATCACCGTTTTTTTGCCGAAAAACGGCTACAAATGGCAGGTTATTCGCCCCTGAGGTTACGTTGTGGCAGGTCAGCTCATTCTTCGTAAAACCGATTTCTTTACCTCTCCGCGCCAGGCCGTGGCGGTGGCCGATCGCTATCCGCAAAACGTGTTTGCCGAGCATACCCATGAGTTTTGCGAGCTGGTGCTGGTGTGGCGCGGCAACGGTTTGCATATCCTCAATGACCGGCCTTACCGCATCACCCGCGGCGATGTGTTCTACATTCGCGCCGAAGACAAACACTCCTACGCCTCGGTCAACGATCTGGTATTGCAGAACATTATCTACTGCCCGGACCGGTTGCGGCTGAATGTCGACTGGGCGGCGCATATTCCGGGGTTGTTCGGTACGCGGTGGACGCCCCACTGGCGGATCGGCAGCAGCGGAATGACCCAGGCACGCCAGGTGATCTCCATGCTTGAGCAGGAGAGCAACAAAGACGATCCGCTGGCCCACGACATGGCGGAGCTGCTGTTTGCCCAACTGGTGGTGACGCTGCGTCGTCACCGCTTCGCGACCGATAATCAGGACGCCACCCGGCGTGAAGCGCTGTTGGATAAGCTTATCACCGCGCTGGCGGGCAGCCTCAATCACTCTTTTGCGCTCGACGCTTTTTGCCAGCAGCAGGCGTGCAGTGAACGCACGCTGCGCCAGCAGTTCCGCAGCCAGACCGGCATGACCGTTAACCATTACCTGCGGCAGCTGCGCATTTGCCATGCACAGTATTTGCTGCAGCATTCGGAGCTGATGATTGGCGAAATCGCCAATCAGTGCGGTTTTGAGGACAGTAATTACTTTTCAGTGGTATTTAATCGCGAGACAGGGATGACGCCAGGGCAGTGGCGCCATCGTAATCGGATGGTGGTATAAACATTAAGTGCTCTGTGCAATGAATCACAGTTGCGCTTTAATTTTTGTTTTAGTCTCAGCAGACTTTTCATTGGGGAGTGACGTCTGTGCTGACCAACTCATTAATCATTAAGTGCATCATTTCAATTTTGCTATCAGCGGATCGCAAAATTAAAGTCATGCTTAATGATTTATGTTGGTTTAATTCGATTAACGACCTGACAGAAAATAAGGGTTCTGAAGCCGAATGTATGGACACGCAAATAGCGCAGGGCTGGTCTTGTCTGTGGGACTGCGCCGGAGAAGCTCTATGCGTTAGCGTACGTCAACGACGCCACCGATTGGCGCGTTTTAGCCCGCATTTTCCACACACATTACTGTGTCGCCGTAAGCGTGATGAACTGGCCTTCAGCTTCCGTAACACCAGCCTGCATCGGTTGTTGATCTGTCGCCATGCGAGTGGCGCCGATAGTGAAAACCAGGCTTATCAATTTGATCGTTCTCAACAAAGCACAATGCGCGTTTTCGCCATTGTGCTTTTTTTATTGCCTGAATCTAAGAGGATCCATTATGTACATTGTTTGTGTTGCTGCTTGCCCTACCGGTGTGGCTCATACCTATATGGCCGCGGAGTCTCTTGAACTCACGGGTAAAAATCGCGGCCATGAAGTGAAAGTGGAAACCCAGGGGAGCCTCGGGGCCGAAAACGAAATTACGCAAGACGATCTGGCGCGCGCTGATGCTGTCATTATCGCCGCCGACGTCGCGATTAGCGGCAGGGAGCGTTTTGACGGCATGATTAAACTCGAGTGCAGCGTCTCTGATCCGATTAAGTTTGGCGATGCGGTGTTTGAAGCCGTAGAGCAGGAGGTTGCCAATGGCTAAGTTTCAGGGGGGAGGCAAGCCGTCGGCGGGGGTGGAGGTAAAAAACGCCATTATGACCGGCGTATCGTGGATGTTGCCGTTTGTGATTGCGGGGGCAGTACTGATGGGCATCGCCCGTATCGGCGCCTCGATTTACGGCATCGACAATATCTGGGACGCCAGCTACGAACAGGCGGGCATGGTGGTGCAACTGCTGCATAAGTTTGACGGTTTCGGTGGTCTGGCGTTGTCGCTGATGCTGCCGGTGGTGGCGGGCTATATCAGTTTTGCGCTCGCCAACAAGCCTGGCCTGGCGCCGGGGATGGTGGGCGGCCTACTGGCGAGCAATCTGGGCACCGGCTTTCTGGGGGCGCTGGCGGCCGGTTTTGTCGCCGGATACATCGTTCGCGCGCTGAATCGCTATATAAAGCTGCCGAAGGCGCTGGCCTCTGCGGGGCCGATTTTCATCCTGCCGGTGGGCGGCACGCTGTTGACCTGCGTGGTGATGGCCTTTGTGATCGGCACGCCGCTGGCGGCGCTGAACCACGGCATGGAGAGCTGGCTGCTGTCGATGTCCGGGACCAACAAGGTTGTGCTGGCGGCGGTGATTGGCGGCATGGTTGGCTTCGACCTCGGCGGCCCGGTGAATAAAGCGGCGGTGACGACGGCGATGGCACTGCTGGCGTCAGGCATTTATGACCCTAACACGGCGGCGCAGGTGGCGATTATCGTACCGCCGATTGGCCTGGGTGTGGCGACGCTGCTGTGGTCATCGCGCTTCCCGGAATCGCTGCGCGAGGCGGGTAAAGCCTCCACGCTGATGGGGCTTATCGGCGTGTCGGAAGGGGCAATCCCGTTTGCCTTATCGAACCCGCGTATTATCGTGATTAACGTCATTGGCTCGGCGGTAGGTGCGGCGATGGCCGTCGGTTTGGGGTCGATAAATCATGCGCCCATTTCCGGTTTTTACGGCTGGCTGGCGGTAGAGCAATGGCCGGTTTACGTCCTCTCCATTGCCTGTGGGTCAGCGATTATCGCCTGTGGTTCTCTGCTAATTTTCCGTGGCGCGACGACGATGCCAGAGATGAAAAAAGACGTGGCGGCTCCGAAATTTAAAGCCAGCCGTTAAATGCGCCACGGTGCATCTAAATTAATTTTCCCTGTGTTTAGCGCGGATAAATATCCGTGCCGGACACCCACGTCTGAAAACAGGAATAAAGAGAATGAAAACGGTTCATTTAATTCAGCATACGCACTGGGATCGTGAATGGTATTTCACAGAGAATGACTCTCAGGTGCTGCTTTATTATTTTATGGCGGATCTTCTGAACCGTCTGGACGCGGATGAATTATTAGGCCCATTTATGCTTGACGGGCAAACGGTGGTGCTGGAGGACTATTTTCAGTTCGCGCCGGAGAACCGCGAGCGCGTCCAGGCGCTGGTGAAAAGCGGGCGGTTGTTGATTGGCCCGTGGTACACGCAGACCGACTTTCTGGTGGTGGGCGCTGAATCAATCACCCGCAACCTGCTGCTCGGCCAGGCCGACTGCGAGGCATTCGGTTCGCGAATGGCGGTAGGCTACGTGCCTGATTCATTTGGCCAGAGTGCGCAGTTGCCGATGTTTCTCAACCAGTTCGCCATTGACCATGCGGTGGTCTGGCGCGGCTGGAGTGAGCATGACACTCCTGTCACCGAATTTCGCTGGCGCAGCCAGGATGGTAGCGTGGTGACGACAGCAGTACTGCCGCAGGGTTACGGTTGCGCCAAATGGCTGCCGACGGACTCGCAGCAAGCATGGCCGCGCCTGTCATTGGTGCTGGAAAAGCAGGCGGCGTTCAGCGGCAGTACTCAGCTATTGCTGCCCAACGGCAACGATCAGTCGCCGTTTGAGTACGGCGTTCCCGCCATGCTGGACACGCTCAATACGCAACAGAGCCAGTACCATTTTGTGCGTAGCGACTTCCGCCGCTACTTCGCCGCGCTGGCGCAAACACAGCTCGCCACCTTTGAAGGCGAGCTGTTAAGCCCGAAATATATGCGCGTCCATCGCGGGATTTTCTCGACCCGCATGGATATCAAGCAGGCAAACGCCCAACTGGAGAACTTTGTCAGCCGCCAGTTGGAACCGTTGCTGAGCGTGGCCTGGCGTCTGGGGCTGCCTTATCCGCAGAAGGTGGTCGAAAATATCTGGCGTGAGGCGATGAAGTCGCATGCCCACGATAGTATCGGCGGCTGCAACGCCGATCGCGTCAATGCGATGGTCAAGGCGCGCCTGCTCTCCGGCCAGGAGAAGGCCAGCCAGCTGTATGAGCTGAATATGCAGATGCTGGCGAATGGCATTACCGCTCAGCAGAAAGGCAAAAAAATCATTATCTTCAATGCGCTGCCGTCGGCGCGCGATGGGCTGACGGCGTTGACGCTGTACCTGCCCGGCGCGGCGTTCCGCATTGTTGATGAACAAGGGCAGCCCTGCCGCTGGCAGATTGTGCGCGAGACTTTGCAGGATATGTCCGTCATTGTGCAGGAGCTATCCAACAGCCCTGAGCCGGTGTTCTATCGTAAGTGCGAGATTTTACTGGAAACCGTTTCACTGCCGGCCTGCGGCTATACCACGCTGTACCTCCAGGAGGACGAGTCTGCCGGTTTCGACGAGCCCGTCGTCAGCGAAGAGGCGCTGGAAAACAGCTGGCTGCGGCTGACGCTGGAAGGCGGGCAGGTAATACTGGTGGACAAGCGCAGCGGTAAACGCTGGGAAAACATTATTCAACTGGTGGATGGCGGCGACGCTGGCGACACCTACAACTATTCGCCGCCGGAAGCGGACTGGCGGGTGACCGGGTCGGGGGCATTGCAACGCGCTGACTGGCGGCGCGGCGCGCTGGCCGACACCTTATCGCTCAGCTGGTCTATCGCCGCCCCGCGCACCCTTACCGACAGGCAGCAGCAGCACTGCAACGCGCGACTGGATGTCAGCATGGTGCTTACCCTGGCGCACCAACGCCCGGTGCTGGATGTACAGGTGAACGTCAATAACACGCTGCAGGACCATCGCCTGCAGGTCGAAATCCCCACTGATGTGTTTACCGACAGCCACTTTGCCGATCAGCCGTTTGGTCTGATTCGTCGCGCCAATCGCCCGGCGACGCTGGATGTCTGGCAGCAGGAGAAGTGGGGCGAAGCGCCCGCCTCGCTCTGGCCGATGCAAAGCCTGGTGATGATGCACGATGGTAAGCAGGGTATGAGCGTGGTGACCGACGGGCTGCGGGAGTATGAGATCCCGGAGGAACGGCCCTCGGTGATGGCCATTACCTTGCTGCGTAGCGTCGGCTGGTTGGGCCGCGCCGGTATGCCGTGGCGGCCGGGGCGCGCTTCCGGTATGGCGCTGCCGTCCCCGGATTCGCAGGTCCCCGGCGAGTTTAACGCCCGCTTTGCGCTTATCCCGCTGTGCGACGGCGAAAGCCCGAACTTCTGGCGTGATGTCGAAGCCTGGCGCACGCCGCCGATCGGCTGGCTGGATTCCGGCTGGGCGCGCTTTAAAACCAACCCGCACCGCCTGGATTTCCCGGCGACCTACAGCCTGCTGCGCTGGGATACCGCGCTGCATTTCAGCACCCTGAAAAAAGCCGAACGCGGCGAGGCGCTGATTTTACGCGGCTGGAATCCGGGCTCGCAGGTACAGGCCTGCACCGCGCCGGTGGTCGACGCCGTGCTCAGCGAAGTCACGCTCGGCGAACAACCGCTGGCCCAGGCGCAGCAAGCCGCACCGGTGTGCGCCCCTATCTCGTGGCGTATCACGCCCGCCGTCAGAGGATAATACTGTGTTGAAGATTCGTTTTACCTGCCCGTTGCCAAACGGATTGCATGCCCGCCCGGCCAGCGCACTGGAGCAGCGCGTTAATGCCTTTGGCGCTCGCGTACTGATTGTGAATTTGCGTAATGAACGTCAGGCTGACGCCCGCAGCGTGCTGGCGATGATTGGGACCGACATTCTGCATCAGGACCCTTGCGAGCTGGTGATTACGGGCGACGATGAGGCGGCGGCGCACCAGGCATTGCAGCAGTTCATCACCCAAGAGTTTGCTGATTGTGATGAGCCGGTGATGCAGACGCAACGCTTCCCGGAAACGCCGCTGCCGGTTTTCCTGGCGCAGACCCGCGCTGAAACGCTGCGCGGCAACGGCGTTAGCGCTGGGCTGGCGCAAGGGGTCGCGTTATATCCCGGCGTGCCGGATCTGTATCGGCTGGCCGGGCAGGAGGCCTCTACCGCGCCCGAAGTACAGCACGATGCCCTACAGGCCGCGTTGCAGCAGGTGCGTATGCAGTTAAGCGACGCGCTGCATCACGCCCAGGGGGACGCGGCGGCGGTGCTCCAGGCGCACGCGAAATTGCTGGAGGATGACCTCTTTGAAACGGCACTGCTGGCCGTTCGTCCGGCGCGTAATGCGCTGGCATCGCTGGCGCAGGCGCTGGATGAGATCAGCGCGCCGCTGCGCGAGAGTCGCAGCACCTATCTCCAGCAGCGCGTGCTGGACGTTCAGGATCTGGGGCTGCGGCTGGCCGCTCATCTTTGTGACCAGCCGCTGATGCCGGAAACGGTGCTGTTGCAGGACACGATAGTGATTAGCCCGGTACCGATCACGCCGGGGCAATTCCTGGCGCTGCGTGGCCCGCATCTGAAGGGGGTGGTGATGGGTGCCGGTGGCGAAACGTCGCACACCGTTATCCTCGCGCGCTCGTTTGGCATTCCGTTGCTGAGCGTTGGTCCGGCGGAAATTGGCCGTATCCGTAGCAATGAACCGCTGATGCTCGACACTCGCTACGGCGTGGCGGTGCTCTCACCGGACGTGCAGGCGCAGTGCTGGTATCAGTTAGAAGAAGAGAAACGTCAGCGCCTGAACCAGCGTTTACAGCCGCTGCTCCAGCGCCCGGGAGCAACCCAGGACGGCGAGCCGGTGACGGTGCTGGCCAACATTGCGCTGGCCGCCGAAGCCGACGCGGCGTTTGCCGCGGGAGCGGAAGGTATTGGTTTGTTCCGTACCGAAATGCTGTTCTGCGAACGGGCCGCGCCACCGGATGAAGATGAGCAGTATCAGGCCTATCGTCACGTGCTGGAGCAGGCTCAGGGACGTAAGGTGGTGATTCGCACCCTGGATATCGGCGGCGATAAGCCCTGCGATTACCTGGTGATGCCTTCAGAGGCGAACCCTTTCCTCGGCTGGCGCGGTATCCGCCTGTATCCGGCCTTTATGGCTGTGGTGAGTTCGCAGATGCGCGCGTTACTGCGCGCAAGCGTTGCCGGACCGCTGCATATTATGGCGCCAATGGTGACCACGCTTGAGGAAGTGAAGTGGCTGCGCGAGCAGTTCCAGCACACCGAGGCGCAGCTGCATGATGAAGGTATCGCCACCGGGTCATGGTCGCTGGGTATCATGGCGGAAGTGCCGTCGGTGCTGTATCTGCTGGAAAAAGCCGCCGCGTATATTGATTTTGTCTCCATCGGCAGCAACGACCTGATGCAGTATTTCCTGGCCTGCGACCGGGGTAATTCGCAGGTGCGCCATCTCTATAACTACTTCGACCCGGCGTTTCTCCAACTGCTGGCGGAGATGACGGTCCGCGCGCAGCGCGCGGGTATCGCCATGAGTTTGTGTGGCGAGATGGGGGGCGACCCGTCGGCGCTGGCGCTGTTGCTGGGCGCGGGGTTACGTCAGCTGAGTATGTCGGCCAGCCGCATTGCGGCGGTGAAAGCGCGCTTAACCTCGCTCACCCTTGCTCACAGCGAGCAAATACTGGCGCAGGCGCTGGCCTGTGAAAGCGCGCAGGCGGTGACGGTGGTGCTACAGCAGCAGACGACGGCAACGGTGAAGCCGGTGTTCGATCCTGCCCTGGTCTTCCTTGATTGCCCGATGACCCGTAAAGCCGAGGTGATAAAAGTCCTGACCGACAACCTGGAAGTGGCGCAGCGGGTGGTCTCAGGTCCTGACGTGGAGAGCGCTATCTGGCAGCGCGAGGCGATTTTCTCCACGGCGCTGGGGTTCTCGATTGCACTGCCGCACTGTAAATCGGCGGCGGTCGTCAACAGCAGCGTGTCGGTGATGCGTCTGAGTGAGCCGCTGGCGTGGAACGATGAGGCGGAAGTGTCTCTGGTGATCATGCTGACAGTGAGCGAGCAGGAGAAAGGTGATCATATGAAAATTTTCTCCCGTCTTGCCCGTAAGCTGATGCATGCGGAATTTCGCCAGCAGTTGCTCGACGGTACATCCACGCAGGCTGTGGCCGGGCTGCTGGAGCAGGAGATCGCGGGGTAAATGATGACGCCAGGGCAGTGGCGCCATCGTCATCGCCCGGCGGCGTAATCAGTTTGCCATCCCGAGGCCAACAATGTTGGCGGCTATGATGATCACCACGCAGCCCAGGCTCAACACGCTGACCGGACGGCGGCCGGCATTGTTCCACTCTTTGAGCACCAGCCCCACCAGACCGCCGCACAGCACGTAGAAGCTCATGTGCAGCATCCAGCTCATATAATCATATTGCGCCGGGATCCGGGCATGTCCCCAGGCGTAAAAGAAGAACTGCAGATACCACATCAGGCCGCCGAGCGCGGACAACAGAATATTGCTGATGATAAAGGGTTTTGCCAGTGAGAAGTCGGATTTTACCGACAAACCTGGCACTTTTGCCAGACGAATGAAGCAGAATCCGAGGTTGACCAGCGCGCCGCCGCCCATGATGACCACATAGCTGGGCAGGGCGACATACAGCGGGTCGACGCCCAGTGCCGCCGCCGCTTCGTGCATCGGTTTTGCCGCATTCATGGCAAACGACATACCGGCGGAAAAAATGCCGCACATAATGGCGAGCAGCAGCCCTTTTTTCAGATTGAACTCTTCCGCTTTGATGCCCATCTTGCGCTCTTTGAGCTGCCCGGCACGGGTGACTATCCCGACCCCAATCAGTGCAACCAGTACGCCGAGCAGCGTCATCCGGCCACCTTCGGTATGGATCAGTACATCAAAATTACCGTTAATGATCGGCGTCATCAGCGTACCGACAATAAGCGTAATGCCGATGGCGATACCGATGCCCATCGACATACCGAGATAGCGCATGGTGAGACCGTAATTGATATTCCCCACGCCCCACATCGCGCCAAACAGGAACACCGGGAGCAGTGTGGCGGCGTCAAAGGAACCGTAGTAGGCCCAGAAGTCGGGGAGCAGCATTGCGCTGATAGCCCAGGGAAGAATAAGCCAGGAGACGATACCGCCCACTGACCACATCGTTTCCCAGGACCAATGCTTTACTTTCTTGAAGGGGGCATAGAAACAGGCTGCACTGGCTGCGCCTATCAAATGCCAGAAAATACCCATCGTAATCGCGTGATTCATATTTTTATCCTCATCGTTTTAGGTCGATGACTTTTTCATCTGACGTGATGAGTGTAAAAATTCGTCAATGGGTTAACCTTCCAGCCGTTGCCGCATAACCTAAATGGCTGGCAAAAAGCCCGTAAATGCATTGAGCCAGCTCACAAAATCACCGTTGGTCGGGGGAGTGAAACCCCACGAAAACTACGGCATTGATAAGCATTTTCAATATCATTTAATTAACTATAATGAACCAACTGCTTACGCGGCGTTAACACCTTAGCCGCCCGATAATAATGGAGATGAAAATGAGTTATACACTGCCATCCCTGCCGTACGCATACGACGCTCTGGAGCCGCATTTCGACAAGCAGACGATGGAAATCCATCACACCAAACACCATCAGGCCTATATCAACAACGCTAACGCGGCGCTGGAAAGCCTGCCGGAATTCGCCAGCCTGTCCGCTGAAGCGCTGATCGCTCAGCTGGATAAACTGCCAGCGGATAAGAAAACCGTGCTGCGCAACAACGCGGGCGGCCATGCTAACCACAGCCTGTTCTGGAAAGGTCTGAAAATCGGCACCACCCTGCAGGGCGACCTGAAGGCGGCTATCGAGCGCGATTTCGGCTCCGTGGACAGCTTCAAAGCGGAGTTTGAAAAAGCGGCCGCGACCCGTTTCGGCTCCGGCTGGGCGTGGCTGGTACTGAAAGGCGACAAGCTGGCTGTCGTCTCCACGGCAAACCAGGACTCCCCGCTGATGGGCGACGCGATTTCCGGCGCATCCGGCTTCCCGATTCTGGGCCTGGACGTCTGGGAACATGCCTACTACCTGAAATTCCAGAACCGTCGTCCGGACTACATCAAAGCCTTCTGGGACGTGGTGAACTGGGACGAAGCGGCTGCGCGTTTCGCGGCGAAAAAATAAGGCCGCCAGGCACTAAGCCACGGTACTGCGGCAACCCGCAAACCCTGCTGACATCGGCAGGGTTTTTTTACGTCTGTCGTACGGCAGGTGTGAGCTGGATCAATATTGGAAACATTGATTCTATAAATATGAAATATAGTTTTAATTTGTAAGTGAGATCACTGTTCTCATGTCCTGTTGTGATTATTGTTTTCTGTAACGATACAGATGAAACGCTGTTTTGTTTTCTATAAAAATACAAAATTAAGTTTATACAATAAGTTATTAGGATGGTGGGAATGCAAATAAAACGTGCAATTGAAAAAATCCCCGGCGGTATGATGCTCGTACCGCTGTTTCTTGGCGCGCTGTGTCATACCTTTTCGCCTGGTGCGGGTAAGTACCTTGGCTCCTTTACCAACGGTATGATCACCGGCACGGTGCCAATTCTGGCGGTGTGGTTTTTCTGCATGGGGGCGTCAATCAAGCTCAGTGCGACGGGGACCGTACTGCGTAAATCCGGCACGCTGGTGGTCACCAAAATCGCGGTGGCGTGGGTAGTGGCGGCTGTTGCATCGCGCATTATTCCTGAGCACGGCGTTGAGGTCGGTTTCTTTGCCGGGCTGTCGACGCTGGCGCTGGTGGCCAGCATGGACATGACCAATGGCGGTCTGTATGCCTCCATCATGCAGCAGTATGGCACCAAAGAAGAGGCCGGGGCGTTTGTTCTGATGTCTCTGGAGTCCGGCCCGCTGATGACGATGGTCATCCTGGGAACAGCCGGTATCGCCTCGTTCGAGCCGCATGCGTTTGTCGGCGCGGTGCTGCCGTTCCTGATAGGCTTCCTGCTTGGCAACCTCGACCCTGAGCTGCGTGAATTCTTTGGTAAAGCGGTACAAACGCTGATCCCGTTCTTCGCCTTCGCGCTGGGCAACACCATCGATTTAAGCGTGATCGCCCAGACCGGTCTGCTGGGGATCCTGCTCGGTCTGGCAGTGATTGTGGTGACCGGCATTCCGCTGATTATCGCCGACAAGCTGATTGGCGGCGGCGACGGCACGGCGGGGATTGCCGCGTCCAGTTCCGCCGGGGCGGCGGTGGCGACACCGGTGCTGATTGCCGAAATGGTGCCTGCTTTTAAACCGATGGCGCCAGCGGCGACCTCGCTGGTTGCGACATCGGTTATCGTCACCTCGATTCTGGTGCCGATTATCACCTCTGTCTGGTCACGTAAGGTGAAAGCCGCGACGGCCGGGATAGACGTGCGGAACACGGTAAAATAGCGCCAGCCTGCGCTAAAAAAGCCTCACGCTGTGAGGCTTTTTGCGTTTTAGCGGATGCCGAACTGGCGGTCGACCTGCTGTGCCTGTTCAGGGCTCAGCGCGCCGCCCGCGTTACGTGACGTCGCAGTGCAATAGCCGAACTTGCGGGACACGACGGTTTTGATGGTGGTGACGAAGTCATCGCCGATGGCGTAGATAGCCATATAGCGTCCGATATCGCGCTGAGCGTGGGTCAGCGCATGCTGATCGCTCTGTTTCCAGGCCTCCCGCGCTTTGACAAACAGCTCTGGCATCACGTTGTTCAGACCGGAAATGACGCCCGCGCCGCCAGCCATCAGGTTGGGAATAAAGTATTCGTCATAGCCTGACAGCACCGCGAAATCCGGGCGAATGTCCTGGGTGGCGAGGATGATGTTGCGGGTGTGAGACTGGCAGTCCACGGTGTCCTTAATACCCGCAAAGTGAGGAAACTCGGCGGCAAGCGTCGCGACGATTTCCGGCGTAATATCACACCCGGTGCGCGCCGGGAAATTGTAGGCGAACCATTTTCCTTCCAGCCGCTCGCCAACCCGACGAAAGTAGCTCAACACCTGGGCTGCGGTCTGGCCGTAGTAGTACGGCGGCAGCACCATCACCGCATCGTACCCTGTCTGGTAAGCTTCCTGAGCCATCAACAGCACGTCGCTAAAGCAGGTCGACGAGACGTTGGCGACCATCGTCAGGGGCGACATGGACCGCGCTTTGCGGATGAGCGTAATGCGTTCCTCCAGCGACAACGAGGCGAACTCGCCGATGCTGCCCATCAGCAAAATGACGTCGATACGGGCCTCGGTCAGCCGCGCAAGATGCTGCGCCAGCCCGCTAAAATCAATGCTGCCTTTACTGTCCATGGGGGTAATCGAGGGGCACCATACACCGGTAAAACGAAGAGGACTGGTCACATCGGTAACTCCTTATAATGAAATGGCGTTTTATTTTCATTAATGGATACCATGAATATCGCAGCAACAGGTTTACGTATGTCGCATTTTGCGCAGTTTGTATGCAAAAATAGGAGCAAATGACGTCGATGCCTGAGGAGGGAAGATGCATTATCCGGTTGACGTATTTACGGGCCGCGTACGCGACTACGCAGGCCGCAGGCCAAGCGCTATCGTCAAAGTTCAGGTGGACGGCGAGCTGACGCTGACTGACTCTGGCCTGGTCGGCGACGAGCAGGCGGAAAAGGCCTGGCACGGCGGCCCCGATCGGGCGCTGTGCCACTACCCGCGAGAGCACTATGCGGACTGGGCGCGTGAATTTCCTGAGCAGGCCGACCTCTTTTTCGCGCCGGCATTTGGCGAGAATCTGTCCACCACAGGGCTGACGGAGAAAAACGTGTATATCGGCGACATTTTTCGCTGGGGCGGGGCGCTCATCCAGGTAACCCAGCCGCGTTCGCCGTGCTTTAAGCTTAACGACCATTTCGGGATCAGCGATTTATCGTCGTTAATGCAAACCCGCGGGCGGGTCGGCTGGCTGTACCGGGTGATTGCCGGTGGGCCGGTGTCCAGCGAACAGCCGCTGGAGCTGGCGTCTCGCCTGAGCGACGTGTCGGTTTATGAAGCCGCGGCCATTGCCTGGCATATGCCGTTTGATGACGATCGGTATCACCGCCTGCTGTCGGCGGCGGGACTGTCGGTGAGTTGGTCGCGTACCATGCAAAAGCGGCGGATAAGCGGAGTGATTGAGGATAATTCCCGGCGGTTATGGGGCAAATGATTCTCCCCTCTCCGGTAAAAAGGAGAGGGGAAGTCTTCAGTCCCGCTTATACAGCGGCAGCCAGAGCGTTAAGCGCAGACCGCCCAGCGGGCTGTCGTCGGCTTTCACCCAACCGCGGTGCTGCTGCATGGCGGTTTCGACAATCGCCAGACCCAGCCCGGTGCCGCCGGACTCGCGATCGCGCGCCTCGTCGGTCCGGTAGAACGGACGGAAAATATGTTCCCTGTCTTCCGGACTTACGCCCGGGCCGTCGTCATCGACGTTAACGGTAATCCCGTCTTTATCCACCGAGAAGCTGACCGAGATTTTGGTGTGCGAGTAACGCAGGGCGTTACGCACAATGTTCTCCAGCGCGCTCTCCAGGGCGTTCGGGTTGCCGTACAGCGGCCACGGCCCCGGTGGGTATTCCACGGTGAACGATTTCCCCACCTGTTCAGCTTCAAACGCGGCGTTGTCCAGCACCTCGTTCCAGATCTGATTGGCTTTCATCGTTTCGCTGACCAGCGCGTTTTTCGCCTGATTACGCGACATTACCAGCAGATCGTTGATCATACTGTCCAGCCGATGGGCTTCGGTCTCGATACGTTCCAGTTCTTTGCTTTCCCCGGCCCGACGACGCAGCAGGGCGGTGCCCAGTTGAAGGCGAGTGAGCGGCGTGCGAAGTTCGTGGGAAATATCCGACAGCAGGCGCTGCTGCGAGGTCATCATCCGCTCCAGCGCCGTCACCATCTGGTTGAAGCTCGCGCCTGCGGCGAGAAATTCCTGCGGCCCGGCCTCGAGTTCAGGATGCTGACGCAGGTTGCCTTGCGCCACTTCATCGGCGGCGTTTTTCAGCTTACGCGCCGGTTTCGCCAGGCTCCACGCCAGCCAGAGCAGCAGCGGAGAACTGACCAGCATTGTGACAATAAGCAGTAGCAGAGGGCGGTCAAACAGCAGGTTGATAAAATCGGATTGCGAGGTGCTCGCCGGACGAATCAGGTACAGCTGGTAGTTGTCTTCCCCGTCACGAACGGAGAACGGCCCGACCATTTCTACCCGGCCATAGCGTTTTTTCTGCGGATGATCCGAGTTATCGGACTGGCCGATAAAGTTACGAATGATCTGCATTTCGTTGCGTTCTGCACCGATCACGCGGCCTTCGCTGGTCACCAGCAGCAGGCGTTGCCCCGGCGGCGCCCATTTATCGATGGCGCGGAACAGGCGACGCCACCACATCAAATCGTTGGGTGGGTCGTTCGCCAGTTCAGCTTCAACGTGTTGTTCAATCATCAGCCCCTGACGCTGTTCGCTGTCCAGCAGTTCAGTCATCTGGCGCGAATCGAGCTTCGGTAGCATCAGCACCAGCATCAGCACCAGTGCCAGGGTTAACCAGAAGATGGCAAAGATGCGTGCTGTCAAACTTCCTATCATGAAGCGGATACCATCAGATAGCCGCGGCCGCGCAGGGTTTTAAACCAGGGATGACCATCTTTCCGCTCCGGCAACTTACGGCGCAGGTTAGAGATGTGCATGTCGATTGCGCGATCAAACGGCGTCAGGCGCTTGCCCAGCACTTCCTGGCTCAGGTGTTCACGGGAAACCACTTGGCCGAGATGCTGCGCCAGCAGGTACAGCAGCGTGAACTCGGTGCCGGTAAGCTCAAGCGTAGTGCCGTCGAAGCTGGCTTCCTGACGACCCGGATTGAGGCTCAGGGCGTCGACTTCCAGCGTCGGCGAACCGGTTTCGTTGTTTTGCTGCTGCTCGCTCCAGTGAGAACGGCGCAGAATAGCGCGAATACGCGCGACCAGTTCGCGATCGTTAAACGGTTTTGGTAAATAGTCGTCCGCGCCCAGCTCAAGGCCGAGTACGCGATCCAGTTCGCTGCCGCGCGCGGTCAGCATAATTACCGGTGTCTGGTGTGTCTGGCGAAGCTCTTTAAGGGTATCAATACCGTTTTTCTTCGGCATCATCACGTCGAGCAAAAGCAGGTCAATGCTGTCATCGAGAAGCGCCAGCGCCTGTTCCCCGTCATGGGCAACGAGCACGTCAAAGCCTTCCATATCAAGCAATTCCTTCAACAGGGAGGTGAGCTCCCGGTCATCATCAACTAACAGGATTTTATTCATTGATTAAATACCTCCGAGGCAGAAATTACGTCATCAAGGCTCGCTAATCCATGACTTTACGTTGTTTTACACCCCCTGACGCATGTTTGCAGCCTGAATCGTAGACTGTCTCTCGTTGAATCGCGACACAAAAGTTTTTGGGAGCAAGTGATGCGCAAAGTTACCGCTGCCGTCATGGCCTCAACACTGGCGCTCACTGCGTATTGCCAGGCTGCTGAAGTCGTCACCGGCGTTAACTGGCACCCCACCGATGTGGAAATGCAGCGCAGCAGCCAGAGCCATATGTTTGACGGCATAAGTTTAACCGAACATCAGCGCCAACAGATGCGGGATCTTATGCAACGTGCGCGGCACGACCAACCGCCTGTTGATGTTAGCGAAATGGAGACAATGCATCGCCTTGTCACCGCAGACAAATTTGATGAAACCGCTGTCCGCGCTCAGGCAGAAAAGATGGCGCAGGAACAGGTTGCCCGCCAGGTTGAAATGGCGAAAGTTCGCAACCAGATGTATCGCCTGTTAACGCCAGAGCAGCAAGCGGTTTTGAACGAGAAGCACCAGCAACGAATGGATCAGTTGCGTGAGGTTGCACGGATGCAGCAAGACTCAACCAGCACCTTATTGAGTAGTAGCAGTACCCGACGTACCCAGTAACAAACCCTGTTTTCCTTGCCATAGACACCATCCCTGTCTTCCCCCACATGATGTGGGGGTTTTTTTTATCAAAAATTCAGACCTTCAGCGGTTGATGCAACAACCGTTTTCAGCCGTTCTAACACGACAGGCCATCCTTTGCGCATCCCTTCGTAAGCCGCCATTCCTTGCGGGGTATCCACGTTAAACCCGTTGTGTTCAAGGGATACTCGGGTGCCATTGCTTTTCGTTTCAGGGGTCAGGCGCCAGGTGATAGTCGTGTCCAGCGTACCGATTGCAAAGCTGAAGGCAAACACATGCTCAGGTTCCACCGCAATCACTTCACAGGGTTGTAATCCCCACGCACCCATATCCAGCGTGAAGCGGTGTCCTTGTTGCGCGCGTATGTCGCCTGCGGCCCACCATTGCGCATGAAGGGTCGGGTCTGTGAGCGCCTTCCAGATACAGGCAGGAGGATATGCCATGACGTCTGTCAGTTGGATAATGCCACGTTCGTTCTTCATATCAGTCGCCTCAGAAGTTACAGGAAGGTTGTCAAAAATTAGATTGTGTTAACGCAGGAGGTCATTAACACATTTCGGTACCGCACAGGGACATTTCTCTGTCCAAAAAGAAACGCGACCAGCCAGGAGTCACTGAACGCTTACCGTCATGACAGCCTTTTCCTCTTTATACCGCGTTGTGCTGTCTGCGATTTCCTGCCATCTAATTCCGCTATACTACCCGCAGATGACAGCAGGAGTGTTTATGATTCAATCTTATGGCCGTCTGGTGAGCCGCGCAGCTATCGCGGCGACGGTGATGGCGTCCTCGTTACTTGTGATTAAGATTTTTGCGTGGTGGTACACCGGGTCGGTCAGTATTCTGGCGGCATTGGTGGATTCGCTGGTGGATATCGCGGCCTCGCTGACCAACCTGTTGGTGGTGCGCTACTCGTTGCAGCCCGCCGATGAAGATCATACCTTTGGTCATGGCAAAGCGGAGTCGCTGGCGGCGCTGGCGCAAAGCATGTTTATTTCCGGTTCGGCGCTGTTTTTGTTCCTGACGGGGATCCAGCATCTGATTACGCCCCAACCAATGAACGAGCCGGGCGTCGGGATGGTCGTGACGGTGATTGCGCTGATCTGCACCCTGGTTCTGGTGACGTTTCAGCGCTGGGTCGTGCATAAGACGCAAAGCCAGGCGGTGCGCGCCGATATGCTCCATTATCAGTCCGATGTTATGATGAACGGCGCTATTCTTGTGGCGCTGGGGCTCTCCTGGTACGGCTGGCATCGCGCGGACGCACTGTTTGCTCTGGGGATTGGCGTCTATATTTTATATAGTGCATTACGCATGGGTTACGAGGCGGTGCAATCGCTGCTGGATCGCGCATTACCGGATGAAGAACGTCAGCAAATCATCAACATCGTGACCGGCTGGCCGGGCGTGCGCGGGGCGCACGACCTTCGGACGCGGCAGTCAGGGCCGACCCGCTTTATTCAGATTCATTTGGAAATGGAAGATAACCTGCCGTTGGTGCAAGCGCATCTTGTGGCCGAGCAGGTAGAACAGGCAATATTACTGCGTTTTCCGGGATCCGATGTCATTATCCATCAGGATCCGTGCTCAGTGGTTCCGCAGGGGCGGCAGGGCTTTTTGGACTTTCGTAATTCGTTGTAAAAATGTGGACCCGTCAGGCGTTTTTTGGATAAATTACCGCCAGTTAGCCTGACCTGAATCAATTCAGCACGAAGCGCTTGATATACTATTTGTACTTATACGTATCGTTCACTCCCCGTGGGGAGCGCTTCGGGCAAACAGACTCTATATTTGCATTCCTAAGTTCAGAGGTAGTCATGATTAAGAAAATCGGTGTGTTGACAAGCGGCGGTGATGCCCCGGGTATGAACGCAGCAATCCGTGGCGTTGTACGCGCAGCGCTTTCGGAAGGTCTGGAAGTTTTTGGTATCAATGATGGCTACCTCGGTCTGTATGAAGATCGTATGGTGCAACTCGACCGTTACAGCGTGTCTGACATGATTAACCGTGGCGGCACCTTCCTGGGCTCTGCTCGTTTCCCGGAATTCCGCGACGAAAAAATTCGCGCTGTGGCTATCGAAAACATGAAAAAGCGTGGTCTGGACGCGCTGGTCGTTATCGGCGGTGACGGTTCTTACATGGGCGCCAAGCGCCTGACTGAAATGGGCTTCCCGTGTGTTGGCCTGCCGGGCACTATCGATAACGACATCAAAGGTACTGACTACACCATCGGTTTCTTCACCGCGTTGGGTACTGTTGTGGAAGCGATTGACCGCCTGCGCGACACCTCTTCTTCTCACCAGCGTATCTCCATCGTGGAAGTGATGGGCCGTTACTGCGGCGACCTGACCCTGGCGGCAGCCATTGCGGGCGGCTGTGAGTTTATCGTTGTACCTGAAGTTGAATTCAGCCGTGAAGATCTGGTTGCTGAAATCAAAGCCGGCATTGCGAAAGGGAAAAAACACGCGATCGTCGCCATCACTGAGCACATCTGCGACGTTGACGAGCTGGCGAAGTACATCGAAACCGAAACCAAGCGTGAAACCCGCGCCACCGTACTCGGCCACATTCAGCGCGGTGGTTCTCCGTGCCCTTACGACCGTATTCTGGCGTCCCGCATGGGCGCGTACGCTATCGACCTGCTGTTGCAGGGCCACGGCGGCCGCTGCGTCGGTATCCAGAACGAGAAGCTGGTTCACCATGACATCATCGACGCTATCGAAAACATGAAGCGTCCGTTCAAGACCGACTGGCTGGACTGCGCGAAAAAGCTGTACTGATTAGCGCGAAGATGAAAAAAAAGCCTTCTCAGCGAGAAGGCTTTTTTATGGGTGATTATTCGATATCGAGTGGGTCTTCCGACAGGATAATGCCGGTATTGTCGGCATAGAGATGATCGCCGGAGAAGAAAGTCACGCCGCCAAAGTTGACGCGGACATCACTCTCGCCAATCCCCTCGCCCGCAGCGCCGACCGGAATCGCGGCCAAGGCCTGAATGCCGAGATCCAGTTCTTCTAAATCGTCGACCTGGCGCACTGCACCGTAGACGACAATGCCTTCCCATTCGTTCTGCACCGCGAGGCGTGCAAGGTCGGCGTCGATCAGCGCGCGACGAACAGAACCCCCGCCGTCCACCAGCAGGATGCGGCCACGGCCGTTCTGTTCGAGCATATCGTACAGCAACCCGTTATCCTCGAAACATTTCACCGTGATGATTTGTCCACCAAACGACGACCGTCCACCAAAGTTGGAGAACAGGGGTTCCACGACGTTGACATCTTCCTGGTAGATGTCGCAAAGCTCGGAGGTATCGTATTTCATAGGCTTAACGTTCAGTTGCTGCGAGTGTTTTCAGTATATCGCGCTAACAGGGTTGTTGGCAAAATCATCAATTGTTAATTGATATTTGTCAGTTAACTCGCCAGGCGGCTCAGCACAATTCCCACGACAAACAGCAGGTTAGTCAATAATGCGCCTTTTACCGTGCGTTCAAGCATCGGCGGCATATCGGTCGGGTCGAGGTGCGTCAACACAAAACGCGCCTGTTTGACCAGCAGCGGAGCGGCGAGAACGAACAACCACCCCCACAGGCTGTGCAGCGTCAATAGGTTAAACAGCGCCAGACACAGCAGCGAGCCCATCAGCAGGCACGCGTGATAACGACGGGCATTCACCGCCCCCAGGCGTACCGCCAGCGTGTTCTTGCCGTTTTCACGATCGCTGTTGATATCCCGCAGATTGTTGACGTTCAGCACTGCGGTCGCCAGCAGACCGCAGGCGGTAGCGGGCAGAAACATGGCCGGAACGATGTTGTGCGCCTGCAGATACCAGCTCCCCAATACGCTGAGCCAGCCGAAAAAAATCAGCACCGAAATATCGCCAAGACCGATATAGCCATATGGACGCGTGCCGACGGTATAGGTGATGGCGGCGATAATCGACAGTCCGCCCAGTACCAGGAAACCGATAAAGTCGCTCACGTTTTGCCAGGACGCCGCCAGCAGCGACAGGCCGGAAAGGCAGATTAGCGCCACAGTTACCAACAGCGCGCGCTTCATTTGCGCCTGGGTGATCACGCCTTTTTGCATACCGCGCAGCGGGCCGATACGGTCAGGCTTGTCGCTGCCTTTTACCGCGTCGCCGTAGTCGTTCGCCAGGTTGGAGAGGATCTGCAGGAGTCCGGCAGTGATAAGCGCCAGCAACGCCACCAGCGGGTCGAAATGTCCCTGCCACCAGGCAAGCGCAGTGCCGACGATGATAGCGGCAAATGCCAATGGTAATGTCTTAGGGCGCAGGCTTTCCAGCCACGCCTGAGTACGGCTGATATCAGTCATAGTTATTTAGCCAATAAAAATGGGGGCCATAGCCCCCATCAACAGTGATGAAAATGCAGTAACCGCGATTATAGGATAAAACGGCTCAGATCTTCATCTGCCACCAGCGCATCAAGATGCTTACTGACATATTCCGCGTCGATGACAATGCTCTGACCGTTCAGGTCGCTGGCGTCGTAAGAGATATCTTCCATCAGGCGCTCCAGCACGGTATGCAGACGACGGGCGCCAATGTTCTCGGTCGTTTCGTTCACCTGCCACGCCGCTTCGGCAATACGCTTGATGCCGCTCTCGGTAAAGCTGATGTCCACGCCTTCGGTCGCCATCAGCGCTTTGTACTGCACGGTGACTGACGCGTTCGGTTCCGTCAGAATGCGCTCGAAGTCGCTGGTGGTCAGCGCCTGTAGCTCAACACGAATCGGCAGACGGCCCTGCAGTTCCGGGATCAGGTCGGACGGTTTCGCTACCTGGAATGCGCCGGAGGCGATAAACAGGATGTGATCGGTTTTCACCATGCCGTGCTTGGTGGAGACGGTGCAGCCTTCCACCAGCGGCAGCAGGTCGCGCTGTACGCCTTCGCGGGAAACGTCCGGGCCGGAGGATTCGCCGCGCTTACAGATTTTGTCGATTTCGTCGATAAACACGATACCGTGCTGCTCAACGGCTTCGATAGCGTCCTGCTTCAGTTCTTCCGGGTTCACCAGCTTCGCCGCTTCTTCTTCAATCAGCAGCTTCAGGGCGTCTTTGATTTTGAGCTTGCGCGGTTTCTGCTTCTGGCCGCCCAGGTTCTGGAACATCGACTGCAGCTGGCTGGTCATCTCTTCCATGCCCGGAGGCGACATGATTTCAACGCCCATCGGCGCCGCCGCGAGGTTGATTTCGATTTCTTTATCGTCCAGCTGGCCTTCGCGCAGTTTTTTACGAAACGCCTGGCGCGCCGCGGACGGCTCCTGCGCCTGCTCGGTCTGGCCCCAGTTGTTTTTCGCCGGTGGGATCAGCACGTCGAGAATGCGCTCTTCCGCCAGCTCTTCCGCGCGGTAGCGATTTTTCTCGATGGACTGCATACGCACCATTTTAATGGCGGAGTCGGTCAGATCGCGGATGATGGAATCGACTTCTTTACCCACATAGCCCACTTCGGTGAACTTGGTGGCTTCCACCTTGATGAACGGCGCGTTGGCAAGCTTCGCCAGACGACGGGCGATTTCGGTTTTACCCACGCCGGTTGGGCCGATCATCAGAATGTTTTTCGGGGTGACTTCGTGACGCAGCTCTTCGTTAAGCTGCATGCGGCGCCAGCGGTTGCGCAGCGCGATAGCCACAGAACGCTTGGCGGCGTCCTGACCGATAATATGTTTGTCCAGTTCGCTGACAATTTCGCGTGGGGTCATTTCAGACATGGGAGATCCTTACGCTTTAGAAGGTAATTCTTCGATGGTGTGGAAGTGGTTGGTGTAAATGCAGATATCGCCTGCAATATCCAACGCTTTCACCGCGATATCACGGGCGCCCATCTCGGTGTTTTCCAGCAGGGCGCGCGCAGCGGCCTGCGCATACGGGCCGCCGGAACCGATGGCGATCAAATCATTTTCTGGCTGCACAACGTCGCCGTTACCAGTGATGATAAGCGAAGCGTTTTCATCCGCGACGGCAAGCAGGGCTTCCAGCTTGCGCAGCATACGGTCGGTACGCCAGTCTTTCGCCAGCTCAACGGCGGCTTTCACCAGGTGCCCCTGGTGCATTTCCAGCTTACGCTCAAACAGTTCAAACAGCGTGAAGGCGTCCGCAGTACCCCCGGCGAAACCGGCGATCACTTTGTCGTTGTACAGACGACGCACTTTTTTCACGTTGCCTTTCATGACGGTATTGCCAAGCGTAGCCTGACCATCACCGGCGATGACTACATGACCGTTACGGCGAACACTTACTATTGTTGTCACGAAGGACCCCCTGGTACAAAGCAGAATAGGGGCCCCGCACAGCGTACGGGGCAGAATGCAATTATAGATGGGGGAGATTTTGGGGGTTTCAACCCCCGGCGGCGAGACGAATGCAGTTTGTGTGACCGGCCACCTTCAGGCGGGAGATCGTGCCGTCAGCGGTGTCTTTGCCTTTCATCGGGCCGATAACCACGCGGTTCCAGCCGTTATTGGTGGTGATACGGGAATCGAAGCCCTCGAACGCCAGCTGCGCACGAACGGTTTCCGCCTGATCCGCGCCTTTAAACGACCCGCACTGCACCAGCCAGCGGCGTTCGTCTTTTTTCTCCGCTGCCGGTTTCGCCGGTTCAGGTTCGCGCGTTACCGGCGCGGCCTGCTGGGTTTTCGGCTGCTGCGCCGTAGTGTGCGCAGGCGTCTGCAACAGGTCCTGATACGGCTGCTGCGCGGCTGTTTGCTTCGGCGGCGTCTGGTGCGTCGGCGGGCTTTGCACGGTGCGCGTTTGCTGCTGCTGATATGGCTGTTCCGTTACCCGCGGTTGGGTACGCGGCTGCTGTACCGGCTGCGTCTGCGTCCACTGCTGTTGCTGCGCCTGCTGTTGCGCCATCCGCTGACGCTGCAGCGTTTGCTGGCGCTGCTCCGGCGTTTGTTCGTTCCACGGAACTTCCGTCAGCTGTGTCGGCTGCTGACGCATATCGGCCTGCATTTGCGCCAACAGCTGGCGCTGTTCGTCCGTTAACTGATCGGCATTCTTCACTTCGCCGCCTGCGGACGGTTCCGTCGGCGCGCGCACGCCAGGCTGGCGGCTTTCCAGCTCTTTAATATAGCGCCAGCGCTCTTCCGGTTTCGGCGGCAGTCCATTACCCGTGACCTGGCGGCCCTGCAGGGCATCTGCCTCTTCTTTCTTGTGATGGGTAATAAAGTACAGGCCACCGATAAAGGCTACCAACACGGCCGCAGCAATCGCGACCATGGCCGGTGAAACCGCAGGAAAGCTGCTTTGCTTTTTCCGTGAGCTTCGTGAAGGGCTCTTTTTGCGCCGCGAAGGAGCCGGCTGGCTGCTGCGGCGTACATAATCTCGTTGTGCCACTATCGTTTCGCTGTATTTATTCGTTCGTCAGCCCGTCATGTTACTTAAGCAACAGAGCTTTGACCAGAAGCGCTAGTCTTAAAGGTATTTAATTTAGGTCAGATTTTTCGCGTACTGCCGCGAACCACCAGTTCACAGTCGAGTAACCGCGAACCGCTGCTGACGGTTTGGCCGCTGAGCTGGTCAAGCAGCAGGAGCATCGCTTCACGGCCGATGTCAAAACGCGGCTGCGACACGGTGGTCAACGGCGGATCGCAGAACTCGGCCAGCGAAATATTATCAAAGCCGACAATCGACAGATCCTCCGGTACCTTCAGGCCCCGGCGTTTCGCCAGCGACAGCGCGCCGAGCGCCATAATATCGCTATGGCAGAAAATGGCGGTCGGCGGCTGCGGCAGGGCGAGCAACTGCTCCAGGGCGCTGGCGCCCGCTTCGAAGGTGAAGTCGCCGCGTGCGATGTAGTGCGGGTCGACGGTAACTCCGCTGCGACGCAGCGCCTGCACGTAACCCTGCAGGCGATAGTGGCACAGCGGCATCTCTTCCGGTCCGGCAATGCAGCCGATACGCTGGTGCCCCAGTTCGTGCAGATAGTTAACGGCGTCAAAGGCGGCGGTCAGGTTGTCGATATGTACCGTCGGCAGCTCAAGCTCCGGCGCAAACTCGTTGGCCATGACCATCGGCGGCAGATTGCGCTGCTCTTCTATGCTGGCGTCAAAGGGCAGACGCGAACCCAGCAGCAGCATACCGTCGATTTGCTTGGTGATGATAAGGTCGATAAACGTCTTTTCCTGCTGATTCTGATGGGCGCAATCGCCGATCAACACCAGATAGCCATGGCTGGCGGCGGTGATTTCAATTCCGCGGATGATTTCGCTAAAAAAGGGGTCGCAAATATCCGGAACAATCACCAGGATGGTGCGTGATTCATTACGCTTCATGTTCCGCCCGAGCGATTGCGGCAAATAACCCACTTCCAGCGCGGCTTTTTCGACTTTATTGCGTGTCGCCTGGGATACTTTGTCGGGGTTCATTAACGCTCGGGATACGGTTGCCGTAGAGACATTCGCC
>NZ_JAFAGS010000143.1 GCF_019237635.1 Pluralibacter sp.
CAAACGAAACTATTTTTCTCATGATTTTCTCTTTGGTTAAGTTTTGATGACATAGCCTGCGAGGCACGCCAGGCTGTGGTTCCCATCTTCACCCGGAACATCTGGAATTAAGTATAAATCCTGTTGCCAATACGGTTCTGGAACAGCGCCCATTGGATACTTGACCCTGATTTGTGTGATAAGCGCCAACCTCACACCCACATTCAGCCGCTTTTCCTGAAAAACTCGTTATATAGCATATACAAATGCGCTGCGCTCCAGGAGAAGTTCGGTGCGCCCTGCTGGGCGCCGGTGAGCGGGTTGTAGTTCTCCTGAATCGGCCCGTCGCCGGTTAATCCTTTGGCGTGTTTAAAGAACGCATCGGCCAGGGTTAACGCCTCGTCGCGATAGCCGTAGCGCGCCATCCCTTTGAGCCCAAACCAGAACTGATCCACCCATACCCGCCCGCGCCAGTAGATATCCGCGCCAAACGCCGGGTTGCTTAGCGCCGCGGTGCCGAGCGGGACGAAGGTGTTGAATTCTTTCGGGTCGAGCATCACTTTCACCACCGCATCGGCGTGCTGCTGCGTCGCTGCGCCGTTAAACAGCGGCGACCAGCCTTCCGGCCCCTTGCCGCGTTCGACAATGGGTATCCCGGCACAGCCATTCGCCAGCGGTTTGTCTTCAATGCGGATGTCGTAGTAAAAACCGCTCTGTGGGTCAAACATGCAGGTATTGATGTAGTCGGCAAGCTTCTGGGCAAGGTTGCGATAGCGTGCGGCATCCGCTTTTTTACCGAGCAGTGTCGCCATTTCCGCCAGATAGTGGTTATCGCTGTACATATAGCTTGCCTGATCGACCGACTCCTGTAACAGGGAGTAGCCGAGCAACGTGCCGTTGCGGTCGCGGTTTTCGGCAAATGAAACCGTCCAGTCGCTGGGTTTACCGCCGTTTGCGACGTATTTATCCAGCTGATCTTTATCGATAAAGCCAAATACCGCCGCGTCGTCACGGCCAGACTCCCAGGAGGCGGCCGTTTGAATATCGCTGTGGGTCTTATTGGCTTCATCGCGCGTGGCGCCGTATTCCGGCACGCCGTTGCCGTTGTGGTCGCGGTTACGCAGCCACCAGTTGTGGTAGGCCACAAGCCTGGGGTACATCTCCTCAAGCCACGTCTTGTCCTGGGTGACGTTATAAACCTCCATCACCGACCAGGCCGCGAGGCTTGGCTTGGTGTTGCGTTCGTTCCAGTTGCCACCGTCGCCGCCGCGCTCGGGGCTTGGGTTCCAGGCGATCAGATCCGGCACAAAACCGGCATCCTGCGGGCGTACCGGGTCGTCAGGCTGGACCTGCCAGGAGAAGACCGCCCGGATATTGTCTTTAGCAATAGCCGGGTTGAAATGGGCCATTGCGAAGGCCTGTTTCCAGGTATCCCAGGGCCAGGTCTGGTTGCCGGAGAACCAGCGGCCGGTCACCGATGGCGTCACCGTGTTGTATTTCACCGCGCCGCCGGGCGAACGCCAGTTGCCGTTGAGGGTTTCAATCGCCTTGACCGCAACGCGAGTTTGTTCTGCGGTGGCCTCCGGGTTGGTGAGCCCTTTTTGCAGATAGCCGTCCCAGCGTTTACGCGCGGTGTTCAGGTACCAGGACGGGCGCGCAAGAATATCGCGAATCTGCGCCTTCTCATGCCTCACCTCGGCGGCGGTCAGCAGATGCGAATAGGTGGTGTAAATCGTCGTGGAGCCGTTCACCTGCGCGGTGCTGGTAAAACGGTGTCCGTCGATGCGGGTCTGGATGGGTATTGATTTATGCACCTGATATTCCGATTCGCCGGAGGTCATCAGGTCGGAGGCGGCGCGTACTTTGCCAAACGAGACCGTCAGGCCGTCGTGGGTCGCGGCCAGACGTCGCCGGTAGTCCGCAAACGCCCCGTCGATGGTTTTATCCGACAGCGGCTTGCCCTCTTTTGCCTCCAGCTTTTCCAGCAGCTCGCCGTCCCACACCAGCGTCAACGGAGCATTGCTGGTGATACGGGTTTCCAGCAATGAAGTGTGAGGACTGGCAAAGCGCAGCGTCATCGCCACCCTGACGCCTTTGGCGGTCAGGGTCTGGAACAGCGCGCCGGGCTCGCTCCATGCCTGCAGGGTGAAGTCGACTTTTTTCCCGTTGCGGTACACCGTCAGGCGGTCAAAATTGGTCGCCATAAAGTTGATGTACTCTTCGGTCAGCAGCGCCGGTCCCGGAAATCCCCCCATGGTCGCCGGGCCGTCCGGCAGCAGGTGCCCGTGCCAGGCGCCCAGGTCGAAGAACGGGTTAAAGCGCTGGTGGTCGTCGCTGTCGAAATCATGCATGTACTGCGGCGCGCCGGTGCGGTTGATGACGTTTTTAAAGCCATCCGCCGTCGCCGCGTGCGACGATATGCTCAGCAGCAGCGCGCAGGTAAGCGGCGTCAGCGAGAGGGTTTTCTTCATGCTATCGGTATCCCTGCCTTAATGCGTATGTGACGCGGGTGAGGCTTCAATCTGCTGCTCTTCTCGCGAGAGCCCCTTGATATATTTACTGTATTTCCACCAGGCGAAGCCGAGGAAGATAACAATACCGCCGACGTTATAGAAAACGATCGTCAGAATATTGCCGCCGGTCGGGAAGGTCGAGGCGATAAAGCCGATGGTGAAAATCACGATCAGCATCGACACCACGATGATCCCGGTGCGGCGTGAGCCCATGGTGAAATCGCGCGGCAGATGATCGAGCTTCAGACGCAGGTTGAGGTAGGCCAGCATGATAAACAGCGGCGGCAGCATCGAGGCCGCGGCGGTCATGTTGATGATGGTGTTCATCAGATCCTGCACCGTGTTGGAGCCCATGGTCGGGATTATCATCAGCGGAATGACGATAAGGTACTGGATCCACGCCGCGCGCGCCGGGACGCCATTCTCATTCAGCTCGACGGTCTTTTTACCGAAAATGCCGGATGGGATTTCCGAGAAGAAGATTTTCACCGGCGTGGCGGTCCACATCAGCAGCGAGCCGAACATGGCGGTAAAGGAGACCAGGCCGACAAAGCGGTTCATCAGCCCTTCCGGCAGGCCGAAGTACGCCGCCAGACCGTGGAATACCTGCACCGAACCGCCGGTATATTTCAGCTCCTTACTGTGCACAAAGACGTTAATCAGCACGGAGGAGATGGAGTAGAGCACGCCGATGAAGATCCCGGCGAGGATGATCACTTTGACGAAGGATTTCGAGCCGCCCTTGACGTCGTTCACGTACACCGCCACGGACTCTGCGCCGCCTGCGGCCATGAAGATCCATGTGGTGATGCCGAGGAACGCCCAGTTGAAGTTCGGGATCATCGCATCGACGGTGATCGGATCCGCCGGTTGGATCCCGCCTGCCAGCGCAGCACCTGCCAGCATGATGTAAGAGAGGGTCAGCAGCAGCATCAGCGTGGAGGTGACCGAGGTAATCGGCCCCAGCATTTTCGCGCCGTTGGTCGACACCCACGTCGAGAAGGCGAACAGCACCATGCTCAGCACCGTGGTGGCGAACGGCGTCAGGATGTATTCATAGCCGAGGAAGGCATAGGACGCGTAGGCGATAACGCGCGGCAGCAGCGAGGTAAAGAAGAACAGGTTCACAAACCAGTAGGTGTAGGCGGTGATAAACGCCCAGCGCCCGCCGAGCGAACTTTTTACCCAGGCATACACCCCGGCTTCCGAGTTTTTATTCAGCGATACGAACTCGGCGATGATAAGACAGAAGGGAATGAAGTAAAACAGGGTCGCCAGAAAGAACATGGGCGCCGACGCCAGCCCCAGTTCGATGTTGTTATTGATGACGTTGTTAAAACTATAAACGGCGGCAAAGGTCAGTGAAAGCAGGCCGAACTTGCCGATTGTATTACGTTTGGTATCAGACATAACACATCTCCACACAATGTCCCTCAGAGGGTAGCTGAAAGGGCCTGTGTTGTTTGTAGGATAGAGGCGGTCAATGATTAATATGTATTTTAGTAAATATTTTAGTAAATAAAATCAGTAAAATTTATTTGCTTTAACTCGATCACGAAATTTCATTTACAACTTTGCAAACACCCGGCATAAAAAATCCCGCCAGCGACAGGGAACGCTGACGGGAAACCGGAAAAACCTATTTTGTCGCCTCAGGCGCGGCGGACAGACCTGCGACCTGATGCTTTTGTTGTTTTTTCTCAAAGCGCGTGATCCACCACCACGCCAGTCCCGAGAAGACCGCCGTCATAAAGACGTTGATAAAGAACGCATTGACCAGGTCCACGCCCGGCGGGAAGGCGGAGGCGGTCATGCTGACCACAAAAATCACGATAAGCATCGAAACCACGCTCATGCCGACGGTTTTGGAACCCATCCGGAAATCGCGCGGCGTGTCGTCGTGCTTCCAGCGAAAGACGAAGTAGGCCACCATGATGAACAGCGGCGGCAGCATCGCGGTGCCCGCAGTCAGGTTAATCGCCGTATTCATCATCTGCTGCACGCTTTGGGAGCCAAAGCCGTTGATAATCAGCATGATAAAGACAAAGAGGAACTGCCACCACGCAGCGCGCACCGGCACGCCGTGGGCGTTAAGCTCGGTGGTTTTCTGGCCGTAGATGCCCTTGGGGATTTCCGAGAAGTGAATTTTTACCGGCGCGGCGGTCCACATCATCATGCTGCCAAAGATGGCGATGAACAGGATAATGCCGACAAAGCGGCCCATCAGCAGCTCGGAGATATGGAAGTAGGCGCCCAGCCCGGTGAAGATCTCCACCATCCCGCCCGCGTAGGTCAGGTTTTCACGGGCGACAAAGACGTTCACCAGCAGCGACCCCAGCGCGTACATTCCGCCAATCAGCACCCCTGCGGAGATGATGACCTTAATAAAGGATTTCTGTCCGCCTTTGGTGTCGTTCAGGTACGCCGCCACGGTTTCCGCACCGCCGGCCGCCTGGAAAATCCAGCACATGATGCCAAGCGTTGCCCAGTTGATGGTCGGCTCCATCGCCGCGAGGGTGATAGGCTGCGCCGGAACGTGACCCGACCCCAGCGCGGTAAAGGCGCCGACCACGTATATGGCGAACAGCGCAAACACGCCGTAGGCGACGCACTCGGAAATTTTACCCAGCCAGGTCGCTCCTTTGGTGGAGATATGGGTCGCCATGGCGAACAGCACAATCGAAATCACCGAGGTGACCATCGGGGAGAAGGGGACGGCGTACCCCATGATGGCGTAGGAGGCGTAAGCCACCACGTTCGGCAGCAACGAAATGAAGAAGAACAGGTTGACGAACCAGTAAAGAAACGAGCCTAAAAACGCGGCGCGTGTGCCCAGGGGCTGCTTCAGCCAGGCGTACATCCCGGATTCGGAGTTTTTATTGGCGGAGACGAACTCGGCGATAATAAAAACGAAAGGAATGAAGTACACCACGGTGGCGAACAGAAAAATGGGCGCAGAGCTGAGCCCTAATTCGATGTTGTTGTTAACGATATTACGCACGTTAAACACCGCGGTGAACGCCATGGAAAGCAAGGCGAATTTACCTATTTTGGCGCGAACTGATTCGGACATACGTCCTCCGAAAAATCATAGTAACCCCTGCGGGGTCGATACCCGGCAAACCCGCGGCTGCACCGTGGGTTTGCCGTCCTGCATAACACGACAATCACTTATTCAGAAAATAACCGTCCTCAATGGTGACCCTGAGAATGACCTTCTTCACCGGGGCGTCGCAGATAAAACGGTAGGCCTCGCTGTTGTCGCAGACGATCATTTGTCCTTCGCGCACCTGGACGGTGTCGCCAATCCCCTTCAGGTATTCCCTGTCGGTTTCGTCGCGGTAGCACTCCACGGTCTGCAGCTGCGTTTTCGGCGCAAACTCAATTTTCTGCTGTCCCTGGAGGTAATAGTGCACCTCAAAGTAGCGGCGATGGCCGGTGAACAACGCATCGGTGGTGCTGTCGACCTCGACGCGATAGGAGAGTGAATCGCCGATCGAGTGCGCCACGCCCGGACGGATGTTATCGATGTTGTTAATGGCCTCCACACAGCGTTGCCACTTGCGTCCGCTGTGATAAACCTGCTTAAAGTGTTCTACGTTATCGAGAATTCTCATTTTTCAGCCTCGCTGTGCGAAACAGGGGAAAAGAAATCGGCGCCGAAAGCGTGGTTCGCCAGCACCTGCGAGGTGTTGCATCCGCCTTCCAGCGGCAGCAGCGTAAAGCCATAGTTGAACGGTTTGAGCCACACCCGCCAGCTGTCCAGAACTTCGCTGCCCCAGGAGTTGGAGCCGAGGCCCAGCACCTGGTCATCGAGGTTCAACGTGATGTCGTCGCTGCGCTGCAGGGCGTTACAGTGCTGGGCGGCGTGGAGGTTTTCCGCCGTATAGTGCCAGGCGCTGACGTTAATCGGTTTGCGCGGGACGACCAGCAGGCCGTTGCCGTGACGGTTGGTAAACGAGGCCCAGCGGACGTGCTGGCGGTTGCCGTTGTTCTGCGGGAACGGGTAGTTCTCGAACATCTCGTCCACGGTGGTACGCCAGACGTCGATAATGTTGCACTGCTGGCTGTCGGCATAGTTTTCGCCCGGGCCGCGGCCGTAGTAGTTCACCTGCTCAAACTCGCCGTTGATGCCCATCATAAAGCCGATGCACGGTACGATGTGCGGGTAGTCGCCATAACGTTCGCCCTGCAACTCCACGTTAATGTGTCCCTGCGGCGTTATCTGCCAGCGGTAGGTACAACGCATGCCGAAATCAAACACCGGCGGCGCAATGATGCTGCGGGTGGTAATGATGACGGTGTCGCCCTGGCGCTCGGCGTGAAACTCGCGCAGGTGCTCCTGCATGATTGGCAGGTGGGCCGGTTGCCACAACCCTTCATATTCCTGCTTGTGGTTATCAATCATCGGCTTGAAAAAGTTAATTTTCGGCTCGCGGGTGACCTGGTCGATGCCGTTGACCTGCCAGTGGGTCAACTTACCGCTGACTTTGGAGAACACGGCGCGGAAGTTGTGGCCGCTGATGGTGTAGCTCAGGCGCTCATCGGCAACGTTCAGCGGCGTGGCGCTGGCGTTGATAAGCGGTGTTTTCGCGGTCGTTTGCGCCTTTAACGGGAACTGATAGACGGCGATGGCGTGGTTGGCGTCGCTGTACAGCGTGCGGGAATCTTTCGTCACCATCACGTTAACGAACGCTTCGCGGTCGTCGAGTGCGGGCAGCGTAATCCGGACGTCGCGGACGCTGTTCGGCGCCAGGTCGCGCACTTTCAGCACGTCGCTGGAGAGCGTTTCACCTTCAGCGCGGACTTCGACGCGTAAGGTGTAGTCGTCCAGAGTGGAGAACCACAGTCTGTTGTCGACGCGCAACTCGCCGCGGGTCAGGTCCGTGGCCTGCACCTTCACCGGCGCGATGACCTGCTTGTATTCTCTGAGCCCCGGGCCCGGGGTCTGGTCGGAGTAAATTAACCCGTCGAGGCAGAAGTTGTAGTTGTTTGGGTAGTCGCCGTAGTCGCCGCCGTACTTGTACCACACCGCGCCGTTGTCGTCGGTCGCCTGAATGCCGTGGTCGCACCATTCCCACACGTAGTGGCCCTGAATGCTGTCATGCTGGTAAAAGACGTTCTGGTACTCCGTCAGGCCGCCGGGGCCATTGCCCATGGCGTGGGCGTATTCGCAGATAATGCGCGGCTTGGCGTGCGGGTACTCGCCGAACTCGTTCATCAGCGGCACGCGGGTATACATGGTGGAGATGATGTCCACCACCTCGGCGTCGCGGTCTTCTTCATAATGCACCAGGCGGGTATCGTCCAGCGCCTTTGTGGCGTGGTACATCGCGCGGATATTGCAGCCGTAGCCGGACTCGTTGCCCAGTGACCAGATGATGATCGATGGATGGTTTTTCTGCGCATGGACATGGCGCACGATGCGTTCAACGTAGATATGCTCCCAGGCAGGATCGTCGGTAATGGCGCTCAGGTTGCCGACGTTGGCAAAACCGTGGGATTCAACATCGGTTTCCGCCATCACGAACAGGCCGTAGATATCGCACAGCTCGTAGAAACGCGGATCGTTAGGATAATGGGCGGTGCGCACCGAGTTGATATTGTGCTGCTTCATCAACCGCAGATCGTTTTCCACGCGATCCATCCCCACGGCACGCCCCTTCAGATGGTCGTTATCGTGGCGGTTGACGCCGTGCAGCATGACGTAATGGTTGTTGATATAGAACAGCCCGTCGCGCACTTTGATGTCGCGAAAACCCACGCGCTGCGGGATGATCTCCAGAACGTCCCCGGCCGCGTTTTTCAGCGTCATCACCAGGTGATAAAGGTATGGGGTTTCCGCTGACCATTGTTGCGGCGCTTTCACGTCGATGGCGAAGTGGGCCTGCGCCTGCTTGTCGATCGTAATGTTGCCGGTTTTTCCCTGATGCAGCGCCAGGTCGCCGTCGAACAGGACATACTCCAGCGTGGCAACGTCGGGCTGTGCGGCGAGGTTTTCCAGCGCCAGCAGGCAGGAGAGCGTGGCGTCGCGGTAGTCGTCGTTAAAGTCGGTACGGACGGTGAAGTCCTGGACGTGCAGCGGGGTTTTCCCGACCAGGTAAACATCACGGAAAATACCTGCCGACCACCACATATCCTGATCTTCAATGTAGGTGGAATCGGCCCACTGCATGACCCGTACGCACAGCAGGTTATCGCCGGTTTTCACTGCGGCGCTGATATCGAATTCCGCCGTCAGGCGGCTGCCTTTGCTAAAGCCGATGTACTGGCCGTTAACGTACACTTCGAAATAGGTTTCGACGCCGTCGAATTTAATCAGGGTTTGCTTGCCCTGCCAGCCTTCGCTGAGGGTGAAGATCCGCTGATAGGCGCCGGTCGGGTTGTCGGTGGGGACATAGGGAACGTCAATCGGGAACGGGAAGCCTTCGTCGGTATATTGCAGCTGGCCGTGGCCTTCCATCTGCCACATGCCGGGCACGGTAATCGGCCCCCAGTCGCTGATGAACTGTGAGGTAAATGCCTCAGGCACTCGCATCGGGTTGCTGAAAAAGTGAAAATTCCATTGTCCACTGAGGGACAAAAAGCGGCTGCTGGTTTCACGGGCGAAGGTCCGTGCCTGCGCCGTTGAGTCGTACGAGAAGAAGTAGGCGCGCGGCGGCAGCCTGTTTTCATGAGTGAGCTGAAGATTTTCCCAGCGATTCATATCGCCTCCCTGAACGGATCTGAGTTGTTACCCTGCATTTTAGTAAAAGTTTTACTAAATAAAATGAGTAAAACCTATTTACTTTAACGAGATCACAAAATGAACGTTGGGGCGGTGGGGCGAGAAAACGGCCGGAAGCGCGGCTGGCGCGTTCCGGCGTCGTGCGACATTAACGGGTGGTGCCGCGCAGTTTGAGCTTGCTCGGAACAAAGACGTTCAGCGGCAGCGCGCGGCCGTCGCGGGCTTTTTCGAACAGCAGGTTGACGCCCTGGCTGCCCATCATTTCTGAATGGATGCGCACGGTCGACAGCGGCGGGAAGGTGAAGCGGGCGGTCGGGATATCGTTGACGCTGATGAGCGAAATATCCTGCGGGATAGCCAGGCCGCGCTCGTGGATGGCGCGCAGCACGCCGATGGCAATGGAGTCAGAAGCGACAAACAGCGCGTCCGGATAGTCTCCCTTTGCCAGCATGGTTTTTGCCAGCTCATAGCCTGACGAACTGGAAAATCCGCCCCGCCAGATGTCGGTATCGGACACGACGCCTTTGAGGTGGCCATACTCGACAAACGCCGCTTCGCGGATATCCGCTTTACCGGGGTCGTCTTCGCCGCCGATAAACCCGATACGGGTGGCGCCCTGGGCGATAAAGAAATCGATAACTTCTTTGGCGATACGCACCAGGTCGATATCGACGGCGTCATACTCGCTGCCCGGCTCGTGGAAATCGATAAAGCAGACGTTGTCAGTCAGCGAGGTCGCGGTGTCGCGAATCGCCTGCGAGGGCTTGCCGACAATCAGTACGCCGGTGGTTTTTTTCAGGTCAGGTTGTGTATTGTTGAGATAACAGTTGGTGAGCTCAATTCCCAGCTTCTCGCACTGCATTTCGATACCGTGACGAATGGCGAGGTAGTACGGGTCATTGATCTCCAGTTCCTGCTGGTAGCTGTAGAGCGCCAGAATATGGTGATGACCGACCGCGTGCACCTGGGTTTTGCGCGAACTGCTGGTTCTGTACTCCAGCTTTTCGGCGATCTCCAGGATGCGGTGCTTGGTTTCTTCTTTGACGTTCAGGGTCGGGTCGTCATTCAGTACCCGCGAGACCGTGGCCAGCGAAACGCCTGCTTCGGTTGCAATATCTTTTAATGTTGCCATCTTTTTCCTTAACTGACGTAAGCGCGCATCCATTGTAAAGCAAGCGCCGGTTCATGCATCTGTTTTCAGTAAATCTCTGGGGGATTATTTACGCTAACCGGGCGCATTTTCACGCTAAAAAGAGTGATGAAAGTAGCATTCCTGCCAGCATGATACTGAACTCTGGAAAAAGTTTTCTATCTTTTACTAAAATTTTACCTGGAGAAAAACGATGGAGACAGTTGCTTACGACGATTTCGCCAAACTGGAGATCCGTACCGGAACGATCACCGCAGTGAAACGCCACGAAAACGCTGATAAGTTGTACATCGCGCAGATTGACGTCGGCGGCCGGACACTACAGACCGTGACCAGTCTGGTGCCCTATTACCGGGAAGAAGAGCTGCTGGGGAAAGTGGTGGTGGTGCTGTGCAACCTGGCGAAAGTGAAAATGCGCGGCGAGGTGTCGGAATGTATGCTGCTGTGCGCCGAAACGGATGACGCCCGCGAGAGTGTTCTGCTGACGTCGGAGCGCATAATGCCTGCGGGTATTCGCGTGGTATAGCGTCTGTTCTTTGCCCTCTCCGTTTCGTCGGAGGGGGTTCCCCGCCTGTCTCTGATTGTTATTTGTACAGATCGTACAGGAAAATGTACACTGAAATTGGCGGTTATTTTACCGATTGTTATAATCCATAATATTAATGCGGAAATAACCTGTGCCATAATTCGCCGGTTTTTTTCCTCCGGGCTTTATTTCTGCTGCTTATTTTTTTTGCTTGTATTAAGGATTAACGCATGGACTTTCATACCATAAATGACGTCAATGGTGACGTCATGCATTCATTTACATTTGCTCAACAAACCAAGCCGATATTAGCACAAAATGTGCTATTTGAAGCGCTAATTCCTGTTAGTGAACCTTTCTCTCTGATGGCAAATGCAATTTATCAGTTTAGTCCAGATAAAGAAAATGCAGGCATTATATTGTTATCAAACGGTGTTGGTTCGCTCTGCCATACTCAAAATCATCTTTACATGTCATCTGCTTTTGCCCCATCTGTTCTGGGGCTTATTGACGGGTATAGCATTTATTATGATGTTCCTGCTCGCCCTCAGCATTATTTGTATGCTGAAACAGATTGCGAAGGGTATTTTGTTCCGTTGAATAAGTTTGTTGAGGTCTGTGATGCGAAAAACCTTTGGCATGACGTGGCGCGGATTTTAGCGCATCGTCTAATTGTCATGAGCGCGCGTGAGCAGGAGCTGGTGGGCGTGGACTCTTACCTGTCGGTACGCGCGTTAATTCTGGAGCTGTGGATCTATCCCGAAGCATACCGAAAGGGGATTAATGTGGTGAATTTCATACAACGTCGCACCGGCCTGTCTCGCAGCCGTACGATGACGCTTTTGTCCGAGTTACGCAAAGGGGGTTATATCACCATCGAACGCGGTAAGCTGACATCCATCAATCAAAAATTGCCTGCTGCGTATTGAAAGCCGTTAACCATCGGGGTTTGCAACCTGCACCGTTCTGAATTTTATATTACAGCTATCACTAAGAACATATTATATCTTGCGCAAACAGCGTTCGCGTTGGTGCTGGCGGGGACTCATTATACTAACACTAAAGAATAATCTGGTGTCAAAAAAACTGTATAAAACAGTGCCTTAAGAAATATCC
>NZ_JAFAGS010000187.1 GCF_019237635.1 Pluralibacter sp.
CGCGCTGGCGGCGAGTGGGTGCGGGGTCAGGAGAGGAAGCTGGCGCCTTGTTTCAGGACGAGGTCGCAGGCCTTGGTTTTGACCTGCTCCGCCAGCGGCGAATTGCCGATAGCGCTCAGGTTCAACTGCTGGCCGTTCTGGGCATTCAGCAGCCCCTGGATGCCATCAAGATAGTTGGTGTCTTTTTTCTGTTCCGCCGCGCCCAGACCGAGCTTATCCAGCATCTGGTTTTTCACGTTGTCGACGTTGGTGGCGGAGGCCAGTTTCTGTTTGGCGCAGTACTCTAAAATACCGGCGGCGTTGTTCATGTTGTCGGCGCTCAGGGCGCTGCTGCTGCCGTTAAGCAGGCCAGTCAGCGAGGAGAGCGACATCCCGCCCTGCTGTGCGCTGCCGCTCTGGCTGCTCAGTTCGTTGGCGGCGCTGTTCAACGTGTCCTGCCATGAAGACGCGCTGGCGGCGGTGGAGAGCAGTGCGATGCTCACAACGGTGGTGCTCAAAAGACCTTTTGCGAATTTCATAATAAAAACTCCAGGAGAGAAAACTGCGCCAGTATAGCGCTGCCTTCGCCAGGAAAAGTCTCAATACTCTTTGCCGGTGACGCGGCTGCGATAGCTGTCCCAGTTGAAAATCACCCACAGGCTGTTGCCAAGGCGCATACGGTCCATGACGCGCTCCCCCAGCAGCTTGGTCATTTCGTCCATATTGCTGTTGGTGAGCATCCCGGTCGGGCGTTTCGACGACGATCGGCGATCGACTATCTGGTTGATGATCACTTTTTCATAGCGGGATTCGGTCTGCACGCCGATCTCGTCGATCACCAGCAGATCCACATTGCTGAGATCGTTGAGCAGCTGTTCTTCGCTGGTCTCGCGATTGCCGAAGGTGTCCTTCATGGCGGACATAATGTCGGCCACCGTAATGATCAGCACCGATTTTCCCCGCAGCAACAGTTCGTTGCAGATGGCGGCGGCGAGGTGATTTTTCCCGGTTCCCGGCTTGCCGGAAAAGATGAAGCTGGCAAGGTTGCCGTCAAACTCTTCCACATACTGACGCGCTTTCGACAGGGCGTTCATCTGACCGTCGCACTCGATGCGGTAGTTGTTGAAGGAGCAGTTTTGGTGCAGCGGGCGAATGCCGGAGCGGTTAAAGGTGCGCTGCATTTTCATCGCCCGGTTTTCGCGCTCAAGGGCGGCGGAGCGGAGCTCGCCCTGTTCTTTTTGCCAGGCCAGCAGTTCTTCACCGGTTTTGAAGGCCGGTTCGATATGCTTTGGCATCATCTTCTGCAGGCGCTGCATCAGGTCACCAACGTTTTTCATACTTAACCTCTGAAACCGGGGGGAATGTGGCTGTCGGGTTCGCTCAGCGAATTGAGATCGCGCCGCGGCTGTCCGCCGTTGCTGGCGCGGTTAATTTGCACGCTGCGGGCGAGCTTCTGCTGCCACTGCACGTGATGAAACACTTTACCTTCCGCCTGCCAGTAGGCGGTAAACGCGGCCAGCTCTTCCGGCGTGACCGGCTGTGAGAGCGCCACGCCCCACAGCGCCGCCAGACGCTGAAAATCGGCGTCCGGCTGCCATCCGGCATACATGGCGAATTTGCCCATCGGCACCGCCACTGGCGTATCGGCAGGCTCGTCGTAGAATTGCGCATCTAACGTGACATCGCTGCCGGGACGCGCCAGCTTTGCTTCCAGCTCAAGCAGTTGCGCCAGACGCGCAGGCGCAATGGCGTAAAAGGCCGGGGCGTTATTGGCGAACACCGCCACCGCGCCGCCTTCGGCACGGTTTAACGCCGCTTCGGGATCGTGCAAAAAGGCATCAATACCGATGACATTGGATGTCAGAATTCTCGATGACATAACGCTTACTCAAACGGGATAACGACTGGCATAACATGGGGCAGATAGTAGCACAGAGTGGGGCAAGGGAGGAGATTGCCCGGCGCGTTTGCCGCCGGGCGGGAAAATCAGGCGATTTATACCCGTGGACGCTTGCGGTAAAGCCAGAGTCCAGGGATTGAAAGCCCAATGGACAGCGCCCCCACAATGGAAGAAGCCTTAAGAAAGTGGGTGAGCAGGCTTATCATCAGCGTTTCGCTGTAGCCGAAATGGCTAATCTTGACCGCTGAAATCATCGCGGAATAGGCGGAAATGCCTGGAAACATGGGGATTACGGCGGCGACGGTGAAGATTTTCGGGTGCGCCAGATACCAGCGCGACCACTGAATGCCGATACTGCCGACCAGCATTGAGGCGACAAACGTGGCCCACTCGATATTAAAACCGCCCATCATTATCAGCATTCTGGAGCTATGGCCGATAGCGCCGAGCAGGGCGCACCAGGGCAGAGCGCGGTGCGGGACGTTAAAGACCATCGCAAAGCCGACGGCGGGGATTGCCGACAACAGCATGTCCTGGAGCAGCGTCATGACAAACTGAATTATATCCATCCGCGTAATCCCCATAAGGTCATCGCCATGACCACGCCGATGCAGGTGGCGAGCGTCAACAGGCTGGCAATCGCCCAGCGGGCAAGTCCGGTATTGATATGTCCTTTGAACATATCGGCGACGGCGTTGATTAACGGAAAGCCGGGAACCAGCAGCAGCACGCTGGCCGCCATGGCCACGGTCGGCGTATTCACAAAGTTGGGCAGACGCAGCATCAGGCCCGATACGGTGGTGGCGACAAACGCCGTGATGCAAAAATTAATCTGCGGATGCAGGCCGCGGTGGGTCAACAGCTGGCGGATATACATGGCGACGGTGCTGGCGCAAAAGGTGACAAAGGCGCCGTCCCAGCCGCCGTTATTCAGCTTGCAAAAGCAGGCGCAGGAGAGCCCCACCATCGTCACGACGAGCCAGCGCGGGTAGCGCAGCGGTTTTATCTGCGCGAAGCGTTTTTCCACGTCCTGATAGTCGAGCAGCTTGTGTTCGGCCAGGATGACGATGTGCTGCACTTCCGTCACCACGTGCATGTTAATGCCGCGGTCGCTGTTTTTGCGGGTTGAGGTCAGGCACTGCCCGTCTTTGATTGTCGTCAGCACGATAGCGTTGGACGAAATCGCGCTTTCAACGCTGTCCATACCTAACGCCATCCCCAGGCGGCCAGAGAGCTCTTCCACCAGCGCGCTTTCCGCGCCGTGCTGCAATAAAAACAGCCCGCATTGAATACACAGCCGCGTAACCTGTCGTTGTATTGTTTGATCTACTTCCATCATCGCCTGAGAGAGTGTTCACCGAAAATGCCGAGTCCATAGGTTACTTTTACCTGAGCCCGTATGCGGCAGGCAAGACCAAAACATAACGAAAAACGCTGGCGGCGGTTGTGATGCAAGTATTCATCACAGGAATCATATATCAAAATTTGATATTAAAATTGAAATTATTAAATCAATCTAACAACAGAATAAATTTTTTCTAATATCACAGCTATTAATCTCCTGTCCCGGATATGAGATATTACTTAGGCTGTAAGGGTTCATTTCATTTAGCGCCTCATTTAATGAGGAGCTTCTTTTGCTGTTTAAATGAAAACAGGGAAGGTAGAGTCTGGGAGGGAACTATGCTATCGACACACTCTGGATATGGGATAGTAATCAGTAAATTACCCGTAATACAGTCTGGCCTGAGCGCTATTATGCGGGATAATTTCCCGGAATATGAAAGCGGTTGTTATCAATGCATTGAAGAATTAACGCTGCTGCAACTGCGTCACGCCAGTCTGGTTTTGGTCGACCTTTTTGGCGGTTCACCGGAGCCTCGCGATATTTGCGAACAGTATTATGCGTTAATGACGCAATATACCGATATTCGTTGGGTTTTTCTGGTAAATCATGCGCTTTATCCCCTTGCCGTTGAGTATCTAATGCGACCGCAGAGCACGCTGCTTTCCGATGCGGAACCTGTCGCTGGGGTCATTCGGGCAATTCGCGAAAACGGAAGCGGCTATATCAGCAGTAACCTGGCGGTGCTCCGCAGCGGCGCCATTGAGCCCGAGCTTTTCAGAAGCGTCTCGCTGACGGCATCTGAACGCCAGGTATTGCGTTTGCTGGCGAAAGGGTGGGGGATTAATCAAATCGCGACGATGCTGCATAAGAGCAACAAAACCGTCAGCGCCCAGAAAAATAGCGCCATACGGCGTTTGTCTCTGCGCGGGAACGCCGATATGTATGCCTGGATTAACAGCGCGGAGGGGATGAGGGAGCTCAATCTCCATTCCGTCTACGGAGAGCACGCTGAATGGAAAAACATGCCGCAACACGACATATCGCTATTATAGACGCCTGTACGTTGTCCGTACTGGGATTGCAACAGCTGCTGACGCACACCTTAGGGAGCCAGTACCAGATTCATGCCTTTAAGAATTCCGCTGAATTTTTAGCGAAATTCCATTGCTGGCCCTGTTTTGCTGTGATTTATGCCATTTCCTGTGTCAGGGGATCGAGGAAAGAGAGCAGCTATTTGCTGAAAAGCATCGCCAGGCTGTCGCCGCAGGCGAGGCGCATTGTTATCTCGGACGATTGCCGGGAAGCCGGGTTGATTCGCGGTTTGTCACCGGTGAGCCTGCACGGCATCCTCTGTAAATCGGCCGCAATTAGCGAGCTGGCGGAGCAGCTACAGACGCTTTTGCAGGTTCTGCCGTCCCCTCAGGAGAACATTATTAACGGTAGCTGCCGCGGCGGCACGCCTGGTCTAAGCCCGACAGAGCGCGTCATTCTTTACTACATGGCGGAAGGCCTTTCTATTCCTGAGATCGCGGCGCATCTGGCCCGGAACACGAAAACAATCCGCGCGCATAAGTTCAATGCGATGACCAAGCTCGGCGTGAGTTCGGATACTGATCTACTGTGCGCTGCGGATATGCTCCACTATTCACCAATACGTGGGAACCTTTATCCGTCATCGCCGCTGAAAGTGAATTGATCTACACGCAGACGTCACCCACCACGCTGTAAATAATGGTGTTAATAATTCTATAACATTTCAGATTTTTCGATCTTCTTCACATTCACTGCAACCGGTTACTGTAACCGGTTGCAGTCGGCCTGATGACGATGAATACTGAGCACATCACTAGCCTGTCAGGAGAGCTGCGATGTCTGCGAACCATGCCGCCTTTAATCTGATTTTCCGTTTTGTCGAAAACTATGTCAGTCCGGTTGCCGGGCGTATTTCGTCCCAGCGCCACGTTATGGCTATCCGTGATGGTTTTATCTCGGCGATGCCGTTCATGATTGTCGGTTCATTTCTGTTGGTGTTTGCCTACCCGCCGTTTTCCCCGGACACCACCTGGGGCTTTGCCCGCGCGTGGCTGGATATGGCGAAGCAGTTCGAAGGACGCATTCTGACGCCGTTTGATATGACGATGGGCATTATGTCTATCTACATCTGCGCGGCGATTGCCTACAACCTCGGTAAACATTACGAAAAGCTAAATCAGCTCGATCCTTTCATGTGCGCGATGCTCTCCATCATGGCGTTCCTGCTGGTGGCGGCGCCAAAAACCAACGGCACGCTGCCGGTCGACAGCCTGGGCGGCACCGGGATCTTTACCGCCATCCTGGTGGCGGTGTACTGCGTGGAGATGATGCGTTTCCTGAAGGTGCGCAATATCGGCATCCGTCTGCCGGATCAGGTTCCGCCGATGATCAAAAACTCCTTTGATCTGCTGATCCCGGTGCTGGTGGTGGTGCTGACGCTCTATCCGTTAAGCCTGTTTATCCAGAGCCAGTTCGATATGCTGATCCCACAGGCGATCATGGCGATATTCAAACCGCTGGTTTCTGCGGCGGATTCGTTGCCGGCTATCCTGCTGGCGGTGCTGATAGGCCATCTGCTGTGGTTCGCGGGTATTCATGGCGCGGCGATCGTCTCCGGTATGCTGCAGATGTTCTGGCTGACGAACCTCGGAATGAACCAGACGGCGCTGGCCCACGGTGCGCCGCTGCCGCATATCTTTATGGAGGCGTTCTGGACGTTCTTCATCGTCATCGGCGGTTCCGGCGCGACGATGGGGCTGGTGTTCTGCTATCTGCGAAGCCGCTCCGCGCACCTGCGTTCCATCGGTCGGCTGAGCATTGTACCGAGCGTTTTTAACATTAACGAGCCGGTTATCTTCGGTACGCCGATCGTCATGAACCCGGTGTTCTTTATTCCGTTCCTGTTGGCGCCGATGGTGAACGCCGTGCTGGCCTGGGGAACGATGAAGTTGGATCTGATCGGCCGGGTGATTTCCGTGGTGCCGTGGACGGCGCCAGCGCCGGTGGGTGCGGCCTGGGCGCTGGGTTGGGACTTCCGCGGGGCGATCCTCGTGGTGGTACTGGCCTGCGTTTCCGCCATCATTTACTACCCGTTCTTCAAAGTATATGAGAAACAGTTGCTGGCGCAGGAAGCGGAAGAAGTACTGCGCGCCGCAGAAGAAAACGAGCAGATTGCCTGACCGCGTCAGGCCGGGTGAGCGCTTGCGCCACCCGGCACATCAGCGCGCTATCTGAGCGTGCAGTCGCCGCACTGCTGAACGTCCGGTAGTCGGTAGCGCTGGCAGCAGGTGCGACGGACCAGCAGTCCATCTCTCATGACGACCGTGCGCCAGAGCGGGTTTTGCTGACCGTCAGACAGCTGTTGGGAGAAGAACAACTGTTGGCGCAACGTCGCGACCCGTTCATCCCCCAGCAGATTTTTCATCTCACTCAGATACCCGTTAATCAGATGACCGGTATTGCTCCAGATAAGCTTGCCGTTGATATCGCCTGTGGCTTCCAGCGCACTGACGACCGGCATCAGCGTGCGGGTAACCAGTTTTTCCATGCGGTTAACCGGCGGCGCAAAGAGGGCGGTTTTATCCTGATGCACCGCAATCCAGAAGCAGGCTGCACGGCCCGTTTCATGAAACTCGACCTGAATGTGCTCGGGTGACAGACTGATAGCCTGCTGCTGGGTGAGTAACGCCAGCATCAGCGGCGGCAACTGCAGTCCGATATACCATTGCGCCCAGAGCGACAGCAGCGCTTTGTTCTCCCGCGGCTGTTCCGGCTTATGACGGTAGATATGATCGGAGTAACAGGCCAGCAGCGTGCTGAGTTCGGTGGGGCGGGTCCATTCGGTGAGCGTCATGGCGCATTGCGGCGGCGTTTCGTCCAGTCGCAGAAATTCCAGCAGGTGCGGGCGATGCGCGCGCAGCGTGTTCCGCAGCGTATCCGCCAGCGAAGGAGCGGGTACCTGCGGTACGGAGCGCCTGATAACCGCGTCTGTCAGGAATGCTGTACGGTACGCCATAACAATAAGCACCAGGAATCTAAATGATAATTATTTCCAATGCTATCTATTGCTGACACGCTGCGCAACCCTTATCGGTGTTAAATCCTTTGTTTACGTGATATCAGACGGGTTGCAGCTGCTCGCTGGTCAGGATGTTGTTGCGACCCATGTGTTTGGCTTCGTACAGCGCCTTATCGGCATTTTCGAGGGCGGCTTCAAAATCGTCGCCTTCAAGCGGCGCCAGGCCAATACTGACGGTCACGTTGGTGGCAACCGTCAGATTAAACATATGGGGAATTTTGAGATCGTAAACGCGCTGACGAATACGCTCGGCGCTGAGCAAGGCGCCATCGGAGGTGGTGTTGGTCAGTAGCACCATAAACTCTTCACCGCCATAGCGGGTGACGATATCGCGAGAGCGCACGGCATTGCGGATTGCCGCGGATACCTGAATCAGCGCCTGGTCGCCCATCATATGGCCATAGTGATCGTTGTAGGCTTTGAAGTGATCGATATCGAGCAGCAGGACGAAATGCCCGCTGTTATCCAGCCCCAGCAGCGTTTGCAGGCGGCTTTGCATGCCGCGGCGGTTGTAGAGGCCGGTAAGAGGGTCCAGCATGCTCAGGTCGTTGAGCGTTTGCCGCTCTTCCAGCAGCTTATACATCAGACCCTGAGCAAAATCATCATTACGTTTCTGGATAAGACTTTGCAGGGACACCCCGGCTATCGGCAGCGCGATGCAATACAGCATGCGCACCCAGTGGGCGCCGTTGTCAATGATCAGGCAGGTGATGAGTACCGGTAAGGAATGCAGAGTGAAGGCGAGAATGTTATTCGAAAAGGCAATCACGCCAATAAAGAATATCCCTAATAGAGAAATGATCAGGTAGTTAACATTAGCGTCTGCTAATAGCGGCGCCTTAATTGCTACGTGCCATGCCCAAAGGCAGCCAATGGCAAAGGATATCAGCGGAAGATTGATTTTTTTTTGCGAAAAGGCCCAATGCCCGAGCAGCAGCCCAACGCAGGATAAGGCGATCAGCGTTACCGGTATCGTCAGGGCAAACACCTGTGATAATGGGCTGAACATGGAAATGAGCGCTGATGTTAAATTAAGAAATAAAAACAAGCGTAACGAAAACTGATATTTTTTGATACGCAGGGAACGCCAGGATTGTGCTGTCATGTCAGGAAATCATTATGCAGTGTGGAATTACAGAAACGCCAGCTACCAGGGTAAACACTATCACGTCGTAAATGTATAACGTGAAAAATATCAGAGATCTTGATTTTTCTGTATCGTCCGCACAATTTATCACCTTCACTCAAGGCTGTCATTAGCGCACAGGTAAAGTGACTTCATGGCGAGGGGGACGAGACTGGCCGGACTTGGGTGTGACGGGTTATCGGAAGAGTGCTTGCGTTAACAGAAGGAATAATGCTGATGAATCTGAAAATGATGGGATAAAAGAAAAACGCGGGAGTGAGTAAGAAAGCTGGTGCGAGGGGGGGGACTTGAACCCCCACGTCCGTAAGAACAATAACACCTGAAGCTAGCGCGTCTACCAATTCCGCCACCTTCGCACAGACATCTTACTGATTGTATCGCCTCGTTGGTGCGAGGGGGGGGACTTGAACCCCCACGTCCGTAAGGACACTAACACCTGAAGCTAGCGCGTCTACCAATTCCGCCACCTTCGCATACCATCGACTCTATGAAAGAATCGTTACCACGGAGGCGCATTCTAGTGGTTTTCCACTTTTCGTCAATAGTTAATTGTGGCGCAATGTCTGATTGCTGCAAAAAACATCATCTTCTCTGCCCGCAGGCAGAGAAGATGGACGGTTATTTTTTCGCCTGACGGGTCATCACCGTGCGATAGACCTTAAAGCGTCCAGTCTGGGCGATAACCTCGTGGAAACCAAAGGTGTCGTCCAGCACCTGCGGGTACGGCAGGAAGGCGTTGGCGACGATACGCAGCTCACCGCCGCTGTTGAGATGGCGAACCGCCCCGCGAATCAGCGCTTGCGCCGCTTCGAGGCTGGTTTGCATGCCGTCGTGGAACGGCGGGTTCGAGATAATCATATCGAAACGACCGGTCACTTCTGAAAAAACATTGCTGGCGAACACGTCACCTTCGAAACCGTTCGCGGCAAGCGTCGCGCGGCTGGCTTCTACCGCCGGAGCGCTCACGTCGCATAGGGTCAGGCGAACCTTCGGCGAATGGCTGGCCAGTACGGCGGCCAGTACGCCCGCGCCGCAGCCCACGTCCAGCACTTTGCCTTTGGTGTGCGGCGTCAGCGTCGACAGCAGCAGCTGGCTGCCCACGTCCAGACCGTCGCGGCTGAAGACGCCGGGCAGGGTTTTGATGGTGAGGTTGTCCAGCGCGTAGCCGCCCCAGTAGCCGTCGGCGTTAAAGGTCGGTTGTTTTTCCAGACGTCCGTAATACAGGCCGCAGCGGCGCGCGCTGTCGACTTTGTTCAGCGGCGCGAATTCCGCCAGCATCTGCTCGGCGCTACGCACGCCGCTGCGGTTTTCGCCCACCACGAAGATGTCGGTGCCGACAGGCATCAGCGATAGAATATTGGTTAACTGGAACTGCGCTTCCGGCTTGTTTTTCGGCCAGTAGTAGACCAGCGTATCGCAGTCGGCAACGTCCGTTGCGTCGGCGGTCAGGCTGAAACGCACGCGATCGTCCATGGCGCGGCTGAGCGCCTGCCAGTGGTGGAACTGCTGGGTATGGGCACGGCTGAATGCTGTATCAAGACGAGCAGGCAGGTCATCCTGCATATCGCCGGCAAACAAAATACGGCTTTTTTCGAAATCATCACTGTGGCGCAGCAAGACTTCACTTGCCGGGGTCATGGCAGACATAAAAAGATCCTCAAAAATCGACGGGGGCGATTATAGGGGTTTGTTGGCGCAAGTTCGACGAATTTGCTATATTTCCGCGCCTGACAGACAGGAGAATTACGCGATGACATCCCGACGAGACTGGCAGTTACAGCAACTGGGCATCACCCAGTGGTCTTTGCGTCGCCCGACGGTGTTGCAGGGCGAAATCGCTATCTCACTGCCTGAGCATATTCGTCTGGTGATCGTCGCCGCCGCGCTGCTGCCGCTGACAGACCCGATGGTGGGCGATGTCCTGCGAGCGCTCTCGGTGACGGCCGATCAGGTCCTGCAACTGACGCCTGAGCGTGTGGCCATGCTGCCGCAGGGCAGTCGTTGCAACAGCTGGCGGCTCGGCGAAGGTGACGCGATAGCGCTGGAAGGCGCTCAACTCACCAGCCCGGCTTTTAACGAACTGCAGGCCAGCGCTACGGCTCGCGCCGCGCTCTGGCAACAAATTTGCGCTCATGAACACGATTTCTTCCCTAAGCCTGACTGATTTACCGCGCGCCTGGCAGATTGAAAAACGCGCCCACGCCTTTCCCTGGAGCGAACAGACGTTCGCCAGCAACCAGGGTGAGCGCTACCTCAACTATCAACTGGCGGTAGACGGCGTGATGGCGGCCTTCGCCATTACGCAGGTGGTGCTGGATGAAGCCACGCTGTTTAACATTGCCGTGGATCCGGCCTGGCAACGCCGGGGGTTAGGGCGTGAATTACTCGAACATGTCATTGATGAAGTCGAAAAGCGCGGCGTCGCGACGCTGTGGCTGGAAGTACGCGCGTCGAACGTCGCCGCCATCGCACTCTATGAAAGCTTAGGCTTTAACGAGGCGACGATACGCCGCAACTACTACCCCACCGCCGAGGGGCACGAAGACGCTGTCATTATGGCTTTACCCTTAAGAATGTAAGACAAGGTATAACGATGAAGAAGTGGGACTGGATTTTCTTTGATGCCGACGAGACGCTGTTTACATTTGATTCATTCAGCGGCCTGCAGCGGATGTTTCTCGACTACAGCGTGACGTTTACCGCCGAAGATTTCCAGGACTATCAGGCCGTTAATAAGCCGCTGTGGGTGGATTATCAGAACGGGGCCATCACCTCGCTGCAACTGCAGCACCAGCGTTTTGACAGCTGGGCTACGCGTCTAAACGTCAATCCCGGCGAGCTTAACGATGCCTTTATGAACGCGATGGCTGAGATCTGCTCGCCGCTGCCGGGGGCTGTGTCGCTGCTCGATGCGCTACAGGGAAAAGTCAAAATGGGCATTATCACCAACGGCTTTACCTCGCTGCAGCAGATCCGCCTTGAGCGGACCGGGCTTCGCGACCACTTCGAGCTGTTGATTATTTCTGAAGAAGTCGGCGTGGCAAAGCCGGATGCGCGCATCTTTGATTACGCGCTGGAGCAGGCCGGCAACCCGGACCGCTCGCGCGTGCTGATGGTGGGCGATACGGCAGCCTCTGACATTCTCGGCGGCAATAACGCAGGGCTCTCAACCTGCTGGCTGAATGCGCATCAGCAGGAACTGCCGGAACATATCAAGCCGACATGGACGGTGACCTCCCTTAGCGAGCTGGAGCAACTCCTGTGTAAACATTGATTGCCTGTCCCCGCCTGCCGGGTAAAATAGCCGCATTTTTCAAATTCAACATGCACGGCACTGCCGCGCCTATTTAAGAAGAACTGACTATGACGTTGTCTCCTTATTTGCAGGAGGTGGCCAAGCGCCGCACTTTTGCCATCATCTCTCACCCGGACGCCGGTAAAACGACGATCACCGAGAAGGTCCTGCTGTTCGGACAGGCTATCCAGACCGCCGGTACGGTCAAAGGCCGCGGCTCCAGCCAGCATGCGAAATCGGACTGGATGGAGATGGAAAAGCAGCGTGGTATCTCTATCACCACCTCCGTAATGCAGTTCCCGTATCAGAACTGCCTGGTGAACCTGCTCGACACCCCGGGTCACGAAGACTTCTCGGAAGATACTTACCGTACCCTGACGGCGGTGGACTGCTGTCTGATGGTTATCGATGCTGCAAAAGGCGTTGAGGACCGGACGCGTAAGCTGATGGAAGTCACCCGTCTGCGCGATACGCCGATCCTGACCTTTATGAACAAACTCGACCGTGACATCCGCGACCCGATGGAGCTGCTGGATGAAGTGGAAAATGAGCTGAAAATCGCCTGCGCGCCGATCACCTGGCCCATCGGCTGCGGCAAGTTGTTCAAGGGCGTGTACCATCTGTATAAAGATGAAACCTACCTGTACCAGACCGGTAAAGGCCACACTATCCAGGAAGTCCGCATTGTGAAAGGTCTGGACAACCCGGAGCTTGACAAGGCGGTGGGCGACGATCTGGCGGCCCAACTGCGCGATGAGCTGGAGCTGGTGCAAGGCGCTTCTCACGAGTTCGACAAAGAGCTGTTCCTGAGCGGCGAGATTACGCCGGTGTTCTTCGGGACCGCACTCGGCAACTTCGGCGTTGACCATATGCTTGATGGTCTCGTCGAGTGGGCGCCTGCGCCGATGCCGCGTAAAACCGACACCCGTGAAGTGGAAGCCGAAGAAGAGAAATTCACCGGTTTCGTCTTCAAGATTCAGGCCAACATGGACCCGAAACACCGCGACCGTGTGGCGTTTATGCGCGTCGTATCCGGGAAGTATGAGAAGGGCATGAAGCTGCGTCAGGTGCGTATCGGCAAAGATGTTGTTATCTCCGATGCGCTGACCTTTATGGCGGGTGACCGCTCCCACGTGGAAGAGGCGTATCCGGGCGACATCATCGGCCTGCATAACCACGGCACTATCCAGATAGGCGACACCTTTACCCAGGGTGAGATGATGAAGTTCACCGGTATCCCGAACTTCGCCCCTGAGCTGTTCCGTCGTATCCGCCTGAAAGATCCGCTGAAGCAGAAGCAACTGCTGAAAGGGCTGGTGCAACTGTCTGAAGAGGGCGCTGTGCAGGTCTTCCGTCCCATCGCCAACAACGATCTTATCGTCGGCGCGGTGGGCGTGCTGCAGTTTGATGTGGTCGTGGCGCGCCTGAAGAGCGAATACAACGTTGAGGCGATTTATGAATCGGTCAACGTGGCGACCGCTCGCTGGGTGGAAAGCACCGACGTGAAGAAATTCGAAGAGTTTAAACGTAAGAACGAAGTGCAGCTGGCGCTGGACGGCGGCGATAATCTTACCTATATCGCGCCAACCATGGTTAACCTTAACCTGACCCAGGAGCGTTACCCTGACGTGACGTTCCGTAAAACGCGCGAGCACTAATCCTCTGCAGAGCACGGCGTCCGCCGTGCTCTTGTTGTCATCCTGCCCGTTGATTTCGTTGCGGAAAGTTCTTAATTACGCCGCGCCTTATCCCTGCCTGGTTGTTTTTCACTCGTTTTTCTGAGCGGCTCGCTGATTATGTCCTATATTTAACAAAGTGATGACAAATTTGCTGGTTTAATTCGCCTGATTACGCTTTTTCGTTGGCGTATTAACCCATCACATTTATCTCTCACCGCATAATTCACTGGTTGCCGACAGCGCAGGGCAGAGGATTGATCGCTCGATAAGTAAGGAGAGGCGTATGTTTCGTTGGGGCATTATCTTTCTGGTTATCGCGCTTATTGCGGCGGCGCTGGGCTTTGGCGGCCTGGCGGGCACCGCGGCCGGTGCGGCAAAAATCGTCTTTATTGTCGGGATTATTCTGTTCCTTGTGAGCCTGTTTATGGGACGCCGACGTCCTTAGCGCACAGGACGCCGTTCATGCTTCGTAACATAAAGCCAGTCCAGCGGACTGGCTTTATGAGTGCCAGCGCGCTGAAAACTGCGTTATGGTGATGTGACAAAAAAATCAACACAGGAAAGCAGTGTGGGACAGCGAATTCCAGTGACGCTTGGAAACATCGCTGCACTCTCCGTTACGCCTTTCTGTCCAGGGCCGATGGCGCTGGTCTGCGAAGGGGGTGGTCAGCGCGGCATTTTTACCGCCGGAGTGCTGGATGAGTTCATGCGTGCGAGGTTTAACCCTTTCGATTTTTGGTTTGGCACCTCAGCGGGGGCGCAAAACCTTTCCGCTTACGTCTGTAATCAGTCGGGCTATGCGCGTAAGGTGATTACCCGTTACACCACCACGCGGGACTTTTTCGACCCGATGCGCTTCGTTCGTGGCGGAAACCTTATCGATCTTGACTGGTTGCAGGAGGCCACCTCCCGCAAAATGCCGCTGGCGATGGACGTCGCCGCGCAGCGTTTCGACGAGGGAAAATCGTTCTTTATGTGCGCCTGTCGCGGCGACGATTATACGCCAGGCTATTTTTCACCGACCCATCAGACCTGGCTTGATCTCATCCGCGCGTCCAGCGCGATCCCGGGTTTTTATCGGACCGGGGTGACGCTTGACGGGGTGAACTATCTCGATGGCGGCGTCAGCGACGCGATTCCGGTACAGGAAGCGGCGAAACGCGGCGCGAAAACGATTGTGGTTATCCGCACCGTGCCTTCACAGATGTACTACACCCCGCAATGGTTTAAGCGTGTGGAACGCTGGCTGGGTGAAAGCAGCCTGCAGCCGTATGTCCACCTGGTGCAACACCACGAAAAGACCTACCATGCCATTCAGCGGTTTATCGAAAAGCCGCCGGGTAAAGTTCGGGTTCTGGAAATTTACCCGCCGAAACCGCTGCGCAGCATGGCGCTCGGCAGCCGCCTTCCTGCATTACAGGAGGACTACAATACCGGCCGCCAGTGCGGGCGCTACTTCCTGGCAACCATGGGCAAATTGCTTTCCGACAGGCCGCCGCTTCGCCGCTATACGCCGCGCAGCGCCACCCGGGTATCGGTCATCTCGACGCCCACGGCCGCGGCAAACGATGTTCAGCGCGGCGCGCAATTTGATAATGAGGATTCGGCGTGAGCCTGCGTTTTATCGATACCCATTGCCACTTTGATTTTCCCCCCTTTGCTGATGATGTCCCGGCAAGTCTGGCGCGTGCAGAGCAGGCCGGGGTCGCGCAGATCGTCATTCCGGCGACGCAGGCATCCCGTTTTGCGGCGCTGATGGCGCTTGTCGATGCTCATGCGCCGCTGTATGCCGCGCTGGGGCTGCACCCGATCGTGATTGAACAGCACGATGACAACAGCCTGGCGACACTGGAAAACTGGTTGAAACAGCAGCCGGAAAAGCTGGTAGCGGTGGGTGAAATTGGCCTTGACCTGTATCGGGATGAACCGCAGTTTACGCGCCAGCAGGCGGTGTTTGAGGCTCAGCTTGCGATGGCAAAACGCTATGACTTACCGGTCATCCTCCACTCCCGGCGGACGCATGACAAGCTGGCGATGCATCTGAAGCGGTATAACCTGCCGCGAACCGGCGTGGTGCACGGTTTTGCCGGCAGCCTGCAGCAGGCGGAGCGCTTTGTGCAACTGGGCTACTACATCGGCGTCGGCGGCACGATTACCTGGCCGCGCGCGCGTAAAACACGTGAGGTGATGACGCGTCTCCCGCTCTCTTCGCTGCTGCTGGAAACGGACGCGCCGGACATGCCGCTAAACGGTTTTCAGGGGCAGCCGAACCGCCCTGAGCGCGTCGCCCTGGTGTTTGATGCGTTGTGCGCGCTGCGTAGCGAAGCGCCAGCCGTGATTGCGGATGCGCTGATAAGAAATACGAGAACACTATTTGCTGGCTTATAGTGCACTACTTTCAGTGACGAAGATCTCATTATACGTTTTTCCTTTCTCTGATTTGCGTAAAACCTGTGAACTGAAGCAAGCACATTAGTTTCTGGCCGTTATAATCGGCGGCCTCAATGTGACGCATTTTGTTTTCAATACACAGGGACTCTGTATGCAAATCCTCATGGGACTTATCGGCATGGCAGCGCTGCTTGCTATCGCCGTGCTGCTCTCCAGTAATCGTCGTGCCATCAATCTGCGAACCGTACTTGGCGCCTGGTTTCTCCAGATTGGGATCGGCGCGTTAATCCTTTATGTTCCTGCGGGGCGTACTATTCTGCTGGCGATGTCCGAAGGCGTCGCTAACGTTATCGCCTACGGCAACGAAGGTATTGGGTTTCTGTTCGGCGGGCTGGTGTCCGATAAGATGTTTGAAGTCTTCGGCGGCGGCGGCTTTGTGTTTGCCCTGCGCGTTCTGCCGGTTATCGTCTTCTTCTCCTCGCTGATTGCCGTACTCTACTACCTCGGCATTATGCAGTTTGTGATCCGCATTCTTGGCGGCGCGCTGCGCGCGATACTGAGAACCTCCCGTACCGAATCGTTGTCGGCGACGGCGAATATCTTTGTGGGACAGACGGAGGCGCCGCTGGTGGTGCGCCCGTATATTGCGACCATGACGCGTTCCGAGCTGTTCGCGGTGATGTGTGGCGGTCTGGCCTCGGTGGCTGGATCGGTGCTGGCCGGTTACGCGCAAATGGGCGTGCCGCTGGAGTACCTGATTGCCGCGTCGTTTATGGCGGCGCCGGGCGGCCTGCTGTTTGCGAAAATCATGCTGCCGGAAACCGAAACGCCGAACGATTCGCCGGATCTGGAAGCCCAGAACAAGAATATCGATCGCCCGTCTAACGTACTTGACGCGGCGGCATCCGGCGCGGCATCCGGGATGCAGTTGGCGCTGAACGTCGGGGCGATGCTGCTGGCGTTTGTGGCGCTGATTGCGCTGCTGAACGGGATCCTCTCCGGTATCGGCGGATGGTTTGATTACCCACAGCTGTCGATGCAGCTAATCCTGGGCTGGCTGTTCTCGCCGATCGCCTGGCTTATCGGCGTGCCGTGGGGCGAGGCGACCGTGGCGGGTTCGTTTATCGGCCAGAAGCTCATCATTAACGAATTCGTGGCGTACATGAATTTTGGTGAGTATCTGAAAGAAGATGCTGCCGTTGCGGCGGCAGGACTGCAGGTGATTTCCGATCACACCAAGGCGATCATTTCGTTTGCTCTGTGCGGCTTCGCCAACCTGTCATCGATTGCGATTCTGATTGGCGGGCTGGGCAGTATGGCGCCAAACCGTCGTCATGATATCGCGCGACTCGGTCTGAAGGCGGTCGCGGCAGGCACGCTCTCCAACCTGATGAGCGCGACCATCGCCGGGGTATTCCTCGCGCTGTAAGTCTTGCGTTACAGATACAGGGCCGGGAGGAGCAACGTGGTTATCCCCCGGTCCCGTAACGCCTGCGCCAGCGGTTCGACATCTTCTGGTCGGGCGCTGCGCCACCGTTGCGCCTCGCCGTACACGCCGTGCGCGTGAAAGGCGTTAAGCCGCACCAGCACCTCTCCTAATGACCGAATAAATGCGCTTAACGGGGTAATGGCCTGTAGATAGTCGCTGTGTTCCGGAATGACCAGCAGTCGCAACTCAGTCAGTTTTCCGCGTGCCGCCAGCCAGCGGATGCTGTCCTGAATCCGGCCATTGCCGCGCCCGGTGATTGCTGTGTGTACATGGTTATCCCAGGCTTTGAGGTCGACCATCACGCCGTCGCACAGCGGCAGCAATTTTTCCCATCCGTGGGTGCCCAGCCCGCCATTGCTGTCGACAAGGCAGGTCAGATGGCTCAGGGCGGGCGTCATTTTTATGCGTTCGAACAGCGCGCAGATAAAGGGCAACTGGGTGGTGGCCTCGCCGCCGCTGACGGTAATCCCTTCGATAAACGGCGCGGCTTTGAGTATATGTTGCAGAACATCGTCGACCGACAGCTGCTTCGCCATCGGCGTCGCCTGCTGTGGGCACATGTGCAGGCAGGTGTCGCACTGCTGGCAGTCGGCTTCCTGCCAGTACACGCGCCCGGCCTGAAAGCGCAGCGCGCCGTGCGGGCAGTGCAACACGCACTCCCCGCAGTCGTTGCAACGCCCCATCGTCCACGGGTTATGGCAATTTTTGCAGCGTAAATTGCAGCCCTGCAGGAACAGCGCCAGACGGCTGCCGGGGCCGTCGACGCAGGAGAACGGGATGATTTTACTGACTAAAGCGCATCTGCTGTTCATGGCTAATCACGCGTGGCTGACGTTCCAGAATACGGGTGTTGCGGGCGGCCTCTTCGCCAAGCCAGGTGGTATTGGTGCGCGATCCCGCTTCGCGGAATTTCTCCAGATCCGACAGGCGCACCATATAGCCCGTTACGCGTACCAGATCGTTGCCGCTGACGTTGGCGCTGAATTCGCGCATGCCGACATTAAATGCGCCAAGGCAGAGCTGCATCACGGCCTGTGGGTTGCGTTTCACTGTTTCATCAAGGGTCAGGATGTCGCTAATTCCGGCGTGATAGTGGGCGTGGTGCGGCGCGACGGTCAGCAGGTGGTTGACCGGATCGGGCTCCTCGCCGTAGGGGATGCGTACGCCAGGCGTTGTGCCGCTGTCGGAGCTGATGCCGGACTGCGCATGCAGCAGCGCCCGCTGCCGCCAGCCAAATTTCACCGGCGTGTTTTCAACAAAGTCGGCAAGCTGCGCGCTGATACGTACGCCAAGGGCGTTGGCCGCATCATCTTTGCCATATTGCGCCGCGATACCCTCTTTTTCACACAGCAGATTGACCGCTTCGGCGAGGGCGTAGATACCGAACATGGGTACAAAGCGCTGCGGGTCTATCAACCCTTCCGTGACCAGGAAGCTATTCTCAAAGAAGTGCGATTGTTCGTAGAGGAAGGTGCTGCGGGCGTCGATGATATCGATCTGCTGCTGGCAGTACCACGGCAGCGCCCGGTTAAAGAAGTCATTGACTGAACGACTTTGTTGGGCGACCGCTTTCAGATTGAGGCGCACCAGCGTACTGCCGCCGCCCGCCAGCGGCAGCGAGTTGTAACAGCTGACGATACCCCAGCACCCTTTTGTGAAAATTTTATCATTTACCGGTCCGTTAGCGATGTGGGGTTTGCTGCATTCGCAAATGTTTTTACTGACCTCAAGCAGCAGGGAATCCGGTGTAATCTGCGGGTCATAGATAAACGTAAGGTTAGGCGCAACCTGCTTAAGTTCGGCATCGGCACGTAAAATGGCACGCGTGACAGGGGTATCTTCCGGGCCGATATTGACGTGAGTAAAGGCGTCAGGGAGCGTTCTGTCGAGATAGCGCCAGAAACGTTTTATTCGAATATCGATTTCATCCTGTGTTAGAATTATAACATATGGTGACAACAGTACATCAAGGTGACCGAGATACACCGGCATTGAGGTCACCGAAGGTACGTGATGGTACAGGATAGTGAGCAGCGACAGCGCATCGTCGAGATCCTGCGCGCCTTCCAGCTCCAGCCATTGTGAACCGTTGGCTAAAAAACGGGCGTAGTCCGGCAGTACGTAGCGCGGTTTGTATGGCGCATGTCCTTCAAACATATCGCAAATGACGCCGTCGTCCAGGGCGGCGCGGGCGTCAGCGGAGAGCGTCGGATAGGGCAGCGCATTTTCCGCCTCAAGCGCCAGAAAATGGCGTTTTTGTTCCGGGCTTAACGTTTTACTTGTCACAATATTCTGGCAACGTTGCTCAAATGCGTCAGACATAGCGGTTCCTCAGGCGCGTGGGCGATAGGGCCATTGTAGTGAAAAGGGCGAGAGCGACTTTTGATCCATCTCCCCCTGGTAGTGCTATAAAAGGTGATTTGAGTCTCATCTCAGCAATGCAAATTTGCATTCAGCTTTCATTAACTGTGATGAGGATCGAAGTGTAGATGTGGGTCGGTGTTAAAATAGTCACAGACCCGCAAGGTAAATGATTGATGATTTCGGAGATAACATGACTGATTTGACTGCAAGCAGCCTGCGCGCGTTAAAGCTGATGGACCTGACCACCCTGAATGACGACGACACGAATGAGAAAGTGATCGCGCTGTGTCATCAGGCGAAAACCCCGGTAGGCAACACTGCCGCTATCTGTATTTACCCGCGTTTTATTCCGATTGCGCGTAAGACGCTGAACGCGCAGGGTACGCCGGACATCCGTATTGCGACCGTCACCAACTTCCCGCACGGTAACGACGACATCGATATCGCGCTGGCGGAAACCCGTGCCGCGATTGCTTACGGCGCCGATGAAGTGGACGTGGTGTTCCCGTACCGCGCGCTGATCGCCGGTAACGAACAGGTGGGCTTCGAGCTGGTGAAAGCCTGTAAAAACGCCTGTGCGGCGGCAAACGTGCTGCTGAAAGTGATCATCGAAACCGGCGAGCTGAAAGAAGAGGCGCTGATTCGTAAGGCATCTGAAATCTCCATCAAAGCCGGTGCGGATTTCATCAAAACGTCTACCGGTAAAGTGCCGGTTAACGCGACCCCGGAAAGCGCGCGCATCATGATGGAAGTCATTCGTGATATGGGCGTTGAGAAAACTGTCGGCTTCAAACCGGCAGGCGGCGTACGCACGGCGGAAGATGCGCAGAAATTCCTCGCGATTGCCGATGAGCTGTTCGGCGCAGACTGGGCGGATTCTCGCCACTACCGCTTTGGCGCTTCCAGCCTGCTGGCAAGCCTGCTCAACGCGCTGGGTCATGGCGACGGTAAAAGCGCCAGCAGCTACTGATTCTGTTCTTGCGGCGGTTCATCCGTCGCATTTAACCTGATTCCTCAGGGGGTTACCTTGTTTCTCGCTCAAGAAATTATTCGTAAAAAACGTGATGGTCACGCATTAAGCGACGAAGAGATCCGCTTCTTTATTAACGGTATCCGCGACAACACCATCTCTGAAGGGCAGATTGCCGCCCTGGCGATGACCATTTTCTTCCACGATATGGCGATTGAAGAACGCGTATCGCTGACCATGGCGATGCGGGATTCAGGAACCGTTCTGGACTGGAAAAGCCTTAACCTTAATGGCCCGATCGTGGATAAACACTCCACCGGCGGCGTGGGCGATGTGACATCGCTGATGCTGGGGCCGATGGTCGCTGCCTGCGGCGGCTATATCCCTATGATTTCCGGCCGCGGCCTCGGGCATACCGGCGGCACGCTCGACAAACTGGAAGCCATTCCTGGCTTCGATATCTTCCCGGACGACAGCCGTTTTCGCGACATTATCCAGGACGTGGGCGTGGCGATTATCGGCCAGACCAGCTCGCTTGCCCCGGCAGACAAGCGTTTCTACGCCACCCGCGATATCACGGCGACCGTGGATTCCATCCCGCTTATCACCGCATCGATTCTGGCTAAAAAGCTGGCGGAAGGGCTGGATGCACTGGTTATGGATGTGAAAGTAGGCAGCGGCGCCTTTATGCCGACCTACGAACTTTCTGCGGCGCTTGCCGAGGCTATCGTTGGCGTCTCCAACGGGGCTGGCGTGCGCACCACCGCGCTACTGACCGACATGAACCAGGTGCTGGCCTCCAGCGCGGGCAATGCCGTCGAAGTGCGCGAAGCGGTGCAGTTCCTGACCGGCGAGTACCGTAACCCGCGCCTGTTCGACGTCACCACGGCGCTGTGCGTTGAGATGCTTATCTCCGGCAAGCTTGCCAAAGACGATGCCGAAGCCCGCGGCAAACTGCAGGCAGTGCTGGACAACGGCAAAGCGGCAGAGATCTTTGGCCGCATGGTGGCGGCGCAGAAAGGGCCGACCGATTTCGTGGAAAATTACGCGAAATATCTGCCTACCGCGACGCTCAGCAAAGCCGTTTACGCGGATACCGAAGGCTTCGTCAGCGCAATGGACACCCGTGCGCTCGGCATGGCGGTCGTCTCGATGGGCGGCGGTCGCCGCCAGGCCTCTGATACTATCGATTACAGCGTCGGCTTTACCGACATGGCGCGTCTGGGCGACCGCGTTGACGGACAACGTCCGCTGGCGGTTATCCACGCTAAAGACGAAAACAGCTGGCAGGACGCGGCGAAGGCGGTTAAAGCGGCAATTAAGCTTGACGATAAAGCGCCGGAAAGCACACCTACTGTCTATCGCCGTATCACCGAATAGCGGTATACTGATCTGATCGAATTTTTATGAAGCACTAAGTACGGAGAATAGAGAATATATGAAACGTGCATTTATTATGGTGCTGGACTCCTTCGGCATCGGCGCGACAGAAGATGCGGCACGCTTTGGCGATGTCGGCGCTGATACCATGGGCCACATTGCTGAAGCCTGTGCGAAAGGCGAAGCGGATAATGGCCGTAAAGGCCCGCTGAATCTGCCAAACCTGACCCGTTTGGGTCTGGTGAAAGCGCATCAAGGTTCGACCGGTAAAATCGCAGCGGGTATGGACGCCAACGCCGACGTGGTGGGCGCATACGGCTGGGCGCATGAGCTCTCTTCCGGTAAAGATACCCCGTCAGGTCACTGGGAAATCGCTGGCGTACCGGTGCTGTTCGACTGGGGCTACTTCTCCGATCACGACAACAGCTTCCCGCAGGCGCTGCTGGACAAACTGGTGAAACGCGCCAACCTGCCGGGCTACCTCGGTAACTGCCACTCTTCCGGTACCGTGATTCTGGACCAGCTCGGCGAAGAGCATATGAAAACCGGCAAGCCGATTTTCTATACCTCTGCTGACTCCGTGTTCCAGATTGCCTGCCATGAAGAGACTTTTGGCCTGGATCGCCTGTATGAGCTGTGCGAAATCGCACGTGTTGAACTGACCGAAGGCGGCTACAACATCGGCCGCGTGATCGCGCGTCCGTTTATTGGCGATAAAGCGGGCAACTTCCAGCGTACCGGCAACCGTCACGACCTGGCCGTTGAGCCACCGGCGCCGACCGTGCTGCAGAAGCTGGTTGATGAGAGAGACGGCCACGTGGTTTCCGTGGGTAAAATCGCGGACATCTACGCCAACTGCGGCATCACCAAAAAAGTGAAAGCGACCGGGCTGGATGCGCTGTTTGACGCCACCCTCAAAGAGATGAAAGACGCAGGCGACAAAACCATCGTCTTCACCAACTTTGTCGACTTCGATTCCTCCTGGGGCCACCGTCGCGATGTGGCGGGCTATGCGGCAGGTCTGGAGTTGTTCGACCGTCGTCTGCCGGAGTTGATGGAACGGGTGGGAGAAGATGACATTCTGATCCTCACCGCCGACCATGGCTGCGACCCGACCTGGAGCGGTACCGACCACACCCGTGAGCACATTCCGGTGCTGGTGTACGGCCCGAAAGTCAAACCGGGTTCGCTCGGCCACCGCGAAACCTTTGCGGACATCGGCCAGACGCTGGCGACTTACTTCGGTACGTCGCCAATGGAATACGGCAAAAACATGCTGTGATGCAATTGCCGGGTGGCGGTTGCGCCACCGGGCGAAAACAACAATTTAAAAGGAACTGAAGATGGCAACTCCTCACATTAATGCAGAAATGGGTGATTTCGCTGACGTCGTATTGATGCCGGGCGACCCGCTGCGTGCGAAGCACATTGCAGAAACTTTCCTCGAAGACGTGCGTGAAGTGAACAACGTTCGCGGCATGCTGGGCTTCACCGGTACTTACAAAGGCCGCAAAATCTCCGTAATGGGTCACGGTATGGGTATCCCGTCCTGCTCCATCTACACCAAAGAGCTGATCACCGATTTCGGCGTGAAGAAAATCATTCGCGTAGGTTCCTGCGGCGCTGTTCGCATGGACGTTAAGCTGCGTGACGTGGTTATCGGTATGGGCGCCTGCACCGACTCCAAAGTGAACCGTCTGCGTTTTAAAGACCATGACTTTGCGGCCATCGCCGACTTTGACATGGTGCGTAACGCGGTTGACGCGGCGAAAGCGCTGGGCGTTGACGCGCGCGTGGGCAACCTCTTCTCGGCTGACCTGTTCTATGCGCCGGACGGCGGTGAAATGTTCGACGTGATGGAAAAATACGGCATCCTGGGCGTAGAGATGGAAGCGGCAGGCATCTACGGCGTGGCGGCGGAGTTTGGCGCGAAAGCCCTGACTATCTGCACCGTGTCTGACCACATCCGTACGCACGAGCAGACATCTGCCGCTGAGCGTCAGACCACCTTCAACGACATGATCAAAATCGCGCTGGAATCCGTTCTGCTGGGCGATAAAGCGTAAGATCTTTGTGCCCGCTACGCGCAGCAAGCGTCAGCGGGCTTTTTTATTAGCGCACTGCCTGAGCCAGCCACGCCGACAGTTCCCGCAACGCCTTTTCCTGTTCCGGGAAATCGACCAGCAACGCTTCACACGCTTGCTGCAACCTGTCCGCCCGATACAAACCGCCTTGTAAACTTACTGCCAGCGCCTCTAATGGCGCCGGGTTCAGGCTGTCGGTAAAGAGCTGCGCGCGGGTGATCTGTCCTTTCTCAACGTCAAAATGCAGCTCGACGCCGCCCCAGCTAAAACGCTCGTCCAGCAGATGGGAGAAAGCGGGCGCCTGACCGAAGTTCCACGCCCAACTGCTCTGGCGGGCAAAGGTTTCGGCAAAGTTCGGCAGGTCAGGCGTTTTGTCCGGGGAAATCACTTCCGCTTCCACCCGCTCGCCATAATGGGCAAAGAACGCCTCGCGAATGGCGGTGCAGACCTGCTGATGGGTGATGCCCGGCAGCAGTTCCGTCAGGTTCGCCACGCGCGAGCGCACGGAGGTAATCCCCTTGGCGGCCAGCTTTTTCTTGTCGGGATTGAGGTAGTTCGCCAGACGGCTGAGGTCGGCATTGAGCAGCAGCGTGCCGTGGTGAAAACCCCGATCTTTGGTTTCACGGTAGGCGGAGCCAGAGACTTTACGGCAGCCTTCTGCGGTGTCGACCACCAGGTCGTTGCGCCCGGAGGCTTGCGCCGTGACGCCGAGCGCCTTGAGCGCGTTCAGCACAATCGCCGTGGAGACCGTTTTGTCATATTCCGGTTTGCCCGCCATAAAGGTAAAGCAGGTATTGCCGAGGTCGTGAAACACGGCGCCGCCGCCGCTGCTGCGGCGCGCCAGGCGCACGTTGTCCTCTTCCATCCGCCGGGTATTGCACTCTTTCCATGGGTTCTGCGCCCGGCCAATCACCACGGTATCGGCGTTGCGCCATAAGAACAGTACGCGCTGAGTGGCTGGCATCTGGCGAAAAATACACTCCTCGACCGCCAGGTTAAACCAGGGGTCCCAGGAGTCCGAGATAAGCAGGCGCAGCGTCGACATGACAGATTTCCTTTCTTTATTACTCTGGATAAATGACTATTCTTTCTTCTCACCCTCATCGTCTTCCGGCAGCGGCTTATTGGCGGTCAGCAGGTAGGGTGATTGTTGCCAACGGGTGCGCTTGCCCTGCAGCAGGGTGCGGGTCAGAACTACGCCGATCGCCAGCGAAAGCAGCAGCATCAGCCGCAGGATGTTGGTGGTGTTGTCCACCTGTTTGGCTTCTGTTGGCAGCGTATGGGTGTCGAGCGTCAGGCGCAGATAGCCGAGCGGCTCGTTTTTGCCCTGGATAGGTTCAACCAGTTGTTGGTTGAAATAGCCGCCAGCCTTTTTACCGTCGAGCGCCAGACGATCGCGGACATCCACGCTCTCTCCCGCGTGGGCCACTAAATCGCCCTGTTCGTCGTAGACGCTGGCGTCAAGAATGCGGCTGCTGTCGGTTAATTGCTTTAACAGCGGGGTGATTCGCTTTTCATCCGGGGTTTCGCCGCGCATCATAGGGGCGAGGTTAAGCGTGACCTGGTGCGCCAGCATGCGGGCCAGGTCTTCCATCTGCGGGTTTCGCTGTCGCTGGTGGCTCTGGCTGAACCAGGAAACCCCCTGCATCAGGGCGACCAGCAGGGCAAGACAGGTAAGGACAATCGCGGCGCGATGCAGTCGAAATTTCAGTTTTGCGCGAACCATATTCCACCTTCGAAAATTTGCAGCTTAATGTTGCCAGAAGCGCGGGTTACAAGGTAGCCTCATGCGTTATTTTCCTGCCGTAAATGAAGATTACTGGAGCTGTAATGCCGAACAGTTTGACCTGGTGCGACCTGCCCGACGATGTCTCCTTGTGGCCTGGGTTGCCGCTTTCGCTAAGTGGTGATGAAGTGATGCCGCTGGATTATCACGCCGGACGCAGCGGATGGCTGCTGTATGGTCGTCATCTGGATAAACAACGCCTGACGGATTATCAGCACAAGCTGGGCGCGGCAATGGTTATCGTTGCGGCATGGTATGTCGAAGATTATCAGGTGATTCGCCTGGCCGGGTCGTTAACCGCCCGCGCGACGCGCCTTGCGCACGACAGCGGGCTGGACGTCGCGCCGCTGGGGAAAATCCCGCACCTGAAGAGCCCGGGGCTGTTGGTGATGGACATGGACTCAACCGCTATCCAGATTGAGTGCATTGATGAAATCGCCAAACTGGCGGGCACCGGCGAGATGGTGGCGGAGGTTACCGAGCGCGCTATGCGCGGCGAGCTGGATTTTACCGCCAGCCTGCGCCAGCGCGTTGGTACGCTGAAAGGGGCGGATGCCAATATCCTGCGCCAGGTTCGTGACAATCTGCCGCTGATGCCGGGCCTCACGCAACTGGTGTTGAAGATGGAAACGCTGGGCTGGAAGGTGGCGATCGCCTCCGGCGGCTTTACCTTCTTTGCCGAGTATTTGCGTGACAAACTGCGCTTAACCGCCGTGGTCGCCAATGAGCTGGAGATCATGGACGGTAAGTTAACCGGCAACGTCATTGGCGACATCGTCGATGCCAAATACAAAGCCAACACCCTTAAGCGGCTGGCGGAGGAGTTCGAGATCCCTGCCGTACAGACGGTGGCGATCGGCGATGGGGCGAACGATCTGCCGATGATCAAGGCGGCAGGTCTTGGCATCGCCTATCATGCTAAACCGAAAGTGAATGAACAGACGGAAGTTACCATCCGTCACGCTGACCTGATGGGGGTGTTCTGCATCCTCTCCGGCAGCCTGAATCAAAAGTAAGAGGTCACCGTGGCGAAAGCACCCAAACGCGCCTTTGTCTGTAACGAGTGCGGCGCGGACTACCCGCGCTGGCAGGGACAGTGCAGCGCCTGCCATGCCTGGAACACGATTACCGAAATGCGCGTTGCGGCGTCGCCGACGGTGGCGCGTAATGAGCGTCTGAGCGGCTATGCCGGCAGCGCGGGCGTTTCCAGAGTGCAGAAGCTCTCCGATATCAGTCTTGAGGAGCTACCGCGCTTTTCCACCGGCTTTAAAGAGTTCGACCGGGTGCTGGGCGGCGGTGTCGTGCCGGGAAGCGCGATTCTGATTGGCGGCAACCCAGGGGCAGGGAAATCCACACTGCTGCTGCAAACGCTGTGTAAGCTGGCCGAGCAGATGAAGACCCTCTACGTGACCGGGGAAGAGTCCTTACAGCAGGTCGCCATGCGTGCGCACCGTCTGGGGTTGCCGACCGGCAACCTCAATATGTTGTCGGAAACCAGCATTGAGCAAATCTGCCTGATTGCGGAAGAAGAACAGCCGAGGCTGATGGTGATCGACTCCATCCAGGTGATGCACATGGCGGATATCCAGTCGTCGCCAGGCAGCGTGGCCCAGGTACGCGAAACGGCGGCCTACCTGACGCGTTTTGCGAAAACCCGCGGGGTCGCTATTGTGATGGTCGGCCACGTCACCAAAGACGGTTCGCTCGCCGGACCGAAGGTGCTGGAGCACTGTATTGACTGCTCTGTGCTGCTCGACGGGGATGCCGATTCCCGTTTCCGTACGCTGCGCAGCCATAAAAACCGCTTTGGCGCTGTGAACGAACTGGGCGTGTTCGCCATGACCGAGCAGGGGCTGCGCGAAGTCAGCAACCCGTCGGCTATTTTCTTAAGCCGTGGTGATGAAGTGACCTCCGGCAGCTCGGTGATGGTGGTATGGGAAGGTACGCGCCCGCTGCTGGTAGAGATCCAGGCGCTGGTGGACCAGTCCATGATGGCGAACCCGCGCCGGGTGGCGGTCGGCCTCGAACAAAACCGGTTGGCGATTTTGCTGGCGGTGCTGCATCGTCACGGCGGGTTGCAGATGTCCGATCAGGATGTGTTTGTAAACGTCGTCGGTGGCGTTAAGGTCACCGAGACCAGCGCCGACCTGGCGCTGCTGCTGGCGATGGTTTCGAGCCTGCGTGACAGGCCGCTGCCGCAGGATCTGGTGGTCTTCGGCGAAGTGGGGCTGGCAGGGGAAATCCGTCCGGTGCCCAGCGGTCAGGAACGTATCTCTGAGGCCGCGAAACACGGCTTTCGTCGCGCCATCGTGCCTTCGGCGAACGTACCGAAAAAGGTGCCTGAAGGTATGCAGGTTTTCGGTGTGAAAAAGCTCTCCGATGCGTTGAGCGTTTTTGACGACTTATACTGAGTGATACGGAGGTTACCTATGTCGTCATTCGATTATCTGAAAAGCGCCATTAAGCAGAAGGGTTGCACATTGCAGCAGGTGGCCGACGCCAGCGGCATGACGAAGGGCTATTTAAGCCAGCTGCTCAATGCCAAAATCAAAAGCCCCAGCGCGCAGAAGCTTGAGGCGCTGCACCGCTTTCTGGGGCTGGAGTTTCCCCGTCAGCAGAAAAATGTCGGCGTGGTGTTCGGCAAGTTTTACCCACTGCACACCGGGCATATTTACCTTATCCAGCGCGCCTGCAGCCAGGTTGACGAGCTGCATATCATCATGGGTTATGACAACACCCGCGACCGCGAGCTTTTTGAAGACAGCGCGATGTCCCAGCAGCCGACGGTGCCGGACCGCCTGAGATGGTTGCTGCAGACCTTTAAGTATCAGAAAAATATTCATATTCATGCCTTTAATGAAGAGGGCATGGAGCCATATCCCTACGGCTGGGATGTGTGGGGCAACGGCGTTAAAGCGTTTATGGAGCAAAAAGGGATCCAGCCGAACTGGATTTATACCTCCGAAGAGACCGATGCGCCGCAGTTCCGCCAGCATCTTGGGACCGAAACGGTGCTGATTGATCCCAAGCGCACCTTTATGAATATCAGCGGCGCGCAGATCCGTGAAAACCCGTTTCGCTACTGGGATTACATCCCCACCGAGGTGAAGCCGTTCTTTGTACGGACGGTGGCGATTCTCGGCGGCGAGTCGAGCGGGAAATCGACGCTGGTGAACAAGCTGGCCAATATCTTCAATACGACCAGCGCCTGGGAATATGGGCGTGATTACGTCTTCTCGCACCTTGGCGGTGATGAGATGGCGCTGCAGTATTCCGATTACGACAAAATTGCGCTCGGCCATGCACAGTACATTGATTTCGCGGTGAAATACGCCAACAAAGTGGCGTTTATCGATACCGACTTTGTGACCACTCAGGCGTTCTGTAAAAAGTATGAGGGCCGTGAACACCCCTTTGTGCAGGCGCTGATCGACGAATACCGCTTTGACCTTGTCATTCTGCTGGAAAACAACACCCCATGGCTTTCCGATGGCCAGCGCAACTCAGGTGACCGCAAGGCGTTTCAGGAGATGCTGGTCGCCATGCTCAAAGAGAACAGCGTGGAGTTCGTACGCGTGGAAGAAGCTGACTATGACGGGCGGTTTTTACGCTGCGTGGAACTGGTGAAGCAACTGATGGGCGCCTGATGGCGTCCATGCATTTATCCATCCGCTCCTTTCGTATATCTACGAAGATATATTTCGAAAGCATTTTCAATATTGTGATTCCATAAACGTTTATTTCTTCCAGAATTAACTTCGCAGGAATATATATTATATTCTTGTATTGATATGGCTTCTTTGAATCTTCGATATATTATCGTAGGTAATAGACGTTTCAAAAAGGTAATGTCATCTGAATGTTTTTCTGGCATACATGCAAGGTTGCCCTGCAACGCCATCCGGTTAATAAATAAAGAAAAACATCCTGTCTTAAGAAATTCTTCACCACCGTTTCAATTTAAATAAATACTAAGATATAGAAATTCTCATATTTAGATATTAAATTAATGAACATGAATTGTGGCAGGGAAGATATATATTAAAAGAACACTCTTATTAATATTTATCCATTCGGTAAATATATTTACATGCGTAATATAGCATGTAATAGGTATTTGTTCAATTAATATTGATCGGGACTTTTCTTAGACATTCATACGATGATTAATACGTTTCAGTACTCTGGTAGCGGTAAGCCAGGGGCGGTAGCGTCGGAATATCTAAATTTGTGGGTGCAGAATGGTGAGAAGTGGGATTGAAGTACAGCGAGCTGCGGTTT
>NZ_JAFAGS010000030.1 GCF_019237635.1 Pluralibacter sp.
TCGGCAAAGACACCATGAAGTTGGGCGATCTGCTGACGGCGCTCAAGCAAACCTATTGCGGCTCCATCGGTGCAGAATACATGCACATCACCTCCACGGAAGAAAAACGCTGGATCCAACAGCGCATTGAGTCCGTGGTCGGTAAAGCCAGTTTCACCGCAGAAGAGAAGAAACGTTTCCTTGGCGAGCTGACCGCCGCTGAGGGGCTGGAGCGTTACCTGGGGGCGAAGTTCCCGGGCGCGAAACGCTTCTCGCTGGAGGGTGGCGATGCCCTGGTGCCGATGCTCAAAGAGCTTATCCGCCACGCGGGCAACAGCGGCACCCGCGAAGTAGTGCTGGGTATGGCGCACCGCGGCCGTCTGAACGTGCTGATCAACGTGCTCGGTAAACAACCGCAGGACCTGTTCGACGAGTTCGCCGGTAAGCATAAAGAGCACCTCGGCACCGGCGATGTGAAGTACCACATGGGCTTCTCTTCGGATATCGAAACCGAAGGCGGTCTGGTTCACCTGGCGCTGGCGTTTAACCCGTCGCACCTGGAAATCGTCAGCCCGGTGGTTATCGGCTCCGTACGTGCGCGTCTGGACCGTCTGGATAACCCAAGCAGCAATATGGTACTGCCGATCACCATTCACGGCGACGCCGCGGTGACCGGGCAGGGCGTGGTTCAGGAAACCCTGAACATGTCGAAAGCGCGGGGTTACGAAGTGGGCGGTACCGTTCGCATCGTTATCAACAACCAGGTGGGCTTCACAACGTCCAATCCGCTGGATGCGCGTTCTACGCCGTATTGCACCGACATCGGTAAAATGGTTCAGGCGCCGATTTTCCACGTGAACGCGGATGACCCGGAAGCCGTTGCCTTCGTGACCCGTCTGGCGCTGGATTTCCGTAATACCTTTAAACGCGATGTGTTCATCGACCTGGTGTGCTACCGCCGTCACGGCCATAACGAAGCCGACGAGCCGAGCGCAACCCAGCCGCTGATGTACCAGAAAATCAAAAAGCATCCGACGCCGCGCAAAATCTACGCGGATAAGCTGGAAAGCGACAAAGTGACGACGCTGGAAGACGCCACCGAAATGGTTAACCTTTACCGCGATGCGCTGGATGCAGGTGAGTGCGTGGTGAAAGAGTGGCGTCCGATGAATATGCACTCCTTTACCTGGTCGCCATACCTCAACCACGAGTGGGATGAGAGCTACCCGAACAAGGTTGAGATGAAGCGTTTGCAGGAGCTGGCGCACCGTATCAGCAACGTGCCGGAAGCCGTTGAGATGCAGTCCCGCGTGCAGAAAATCTACGCAGACCGTCAGTCGATGGCGAACGGCGAAAAGCTGTTTGACTGGGGCGGCGCTGAGACGCTGGCCTATGCGACGCTGGTCGATGAAGGTGTTTCCGTCCGTCTGTCCGGTGAAGACTCCGGCCGCGGCACCTTCTTCCATCGCCACGCCGTTATCCACAACCAGACCAACGGCTCTACGTATACCCCGCTGCAGCACGTGCACAACGGTCAGGGCGAGTTCAAAGTCTGGGACTCCGTACTGTCTGAAGAAGCGGTGCTGGCGTTCGAATACGGCTACGCCACGGCGGAACCGCGCACGCTGACCATCTGGGAAGCGCAGTTCGGCGACTTCGCCAACGGCGCGCAGGTGGTTATCGACCAGTTCATCAGCTCCGGCGAGCAGAAATGGGGCCGTATGTGCGGTCTGGTCATGCTGCTGCCGCACGGTTACGAAGGCCAGGGTCCGGAGCACTCCTCCGCGCGTCTGGAGCGTTACCTGCAGCTGTGTGCTGAACAAAATATGCAGGTGTGCATCCCGTCCACGCCGGCGCAGGTATACCACATGCTGCGTCGTCAGGCGCTGCGCGGTATGCGCCGTCCGCTGGTGGTGATGTCGCCGAAATCGCTGCTGCGTCACCCGCTGGCGGTCTCTAATCTTGACGAACTGGCGAACGGCACCTTCCTGCCGGCTATCGGCGAGATAGACGAGCTCGACCCGCAGGCGGTAAAACGCGTTGTGATGTGTTCCGGTAAGGTGTATTACGACCTGTTGGAACAGCGTCGTAAAAACAATCAGAAAGATGTGGCGATTGTTCGTATTGAACAGCTCTACCCGTTCCCGCATCAGGCGATGCAGGACGCGCTGAAAGCTTATGCTCACGTACATGATTTTGTCTGGTGTCAGGAAGAGCCGCTCAACCAGGGCGCCTGGTACTGCAGCCAGCATCACCTGCGTGAAATTATTCCGTTTGGGGCCGCACTGCGTTATGCAGGTCGCCCAGCCTCTGCCTCTCCGGCGGTAGGATATATGTCCGTTCACCAGAAACAGCAGCAAGATCTGGTCGATGACGCGCTGAACGTCAATTAATTAAAGGATGCAAAATGAGTAGCGTAGATATTCTTGTTCCCGACCTGCCTGAGTCTGTTGCCGATGCGACGGTGGCAACCTGGCACAAAAAACCGGGTGATAGTGTCCAGCGTGATGAAGTGCTGGTAGAAATCGAAACTGACAAAGTGGTACTGGAAGTACCGGCGTCTGCTGACGGCATTCTGGATGCAGTGTTGGAAGATGAAGGCACTACCGTGACCTCTCGTCAGATTCTGGGCCGCCTGCGCGAAGGCAACAGCGCAGGTAAAGAAACCAGCGCGAAAGCGGAGGCGAAAGCGTCTACCCCGGCGCAGCGCCAGCAGGCTTCCCTTGAAGAACAGAGCAATGATGCGCTCAGCCCGGCGATCCGTCGCCTGCTGGCTGAACACAGCCTTGAAGCCAGCGCCATTAAAGGCACCGGCGTAGGCGGCCGTATCACCCGTGAAGATGTTGAGAAGCATCTGGCGAAAGCGCCTGCGAAAGCTCAGGCCGCACCGGCTCAGGTGGCTCCGCTGGCGGGCCGCAGTGAAAAACGCGTGCCGATGACCCGTCTGCGCAAGCGCGTGGCCGAGCGTCTGCTGGAAGCGAAAAACTCCACCGCCATGCTGACGACCTTCAACGAAGTCAACATGAAGCCCATCATGGATCTGCGTAAGCAGTACGGCGACGCGTTTGAAAAACGTCACGGTATCCGTCTGGGCTTCATGTCCTTCTACGTGAAGGCGGTGGTTGAAGCGCTGAAACGCTATCCGGAAGTGAATGCCTCTATCGATGGCGACGACGTGGTGTATCACAACTACTTCGACGTCAGCATGGCGGTGTCTACGCCGCGCGGCCTGGTGACCCCGGTTCTGCGTGACGTTGACGCGCTCGGCATGGCCGACATCGAGAAAAACATTAAAGAACTGGCGGTAAAAGGCCGTGACGGCAAGCTGACCGTTGACGATCTGACCGGTGGTAACTTCACCATCACCAACGGTGGTGTTTTCGGTTCCCTGATGTCTACGCCGATCATCAACCCGCCGCAGAGCGCGATCCTCGGCATGCACGCCATCAAAGACAGACCGATGGCGGTCGACGGTAAAGTTGAAATTCTGCCAATGATGTACCTGGCGCTGTCTTACGACCACCGTCTGATCGACGGCCGCGAGTCAGTGGGCTTCCTGGTGGCAATTAAAGAGCTGCTGGAAGATCCGACTCGTCTGCTGCTGGACGTGTAGTAGTTAAGGCATCACCTGCCCTGTAGACCGGCATGAATACCGCGCTGGTCTACGGGTTTAAGATAACGATTACCTGAAAAGTGGATAGAACGCATGAACTTACATGAATACCAGGCAAAACAGCTGTTTGCCCGCTACGGTTTACCTGCGCCAGTCGGCTATGCCTGCTCCACCCCGCGTGAAGCAGAAGAAGCAGCCTCCAAAATTGGTTCAGGCCCATGGGTAGTTAAGTGCCAGGTGCACGCAGGCGGCCGCGGTAAAGCGGGCGGCGTTAAAGTCGTTAAGAGCAAAGAAGAGATCCGCGCATTTGCTGAGCACTGGCTGGGCAAACGCCTGGTAACCTATCAAACAGATGCCAACGGCCAACCGGTTAACCAGATTCTGGTGGAAGCGGCGACCGATATCGCAAAAGAACTGTATCTTGGCGCGGTTGTTGACCGTAGCTCCCGTCGCGTGGTGTTCATGGCGTCGACCGAAGGCGGTGTTGAGATTGAAAAAGTGGCGGAAGAAACCCCGCACCTGATCCACAAAGTCGCTATCGATCCGCTGGCGGGCCCAATGCCTTACCAGGGTCGCGAGCTGGCGTTTAAACTGGGTCTGGAAGGTAAACTGGTTCAGCAGTTCACCAAGATTTTCATGGGCCTGGCGACCATTTTCCTTGAGCGCGACCTGGCGCTGATTGAAATCAACCCGCTGGTTATCACCAAACAGGGCGACCTTATCTGCCTCGACGGCAAACTGGGCGCTGACGGCAACGCGCTGTTCCGCCAGCCGGATCTGCGTGAAATGCGTGACCAGTCTCAGGAAGACCCGCGTGAAGCGCAGGCTGCGCAGTGGGAACTGAACTACGTCGCACTTGATGGCAACATCGGCTGCATGGTGAACGGCGCAGGTCTGGCGATGGGCACGATGGACATCGTTAAGCTGCACGGCGGCGAACCGGCTAACTTCCTCGACGTGGGCGGCGGCGCGACCAAAGAGCGCGTAACCGAAGCGTTCAAAATCATCCTCTCCGATGACAATGTGAAAGCCGTTCTGGTTAACATCTTCGGCGGTATCGTACGCTGCGACCTGATCGCCGACGGTATCATCGGCGCCGTTGCGGAAGTGGGCGTTAACGTACCGGTGGTGGTTCGTCTGGAAGGCAACAACGCCGAACTGGGCGCGAAGAAACTGGCTGACAGCGGCCTGAATATTATTGCAGCGAAAAGTCTGACGGATGCAGCTCAGCAGGTTGTTGCCGCAGTGGAGGGGAAATAATGTCCGTTTTAATTAATAAAAATACCAAGGTTATCTGCCAGGGCTTCACCGGTAGCCAGGGGACGTTCCACTCTGAACAGGCGATTGCCTACGGCACGCAGATGGTTGGCGGCGTAACGCCAGGTAAAGGCGGCACCACGCACCTGGGCCTGCCGGTGTTCAACACCGTGCGTGAAGCGGTAGAGGCGACTGGCGCGACCGCCACCGTTATCTACGTTCCGGCGCCGTTCTGCAAAGACTCCATCCTGGAAGCTATTGATGCGGGCATCAAACTGATTATCACCATCACCGAAGGCATCCCGACGCTGGATATGCTGACCGTGAAGGTGAAGCTGGATGAAGCCGGTGTGCGGATGATCGGCCCGAACTGCCCAGGCGTAATCACCCCGGGCGAGTGCAAAATCGGCATCATGCCGGGCCACATTCACAAACCGGGCAAAGTGGGCATCGTGTCCCGTTCCGGTACGCTGACCTATGAAGCGGTGAAGCAGACGACCGATTACGGCTTTGGCCAGTCCACCTGTGTGGGCATCGGCGGCGACCCGATCCCGGGTTCTAACTTCATCGACATCCTGAAGCTGTTCCAGGAAGACCCGCAGACTGAAGCGATCGTGATGATCGGCGAGATCGGCGGTAGCGCGGAAGAAGAAGCGGCTGCTTATATCAAAGAGCATGTGACCAAGCCGGTTGTGGGCTACATCGCAGGTGTGACGGCGCCGAAAGGCAAGCGTATGGGTCACGCAGGCGCGATTATCGCAGGCGGTAAAGGAACGGCAGACGAGAAGTTTGCGGCTCTGGAAGCGGCGGGTGTGAAAACCGTTCGTAGCCTGGCGGATATCGGCGAAGCACTGAAATCCATCATTAAGTAAATCCTCTCAGCTCTCCTTGCGGAGAGCTTTAAATGTCCGTTTTCGACATGGTTGGCCGCTGTAAAGCGGCCTTTTTTCATGGCTTATTGCAGGAAGTCTTCACGTATCGGCGTAAAGGTATCCAGCAAGGTTCCCGCTTTCAGACATACGCAGCCGTGCATGACGTTGGGCTGTTTGTACAGTGTGTCGCCCGCCCGCACGATATGCGTCTCGTCGCCGATAGTGAACTCAAATTCACCGGATAACACATACGTCAATTGCTCATGGGGATGGCAGTGCATGGGGCCAATAGCGCCCTGCGCGAAATGCACTTCAACCGCCATCATCTTGCCCGCATGAGCAAGAATCCGGCGCGTTACGCCATCACCGACTTCTTCCAGTTGGGTCTGATTATGAAAAACAAACATCGTATCACCTTTATTGCGTGTTAATAGGTTACCGCTGACCGTGTCGTCAGAGGGAGTATTCCTGGTTTAATGTCAGGTCGATGACGCTTACCGTATCGCCGTTCTTCACGATATCGATTTTCCCATTGCCCGTGAAATCCGTGACAAATACGGAAGAAACATGCTTATCGCGGCTGCGTAATAGCAGGTATTCTATCATCGACGTCGAGGGGTTATTCGGCCCCTGCGCTTTGATTAACGCGGTATTGTTGGTCGAGAAGCAGGTGATTGAGACAGGGACGTCAGCCTGGTAGCGAACCTCCGTTTTCCCCTTCAGCGGCTGCTCTGTGGCCTGCTTAACGTAGGGATAGCAGATCCTGACGTCATTTTGCGGCGTGGCCTGCGTTGCGGCTGCATTGATGTGGTAGACCGCATCAACGCACTGGTAGTGAGGGTTCTCGACGTCCCATTTATCAATCAGCAGGTTTTCCGTTACTACGATGGTGCGACGAAAGACGATATCCCGGTAGGACTCATCATCCCACTCCACGCGGGTTTTGCTGTCGGGTAGGGCGGCGGCGCTAAGCCAGTCCACCTCCGTAATCAGCCGCGTTTCGCCCTCTCGTTGCTGGTAATCGACAATCCGGGGCAGAGCAGGCGGCTGGTTGAGTCCATTGACGCACAGCGTGTTGTGCGAAAACGTATTTTTATAATAACCATAGTGCAGCGGAGCGCCATAGCCAGTGGTGCCCAGATCAGGGAACAACGCGCTGTAGTTATTAAAGACGATGAGGTTCAGCCGGTCGTAATGATCGTGCTCGCCGCCATAGGGACCATGCTTAATGCACACGGCGCGCCCTGGCGCATTGCGGATTATCGTAAATCCGGCGTCAGGGTTATGCTCATTGCCCTGCGGGACGCTTAACGTCTGCATCGGTAGCGGTTGACCATAGAAAAGGGCGTCAATGTTGTCGCGCGGCCCGGCGGTGTATAAATACGCCAGCAGCTGCCCGTACTCCTGATTGCCGTAGTAACTGAAGGCAAACTCGTAGATATCCGCGTGGCTGAGCTTCTCCTGACCATTCACGCAGTCATTCACCTTCGGCAGCGTCATATTCGGCATCAGCAGCGTGAGCGGCAGCGACAGCATAGTGCTATAGAAGGGTTTATCCAGCAGGCTCCAGGCGCTGTTCTGGGCGAATTTCTCAAAGGCCATAAACCCCTGAAGGGCGTAATAATGGTAATGCAGCGACCCCTCGAACCATAAACCACCGGGCAGCAGCGCGTGCTCCAGTTGATACAACAGCCCATAGCGGCTGCTAACCGCAAACTGCAAATACGTTTCGTCATCGAGCAGGGCGCCGATTATCCCGATGGTCGAGTTGATTTTGACTTCGTGGTTGTGAATCTGATTGCTGCGGTGCTGCATCAGAAAGTCCGCGCCGCAGCGTAACAGTCGATCGGCAATGTAATCATACTGCTCAGTGGTTAATGCCGCGCTGACGATGTCGAACCCGCGGGCAAAATCAGCATGGCAGTTGGCTTCACAGAGCGTCTGCGCGTTTGCCTTGCCGGGACCGTTGTACGGAATACCGCCATGCTCCTCGTAGTCAGGGTAGTACCTGGCGTACTGCATAAGAATATCAATGACTTTATTGAGGTACCGGTCGTCATCTGTTAACAGCCAGAGAATCCCTAACTCGTAACAGGCTTTCGCGTTCAACCCATTGAGCCAGCGCCACCAGGCGCCGTAGTAAGGCTCGCCGGTGAATACCGCCCCATCAATGGGGCAGCGGTGTTTATTCGGCGATTTTCGGTCCCAGAGCAGCCGTACGCTGTGTTCCGGGCAGTAAAAATAGTGGTTCCAGGTGGCGCAGCCTGTTTGCGGAACCAGCGTGTCGTGGTCGAGAACGTCGCGGTTGTTTTCCACCAGACGGCGGAGGATCTCCGGCGTCACACGGGCTTTTGCGGCCGCAATCTGGGTCTGTGTAAACTGTTTCATTATCTACCTGTTATGCGTTGTCGTTGCGCTTACTTCACCAGTACAGAACCCGGGGTCAGGATGTTGATGTCCGTTGGATTCTCTTTGACCAGTTGGTCGGCGCTGTTACGGAAGCTGTCATCTTTCCAGGCTCTGGCCGCCGCCAGCATTGGGCCTGTTGCCTCCTCCGGCACGTATTTGATTTCCTGATATTTCCAGTCGCTGGCCGGTTTGCCGGTTTGCTGGCTGACCAGCGCAAACGCGGGTTTCATCGTCCGGCCATCTAATTCGAAGTTCCAGACATCATCACCCACTTTCTCACCGTAGCGGCCCATTTTGGCATAAGCTGCAAGGGCGAAATTGGTGTAATGGAATGTACGGGTTCGCTCCAGTTCAGCGGTCATTTCGCCTTTCACGTTGACCTGCGCGGCAAGATGGCGGTATTTAAAAATATCGATTTGCCGACGAGCCTGCTTGATATCCCCGGAAAACAGTGAAAACGCGGTGACCTGCGCGTCATACCACGCGCCGTGGTTGTTGTACCAGTTGCCCTCTTCCTGTCCGTTGCTGCTGTTCAGCAGCCACGTGGTGTAGGTTGCATACCAGTTTTTATACCCCTGAACGTCTTTCTCTGACAGGTAACCGGCGTGCTGGAGCAGCATGATGCTGTCGGCGACATCGATAAGCACGCGCGTATCAATGATGCCGATGCCCCTGCCATCCACGACGCCCGGAATAGCCTGCGCGTAGCTGAGGTTAGGGTTCATCCGCGTCTCTTTTTTCAAAAACCAGGTATTCAGCATCACCTCGGCTTTTTGCGCGTAGCGGGCGTCCGCGCTGTAGAATGCCGCCAGCGACAGCGCGCGCACATCGTCAGAAAACTGCACCAGCCGTTTGCTGTCCGTGTCATCGGTTTTTGATGACGGATTTATCTGCCCGTCTTTGCGGATATAGGGCAGATGGTTTTTCGTGTCAGGATTCGGCCACCAGTAGGGGCCGAAGCTGTAGTAGTCATGCTTATTACCGGAGGCCGGTAACAGCTTTTTATCCGTCACGGACCACGGTTGATGCTGCAGCGCCTGGTCAGCCTGTTGTTGCAGGTGTTGCCAGGCAGGGAGCCAGGTTTTGTCTCCCTGCCCAATTCCATGCTTGATTGTCAGCATTTGCTGGCAATCCCAGGTCAGACATCCATCCTTTTCCCCCTGAGCAGGGAGATGCCCGGTATCGGCAAATACAGCGGTCGAAAACAGCATGCTGATAACGGCGATATTGCGATAAATCATGGAAAGTATCCTTACGTGTATTTGGTTAAGTTACGCCGCCGCGGGTTGTGACTTTTCTGTCGGACATTTGATTAATGTCCACAGGAATACGGCGCCAATCAGGTCAAAAATTCCCAGGCCGATAAAGAAGATGTTATAGCCGACAACGGCTACCATCGCGCCGAGGAAAATACTGAACAGGAAGTTCCCCATGCTGCCGGTGAAGGCGGCAAAACCGGTCGCTGTGGCGACTTTCTGTTTCGGGAACAGATCGGATGACATACTGATAATGGTGACGGACAGACACTGGTGGGCGAAGCCCGCGATACAGAACAGCGCAATCGCGACATACACGTTACTGACAAAGCCAACACCGGCCATTGACAGCATCAGCAGGGAAGCAAAGGTAAAGGTAATACGTTTGGCGTTAATGATATGCACGCCGCGATTGTTCAGAAACTTCGAAATGTAGCCAGCGGCCAGGCAGCCTAAGTCAGCGGTCAGGAAGGGCAGCCAGGCGAACAGCGCAATTTCCTTCATGTTCATGTGACGTACGGTCACCAGGTAGAGCGGCATCCAGTAGTGCAGGGTGCCCCAGGCCGGGTCAGCCATAAAACGCGGTAAGGAGATAGCCCACAGGCTTTTGTCCTTGATCATGGAGAGCAGAGTCGCTTTTTCCTGCACAACTTCGATCTGATCCTGCTGCACCTCGTCATATTCTTCTTTCAACATCGCCGGGTGCGTTTCTGGCGAGCGATAGCACACCAGCCACAGAATCGCCCAGAGAATGCCGATACCGCCGGTGACCACAAAGGACATTTCCCAGTTGTAGTTCAGGATGGCCCACACAACCAGAGGCGGCGCCAGCATTGCGCCGACGGACGTCCCGAGGCTGTAAACGCCGCAGGCGAGTCCTCGCTCCCTGGCCGGGAACCATTCCGCGGTGACCTTCATCCCTGCCGGGTTAAAGGCGGCTTCGGTAAGACCCAGGCCCCCACGCAAGGCGGCGATAGGAAACCATGTGCTGAACAACGCGGTCAGCATGTTGCACAGCGACCACAATGCCGCGAGTACCGCAAAGCTGATACGCAGGCCAAATCTGTCGATCACAAAACCGCAGACGATCCCGCCGATAGCGTAGGTGAAAGGGAAAACGGAAACGATCCACCCGTACTGCTCGCTGGACAGATTCAGCGTTCGCATCATCTCCGGCGCCGCGACACCCAGCGTACTTCTCGCCAGATAGTTAATAATGGTACCTAACATGACCAGCGAGATAATGTACCAGCGTAGTTTTTTGATCTTCACAGGGTTCACCTTGTCCAATAAGAATTGATTTAT
>NZ_JAFAGS010000128.1 GCF_019237635.1 Pluralibacter sp.
TTCCTCGCCTTGAATTTATTGGCGCACCGACGCCGCTGGAGTACCTGCCGCGCCTGTCCGACTATCTTGGCCGCGATATTTTTATTAAACGTGACGACGTCACGCCGATGGCGATGGGCGGCAATAAGCTGCGCAAACTGGAGTTCCTGGCGGCGGATGCGCTGCGCGAAGGCGCTGATACCCTGGTCACTGCGGGGGCTATCCAGTCTAACCATGTGCGCCAGACGGCGGCGGTGGCGGCGAAACTGGGGCTGCACTGCGTTGCGTTACTGGAAAACCCCATCGGCACCCACGCGGAAAACTATCTTAGCAACGGCAACCGCCTGCTGCTCGACCTGCTGAATGCCAAAGTGGAAATGTGCGACGCGTTGAGCGATCCGAATCGTCAACTGGAAGCGCTGGCGACCCGTCTTGAAGCGCAGGGGTTCCGGCCGTATGTGATCCCGGTCGGCGGTTCCAACGCGCTTGGCGCGCTGGGCTACGTGGAAAGCGCGCTGGAAATTGCCCAACAGTGCGAGGGGGCGGTGACGCTCTCTTCCGTCGTGGTGGCCTCCGGCAGCGCCGGGACGCATGCGGGGTTGGCGGTCGGCCTGGAGCAACTGATGCCGGACGTTGAGCTTATCGGCGTAACGGTGTCGCGTAAGGTGGCAGAGCAAAAGCCGAAGGTGGTCACGCTACAACAGGCCGTCGCGGAAAGCCTGGCGTTGCAGGCGAAAGCGGACATTATTCTTTGGGATGACTATTTCGCCCCAGGTTACGGCACGCCGAATGACGAGGGAATGGAGGCGGTGAAGCTGCTGGCGAGTCTTGAAGGTATCCTGCTCGACCCGGTGTACACTGGTAAGGCGATGGCCGGGCTGATCGACGGCATCACTCAGAAACGCTTTAAGGATGACGGCCCGATCCTGTTCGTTCATACCGGCGGGGCGCCAGCGCTGTTCGCCTATCATCCTCACGTCTGATAAGAATCACGATAATGCACGAAAGTATTCACCTGATGTTAGAATCCGCGCCTTACCTGCTTAAAGGCGCGGTATTTACGCTGCAGCTCAGCGTTGGCGGGATGTTCTTTGGCCTGCTGTTGGGTTTTATGCTGGCGCTGATGCGCATGTCGCCGGTCTGGCCGGTGCGCTGGCTGGCGCGTTTTTATATCTCTATTTTTCGCGGTACGCCGCTGATTGCACAGCTGTTTATGATTTACTACGGTCTGCCGCAGTTCGGCATTGAGCTGGACCCGATTCCGGCGGCGATGATCGGCCTGTCGCTGAACACGGCGGCATATACCTCTGAAACCCTGCGTGCGGCGATCTCCTCTATTGATAAGGGACAGTGGGAAGCGGCCGCCAGTATCGGTATGACGCCGTGGCAGACGCTGCGTCGCGCTATTCTGCCGCAGGCGGCGCGCGTTGCGCTCCCGCCGCTGTCCAACAGCTTTATCAGTCTGGTGAAGGATACGTCGCTGGCGGCCACCATTCAGGTGCCGGAACTGTTCCGCCAGGCGCAACTGATTACCTCGCGGACCCTGGAGGTGTTCACCATGTATCTGGCGGCATCGCTGATTTACTGGGTAATGGCGACGGTGCTGTCCGCGCTGCAGAACTATTTTGAAAACCAGCTTAACCGCCAGGAGAGGGAGCCGAAATGAGCGCCATTGACGTTAAAAACCTGGTAAAAATCTTTCACGGGCAGACGGTGCTGCACGGTATCGATCTTGAAGTGAAAGAGGGGGAGGTGGTGGCGATTATCGGGCCAAGCGGGTCCGGGAAAACGACGCTGCTGCGCAGTATCAACCTGCTGGAACAGCCGGACAGCGGCACCATTCGCGTTGGTGAGATTACCATCGACACGGCGAAGCCGCTTACCCAGCAAAAGGGACAGATTCGCCGTTTGCGTCAGCACGTAGGCTTTGTCTTCCAGAACTTCAACCTGTTCCCGCATCGCACGGTGCTGGAGAACATTATCGAAGGGCCGGTTATCGTTAAAGGCGAAAACAAGGCGGAAGCGACCACGCGGGCGCGCGAACTGCTTTCGAAGGTGGGGTTGTCCGGGAAAGAGGGGAGTTACCCCAGACGCCTCTCCGGCGGTCAGCAGCAACGTGTGGCGATCGCCCGCGCGCTGGCGATGCGTCCTGACGTTATTCTGTTCGATGAACCAACCTCGGCGTTGGATCCTGAGCTGGTGGGCGAGGTTCTCAATACGATTCGTCAGTTGGCGCAGGAAAAACGCACCATGGTCATCGTGACCCATGAAATGAGTTTTGCCCGCGACGTGGCAGACCGTGCCATTTTTATGGATCAGGGGCGCATCGTCGAGCAGGGGGAGGCGAAAGCGCTGTTCTCCAATCCGCAGCAGCCCCGCACCCGCCAGTTCCTCGAAAAATTCCTCATGCAGTAAGCCAGCGTGGTTCGTCGGTGCCTAACGGCGCCGGCGGCCGCGACCACAGCACCGGCGTTCCTGACAGCCACAGCGGAAACCGCAGGCGTTGCGCAAGGCCAAAAGCAGACCATTCCAGCGCCGGGTTTTCATCGTGCTTATTTCGTGGCGCGAATTCAGGTTGCGCTGTTGCGGGCCAGCGCATCAGTTCAAGCGCCGTTCGGGCAAGCGAGAACCGCGCCTGATAACCCTGACCCGTGGTCTGGCGGACATGGAGGCCTTTCAGTACTGCTGCGGCCATCAGATAGCCGGTCGCATGGTCCAGCGCCTGTACCGGCAGCGGAAATGGGCGGTCCGACCGCTGCCATTGCTGTCCGGCGGCGGCAATGCCGCAAGCCATCTGCACCAGACTGTCGAAACCGCGGCGATTGCGCCACGGGCCAGTCCATCCCCAGGCGTTCAGCGAGACGTCGATGATACCCGGAGAAAGATGCTGACGCGCCACGGCATCCAGCCCCAGCGCCTCCAGGGCGTCAGCGCGGTAGCCATGTACGATGACATCCGCTTGACGGAGGATCTCATATAAGGTCTGTTTATCAATCTCCTGGCGCAGGTTCAATCGGGCGCAGCGCTTGCCGGGCGTGACCTCCTCTTCCAGAGCGGGCTCCGCCCAGCCCGGCGGGTCGATACGCAGGACGTCGGCCCCGAGCCCGGCCAGCATTCGGCTGGCGACCGGACCGGCAATAATTCGCGTCAAATCCAGCACCCTGACGCCCAGCAGTGGGCGCGCAGGAGAGAGTGCCCCACGGAACGGTCGGCCCGGTACGGTATAGCGCTCGTGCAGCAGCGGTTCCTGTATCACCGATGCTCCCTGCGGGTGTGTTTGCCACTGCGCGTTGGTTCGCATGGCGGCGGCACATCCCCCGGCATCGACCACAGCCTGCTCCAGCGCTTCGGCGCGCCACTGCCGAACTAGCGGCGCGAGCGTAGATTTCTCCGCATGTTTACCCAGCACGGACGCCACGGACTGCCGGTGGTGCGCGGCGTTAGTATGAAGTCTTATCCAGCCATCCGCGGTTTGATAATCCCCGGTCAGCGGGTCCCACAGCGAGGGGGTAGGATGGTTGAGTGGCGTCACGCTGCCCTGAAACCAGAAGGAGGCCAGACGACGGTCTATGGCTGGCGCCGCATGGGTTTGGTTCAGTCGGGCAAGCCAGACGCCGACCAGCGCCATGGAGGCGGCAGCGAAGTCGCTGACGGCATAGCATGACGGCAGGGCGCCAGGGGAAAGAAAGTGAACGTCCGGCGCCGGGGAGGAATCAAACGCCTGCCAGAGCCTTGAATAACATGCCGTGGTTTGTGCATATTCGCGCATTATGTTCTCCTCTGTGAACAGCGGGGATACATCGACATTTCAGACTATTTTCTCTCGCTATGATATTTTATACATATAAATAAGATTTATGTGTTAATTTGTTTGTATTCATAATAATGATTATCAATCAGAGGTTTTCTCGTCAGATATGAGGGACATCGACTTTTTCAGCTGGCGTCAGGATGTGCTGCAAAAATTTCAGTTAGCCGCGTCAGGCGAAGAGATATATTCCATTTTGCAACAGCAAACTGAAATGCTGGAATATGACTGGTATGCATTGTGCGTCCGGCATCCGGTGCCATTTACGCGCCCCAAAATTTCATTGCAAACAACGTATCCACGGGCATGGATTGCGCAATACCAGGCCGAAAACTATTTCGCTATCGATCCGGTGCTGAAGCCGGAGAATTATCGATACGGTTATTTACCCTGGAGCGACCGTTTATTTCAGGATGCGCAGGCTTTCTGGGATGCCGCTCGCGACCACGGTTTGCGCAAAGGCGTCACGCAGTGCCTGATACTGCCGAATCGCGCGCTGGGCTTCTTGTCCGTCTCACGCGAGGGGGGGCAAAAAGACTCGCTGGCGGAGGACGATACGCAAATGCGTCTGCAGATGCTGGCCGAATTCAGTATGGCGGCGTTGCTGCGCCTTGACGACTCAGCGGTGCTGACGCCGGAGATGAAATTCAGCAAGCGGGAGCTGGAAATCCTTAAGTGGACTGCGGAAGGAAAAACATCGGCAGAAATTTCGATCATTTTATCTATTTCTGAGAATACGGTGAATTTTCATCAGAAGAATATGCAGAAGAAATTTAATGCGCCCAACAAGACGCAGGTTGCTTGCTATGCGGTGGCGACGGGACTTATCTGAGGAAACGGCAGTATTGCGCGTCTGAGGTAAAACCGGCTGCATAGCGCAGCCGGCAGCGAATCACTGGCGATAGGCTTGTTTAATTTGCTTAACGGTGCTGGAAAATACGGCCGCCTGAGCTTCATCTTCCATCTGCGAGATTTGTTTTTCCATTTTAATAATCACGCGACCGGCATCTGCCTGCCCCATTGCCTGCAGCATGAGCGTCAGCATTGCTTTCAGGCAGGAGACTTCCTGGGAGAGCTGTTGATTATTTTCAGCAGTGGAGAAATCAGGTGTACTCATCTATTTCCTCGTTTGATTTTTGCGCAAACGCGCGGTAGCCATAGTAAAGGTCGCGCAGTATACCACAAGCTGATGGAAAAAAAGGAGTGTCTGATTTTTGTTCGCTGCTCCGAGCTGGCTGGCGAATAATATATCATTCAACGGCAGGTCGAAAAGTCAATTTGTAGAAAAGAGGTTTTTGCTCAGTTAATTATTGTTACACATTGGATTTCGTATTTATCATCTGTGTAATTTTTCATGCTTTTGGTAAGTTTTTGTCGATCAAATCATCGAATAGCCGCTACGGTAACGGCCTGCTTCCCGGTAGTTTCCAGCTGTTGTACATTCTGATTTCCAAAAATATGAACAAAATCTTAACCTCAACATTTTTTGCCTTTTAAAATGGCGATAAAACCCGTTAATATGGTGGGAATTTAGAGTCAGTAGCGTTATCCCTATTCTGGAGATTATTCCTTTGATCAACGTCCTTCTTGTTGATGACCACGAACTGGTGCGCGCAGGGATACGACGCATTCTCGAAGATATAAAGGGTATTAAAGTTGCCGGTGAAGTCTGCTGCGGCGAAGACGCGGTGAAATGGTGTCGCACCAACGCGGCGGACGTCGTGTTGATGGACATGAATATGCCGGGCATCGGCGGCCTTGAGGCAACGCGAAAGATTGCGCGTTCCGCCACTGATACCAAAGTCATCATGCTGACCGTGCATACGGAAAACCCACTACCCGCGAAAGTGATGCAGGCTGGTGCGGCCGGTTACCTGAGTAAAGGCGCCGCGCCCCAGGAAGTGGTGAATGCCATCCGTTCCGTTTTTGCCGGGCAGCGTTACATCGCCTCTGATATCGCTCAACAGATGGCGTTAAGCCAGATTGAGCCTGAAAAAACAGAATCCCCGTTTGCCAGTTTGTCTGAACGCGAATTGCAGATTATGCTGATGATCACCAAAGGCCAGAAGGTCAACGAGATCTCTGAACAGCTGAATCTCAGTCCGAAAACGGTGAACAGCTACCGCTACCGAATGTTTAGCAAATTAAACATTCATGGCGATGTCGAGCTGACGCACCTGGCCATTCGTCATGGTCTATGTAATGCGGAGTCGTTAGCAAGTCAGTGAGTGATGTTTTTGATTCAAAGGCGTTTTTAAAAACCGTGACCAGCCAGCCTGGCGTCTACCGTATGTATGACGCTGGCGGTACGGTTATTTATGTCGGTAAAGCCAAAGACCTGAAGAAACGCCTTTCGAGTTATTTTCGCAGCAATCTGGCGTCGCGCAAAACCGAGGCGCTGGTCGCGCAGATTGCGCAAATCGACGTGACCGTTACGCACACCGAAACGGAAGCGCTGCTGCTCGAACACAACTACATAAAGCTTTACCAGCCGCGCTATAACGTTCTGCTGCGCGATGATAAATCCTATCCTTTTATTTTCCTTAGCGGCGATACGCACCCCCGGCTGGCGATGCATCGTGGGGCAAAGCATGCCAAAGGCGAGTACTTCGGTCCTTTCCCGAATGGTTACGCCGTGCGGGAGACGCTGGCGCTGCTGCAGAAAATCTTCCCGGTCCGCCAGTGTGAGAACAGCGTTTACCGCAATCGCTCTCGTCCCTGCCTGCAGTACCAGATAGGCCGCTGCCTGGGGCCCTGCGTCGCCGGGCTGGTTAGCGAAGAGGAGTACGCGCAGCAGGTTGAATATGTGCGGCTGTTCCTGGCCGGGAAAGATGAGCAGGTGGTCAATCAACTGGTGGCGAAGATGGAGAAGGCGAGCCAGGCGCTGGCCTTTGAAGAAGCGGCGCGCCTGCGTGACCAGATTCAGGCGGTGCGTCGGGTCACCGAAAAACAGTTTGTTTCAAATGCGGGCGACGATCTGGATGTGATCGGCGTTGCCTTTGATGCGGGTATGGCCTGCGTTCATGTGCTGTTTATTCGCCAGGGCAAGGTGTTGGGCAGCCGTAGCTACTTCCCGAAAGTGCCGGGCGGCACTGAGCTTGGCGAAGTGGTGGAAACCTTTGTCGGGCAGTTTTACCTGCAGGGCAGCCAGGTGCGCACGCTGCCAGGGGAAATCCTCCTTGATTTTAATCTTGGCGATAAGACGCTGCTGGCGGAATCGCTGTCGGAGCTGGCGGGACGCCGTATTAACGTGCAGACCAAACCGCGCGGCGACCGTGCCCGGTATCTGAAGCTGGCGCGCACTAACGCCGCCACCGCGCTGGTGACGAAACTGTCGCAGCAATCCACCATCAGCCAACGGCTGAACGCACTGGCGACAATCCTGAACATGCCGGACGTGAAGCGCATGGAGTGTTTCGATATCAGCCATACCATGGGCGAGCAGACCGTCGCGTCGTGCGTTGTATTCGACAGTAATGGTCCGTTGCGCGCAGAGTATCGACGCTACAATATTACCGGCATTACGCCAGGCGATGACTATGCGGCCATGAATCAGGTGCTGCGTCGTCGCTATGGCAAAGCGATTGAAGAAAGCAAAATCCCTGACGTCATTTTGATTGATGGCGGGAAAGGGCAACTGGGGCAGGCGAAACAGGTTTTTGCCGAACTTGACGTGCCCTGGGACAAACATCACCCGTTGCTGTTGGGCGTGGCGAAAGGCAGCGACCGCAAAGCGGGGCTGGAGACGCTGTTCCTGGAACCGGAGGGCGAGGGCTTTAGCCTGCCGCCGGATTCCCCGGCGCTGCACGTTATCCAGCATATTCGCGATGAATCGCACGATCACGCGATTAGCGGGCACCGTAAAAAACGGGCAAAAGTCAAAAGCACCAGCACCCTTGAAACCATTGAAGGCGTCGGGCCGAAGCGCCGCCAGATGCTACTGAAATATATGGGTGGGTTGCAGGGTTTGCAGAAAGCGAGTGTCGAGGAGATCGCAAAAGTGCCAGGCATTTCCCACGGGCTGGCAGAAAAGATCTTCTACTCGTTGAAACATTAGGGGCTCTGTAGCAACATAGGGCTAATATTCACAGACAACAGACAGTTACCGTCGCCATGCAATTTAATATCCCTACGTTGCTTACCCTTTTTCGCGTCATCCTGATTCCGTTTTTTGTGCTGGCGTTTTATCTCCCGTTCACCTGGGCGCCGTTCCTCTGCGCGCTGATTTTCTTCATTGCTGCGGTCACAGACTGGTTTGACGGCTATCTGGCGCGTCGCTGGAACCAGAGCACCCGCTTTGGCGCCTTCCTCGACCCGGTCGCGGATAAGGTGATGGTGGCAATAGCGATGGTGCTGGTGGCGGAGCACTACCACAGTTGGTGGGTTACGCTGCCAGCCGCCACCATGATCGCCCGTGAAATTATCATTTCCGCACTGCGCGAGTGGATGGCTGAGCTCGGTAAGCGCAGCAGTGTGGCGGTCTCCTGGATTGGTAAAGTCAAAACCACGGCGCAGATGACGGCGCTGGTCTGGATGCTGTGGCGTCCAAACGCCTGGGTTGAGTGGGCGGGGATCGGTCTGTTCTTCGTGGCGGCGGTGCTGACGCTGTGGTCGATGATCCAATATCTCAACGCGGCGCGTGGTGATTTGCTTGATCAGTGATCGTTTCGCCGCAAATTTCAGCAAACGATCCTGAGTTGCGAAAAATATCGTTGACTCAGTGCGCCAGGTAAGTAGAATGCAACGCATCGAACGGCAGTACAGATTGCCAGACGGTAATAAAATCAAGTGATTAAACAAGTCACCTGACAATGCGGGAATAGCTCAGTTGGTAGAGCACGACCTTGCCAAGGTCGGGGTCGCGAGTTCGAGTCTCGTTTCCCGCTCCAGTTTAAAGCATCGGCAATTGCGGGTGCAGTAGCAAATTGGCGCGTTAGCAAAGCGGTTATGTAGCGGATTGCAAATCCGTCTAGTCCGGTTCGACTCCGGAACGCGCCTCCACTTTCTTCCCGAGCCCGGATGGTGGAATCGGTAGACACAAGGGATTTAAAATCCCTCGGCGTTCGCGCTGTGCGGGTTCAAGTCCCGCTCCGGGTACCAGTGGGAAAAAGCAGAATAATCAAAGCAATAAGCAGTGTCGTGAAACCACCTTCGGGTGGTTTTTTTGTTTTTGTACAAACATTGCTTTTATATCCGTGCAAATGCGATCATCGCGGCGTGTTTGACCTCCTGACTGAGACGTTTTATGAAAACCGGACCCCTTAACGAAAGTGAACTCGAATGGCTGGACGATGTGCTGGCCCGCTACGGCAACGACCATTCTATAATGGATGTCTCCGAGCTCGACGGTATGCTCACCGCAATTCTCTGTGCGCCTTATGATATCGAACCCGCGGAGTGGTTGCTGTCGCTGTGGGGCGGGGCGGAGCATGTTCCGCGCTGGGCTAACGATCGCGAGCGGGATCGTTTTGTTAACCTGACGCTTCAACATATGGACGATGTGGCCGAGCGTCTGAGCGATTACCCGGATCAGTTTGAGCCGCTTTTCGGCACCCGCGAGGAAGAAGGGCAGGATATTACGATCGTCGAAGAGTGGTGTTACGGCTATATGCGCGGCGTAGGTCTGTGCGACTGGTCAACGCTTCCCGCTGACCTGCAGCCCGCGCTTGACGCCATTGCTCTGCACGGCGATGAGGCGCAGTTCCCGCGCCTGGAAGCGCTTTCTGCGGATGAGTATGTGGCAAGCGTTGACGCCATCACTCCGGCGGCGCTGTCGCTGTACCAGCACTGGATGGCGAACCCGCAGGCGGCGCCGGTAAAGGTGCCGGTGAAAAATGACAACAAAGTCGGGCGCAACGATCCGTGTCCGTGCGGTAGCGGTAAGAAATATAAAAACTGTTGCCTGAAATGAAAAACGGCCCCGCGATGGGGCCGTTTGCTTTTATCACGTCAACTTAGCCGACGGCAGGCAGCAGTCCGGTTGCGATGGCTGCCTGAATCGCAATCACTGCAATACCGCAAAATAACACCAGCCAGAGCGCCGGTTTCCCCCCCGCGACGCGCCATGCCGTGTCAGGATGCAATTGACGGCTCTTCATCGCCAGCAGCGACGGAACGATCAGCGCCAGTACGGCGAGAGCGACACCCGCGTATCCCAGCGCCATGACGAATCCTTGCGGATAAAACAGGGCGAAGGCCAGCGGCGGCAGAAAGGTAATCACCCCGGTCTGCATGCGTCCACCCGCGGAATTTTTACGCTGGAACAGGTCGGCCAGATAGTCAAATAATCCCAGCGCTACGCCGAGGAATGAGGTGGCTAGCGCCAGATCGGCAAAAAGGTGCACCGCCAGCTCAACGTGCGGCGAGGCGACGACCTCGCGAATCGCCTGCAGCAGACCGTTGAGTCCGGCATGATTGCTGAGCAGGGCGCTGAACACCGGCGAGTCGATACTGCCGAGCGTCGCAAGTTGCCAGAAAATGTAGGCGACCAGCGGAATAAAACTGCCGACCACGAACACCCGGCGCAGTTTACGCACGTCGCCGTTCATATAGCTGATAATGCTCGGCACGCTGCCGTGGAAGCCAAATGAGGTAAAAATAACCGGAATGGCCGACAGCGCCAGCCCCTGCTGTAGCGGCAGCGTCAGCAGATTGGCCTGGTGGATATGGGGCAGTAGCAGCGCCAGCATAACCACCAGAAAGATAATCTTGGCGCTGAAAAGAAAGCGGTTGAACAGATCGACGAGGAACGTGCCGACGCAGATGACCGCGCCGCCCACGGCGGTAAAGATAGACACCCCGGCGGCGGGCGATAAGCTGGCGTTTAGCCACTGGTTCAGGCTTGAGGCAAGCAGTTCACCTGCGCCGCTGATGTAGGCCGCCGTCAGAGCATACATCAAGAAAAGCATGCTGAACCCGGTCACCCACTGGCCGTAACGGCCAAGATAACGCTGCGCAAGCGACCCTAACCCTGTATCGGCAGGAACGTGCTGATATACTTCCAGCAGCAGCAGGGCGGTGTAACACATCAGCGCCCACAGACAAAACAGTAACGCCAGGGTGACACCAAAACCGACGCCTGCGGAGGCCAGCGGCATTGCCAGCATCCCTGCGCCTATCGTGGTACCGGCAACGATTAAAATACTACCAACGGTGCGGTTCTTCACGGATCCCTCTGTCTCATTGGATAACCACAACAAAATATGCCGCGCAGAGTATGTTAAATCACTGTTTTCGTCAAATCATAATTACAGGTTGTGTAATGATATCTTTACACCGTGTGGCGTGATAAAACCTGCGCCAGCGCAAAATGCGCATTTGTGATGCATGTTATGGTGGTTTTTATTTACGGAGGTGCAGATGTCTTCAATTCATGGTCACGAGGTATTGCAAATGATGATTGCCTCGGGGGAGTCTTACTCGGTGGCAAGCCTGGAAGCGGCGATTGTGGCGCAGTTCGGGGCCGCAGCGCGGTTTCATACCTGTTCGGCGGAAAATATGTCGGCAGGAGAGTTGGTCGGTTTTTTACAGCGGAAAGGCAAATTTATCCCTGTTGATGCAGGGTTCACGACGACGCAGGAAAAAATCTGTCGTCATTAAACGGGGCGGCATAAAAATGCCGCCCCAGAGAAAATCAGTTTTGTGTATCGAGGGTCGACAGTTCTTTATCGATAAAATAAAGACCCTCGCCGCTTTTACCGGCCAGCGTCAGCTTATCGATAACAGATTTAAACAGCTTCTCTTCTTCATGCTGTTCGGCTACGTACCACTGCAGGAAATTAAAGGTCGGATAATCCTGGCTGGTCATGGCAACGTGCGCCAGTTCATTTATTTTCTGGGTAATTAACTGTTCATGTTCATAGGTGGAGCGGAACAGCGCATCCAGAGAATCATATTCAGCAAACGGCGTGGGAACCGTATTAATCCGCGGCAGGTTTCCGGTATCGCTCAGGTAGGCGAACAGGCGCTGCATGTGGGTCATCTCTTCCTGCGCATGACGGCGCAGAAACGCGGCAGCACCTTCAAAACTGTGGTAGCTGCACCATGCGCTCATCTGCTGATAAAGCAGGGAAGAATAAAGCTCAAGGTTCATCTGCTCATTCAGTTTTTCAATCATTTCAGCTTTCAGCATGATAGTGCTCCAGAATAAAAGGTGATGAAATTAAGGGGTCACTATAATTTGTTATTGTTTTATTTGCAAAAGGTAAAATGAAAAACAAAATGTGTTAAATGCAAATGGGAATAACACGCATTGCAGCTATTAAAATAATAAAATGAGAATAATTATATTTACAGCCGGCAATATATACCGGCTGTAAAATTACCAGTAACTATTGGTGCTGGTCATCGGCGTCACCGCCATCCCGCGGCACTGGTATTGTAAGGTGATGTTGTGATTGAGGCACAGCGAACCGCTTATCGTTGTGCAGGTTGCTTCAGGTTGGCCGTAGGCGAATGCGGTTGCATAACCCATTTGCTGGCATTGTCTGGTGGCCATACCGTTGGCGACGTAGCTATCGGTGGTGGCGGACTGCAGTATCGCCTCGCCATAGTTGAGGCGAACGATACCGCTGTTGGCATCGACATCGCTGACGCTGGCCTGGCGGTGAACGGTGCAGGCGCTAAGAAGGAGTACGATGGCGACAGGGAGGGTTTTTTTCATGGCTCACTCGGCATAAATGGCTGATCGCAGTATGGTACCGCGCCAGCCATCCAGCAATGCGGAGAAAAGCCGCTGGATCGTGCGCCAGTTTTCGCAACGGCAAAAGTGTGACTCCCTTTTTAGTTTATAAAACCTGATTTCATAAAAATTGAATCTATGTTTTCCATGGCGTAAAATATGAGGCAATTACTTTTACCGCGAAACGATGCAGGAGAGAATGAATGAAAATTGCACTGATGATGGAAAACAGCCAGGCAGGCAAGAACGCCACCATCCTTAATGAACTTAACGCTGTCGCCAGTGAAAAGGGGTTCCCGGTTTTTAACGTCGGGATGA
>NZ_JAFAGS010000164.1 GCF_019237635.1 Pluralibacter sp.
CAGGAAAAAGACTGCGCGTGCGCCGGGTCCTGCAGATATTTATCCGACATCCATACCAGCATCGGTACGCGAAACTGTTCCGGCGGCGCCATCTTACGCGGCGTGCCGTGCAGGTGCTGACGCTCGTTGATAGACTCGCCGTGATCGGACGCGTAGAAGACAATCGCTTTCTTATCCCGCACCAGATCCAGCACGTTAGAGATAAAGTCATCAATATAGGTAATGGAGTTATCAAAGGAGTTGATCATCTCCGCCTTTGTGCATTTATCATCCACCCCGGTACACTCCGGCTTCCACTGAGCAAAGCGGCGCGGATAGCGCTGAGTGTAGTTAAAGTGCGACCCTTTGGTGTGCAGAATGATCAGATGTTTGCCGTCAGGATTGACGTTCAGCGACTGCTTCATCTCATCGACCAGCAGCATGTCGTCGACGCTCTTCCCACGGTTGCGCGGCTCGGCGGCTATCTGCTCACGGTAGGCGATATTATTCGCCATGGTGTTGCTGTAGAACCAGATTTCGCTCTGCATCGCGTACAGCGCGCCGGTAAAGCCCAGCTGGTGCAGCACCGCAAACACGTTTTGCTCTTTCAGCGTGCGCTGCGGGTTATCTTCCACGCCGCCCTGACGCACAAACATGCAGCGCAGCGACAGCTTGGTCGCGGTATCGCAGGAGTAACCGCGAAACGCCACCAGGTTCTGCTCTTTGGCCAACCGCGGCGTGGTATCGCGATCGTAGCCGAGAATGCCCATGTGATCCCAACGCGTTGTTTCACCGATGATGAACACCACGTAAGTATCATCCAGCCCCTTCGGCGCAACATAGGTAAACTGCTTCGCCGGGTTAATCAACGACTTGTTATCCGACGATTCATCCACCTGCGCCCAGGCGTAAAGACCCAGCGCGGAGATCCAGTTGGACGGCAGGTACGAATTAGCGATCACGCCGCCATAGCTTGGCATATCCACTTTGGAGGTCCGCTCCACCTGTTTTTGCCGCTGCTCAAGCAGGCGAATCGGCCCCCACACCAGAAAGCCTATCACCACCAACGCGACCACGTTTTTCAGGCGCTGCCCCGGCGTACGCATCTGCCGCAGCAGCGTATTTTCTCCCCGGTTGCACCAGATGCCGATAAGCGGTATGACGCTCACCACCACCAGCCAGACGACAAAGCGCCAGCCCACCACCTCTTTTGAGAGGTCGATGTCCGTGGTCATCACCGAGGCGACAATACCGTAGCCGATCACCACGTTCAGGAAGGTCATATAGTAGCTGGCACCTGCGGAAATGAGCACCAGCAGCGTCGCCAGCACCCGCCAGACACGGCGTCCCAATAGCGACAGCAGGCGAAGTAAAAAGAAGGTCACGAGGACCGTTCCGGCAAGTTCAATCACCGCCGCGATTCCTTTCCAGGCGGTAAAGTGATGTGCATATCCGTCAAAACGGCGGATATAAACCGCACAATTCATAAACAAGCCAATGTAAACAGCCAGCAAGAAGCACAGCTTCTGCTGGGTCAGCGATGTCACATATTTCATTGCAAGCAACCCTGGTAAAAGGGAAATAAAAAAAACCAGCCAATGGTGCAAAAAGACCATGGCAGGCTAAATGAAGCGTAAATGACCGTTAATCAGAAAGGTCTACAAGCGCGAAGAAGTAGACCACAGGGGATGGGAAAAGTAGCAACACGAAATGTGATCGGGGCAAGCATTTTTGTAAATACTTGCCCCGACCGAGGTTATTTACTGCACGAGAATCGCGATAACCGTATCAGGCATGCGCCTGTTGCAGCACCACGCGCTGCGGCTGGCGAATGGTGGTAGACAGCGCCAGAGAGAGGATCAACAGCGCAAAGATGACACAGAAGGTGACATAAAAGCCGCCGAACAGCGAGGCGATAATCGAGCCGCAGATGCTGCCGATACCGAAGCCCAAATAAATCACGCCATAGTTTTTCGCCAGGTTGTTCAGGCCGAAGAATTCGCTCACCAGCGACGGGAACACGGTAATCGTACCGCCGAAGTTAAAGGCCACACAGGCAATCGCCGCGAAGAAGCCCAGCGCATTGAGCGGTGCGAACAGCAGTGCCGCCATACCAATCAGTGAAATCACCTGACCGATGGTAATCACACGAATACGGGCGATTTTGTCGGAGAGGATCCCCAGCACCAGGCGGCCACTCAGGTTAGCGATGGAAATCACGGTGACCGCATTGGCCGCCGTCAGGGCATCAAGATGCACCATCCCCTGCGCGATATCCTTCGCCACGCCGATCACATACAGACCGCTCATGCACGCCGTCAGGAATATCACCGCCAGCATCCAGTACTGCGGTTTACGCATGGACTGCGCCAGCGTGTAGTCGTTCTCCACGACGCCGTTGACCGTTTTCACCGCCTGGTTCGGCGCATCTTTCATCAGCATGGCGCCGAATACGATCATCACCAGTACGATAGCACCCCAGATAGTAAAGGTGCTTTCCAGGCCGACGCTTTCCAGCAGGTGACTGTCGATAAACTTAAAGCCCAGGCTGCCAAGACCGTAGGCGCCAATGGAGAAGGCGGAGATCAGCCCCTTACGCTCCGGGAACCACTTCACGCAGTTCGACAGCGTCAGCAGGTAGCCCGCGCCATCCGCCAGGCCCACCAGCACGCCGGCACTCAGCCACAGCATCATCAGGCTATTGGCATGCGCCGTCAGGAAGAAGCCGACGCCAAGCAGGATGCCGGAGGCAATCGTCACGCGCTTCACGCCGAAACGTTCCTGCAGCTTACCGGCCACCGACGATGACAGCGCCAGACCGAGGCTCAACAGACCAAACGAGAAGGCGACCTGGCTTACCGGCGCGCCCAGTTTTTCCGACAGCGCGCCGTTGAACAGGCTCCAGGTGTAAACCGAACCCAGCGCGAATTGCGTAATGATAGTGCCGATAAGCGTAAGCCAGCGGGTAGAGTGACGGGTTTCAGCGTTCATAGCAGATGTGCCTTTATGAAATTAACTGCTGCTAACGATAGCGAAGCACGGTTTATCGTTGGGCAAAAAAGGCATGAAATGCAGCCAGTACGGAATGAAATGCACTGAGGCGGGAATGAATGACCTGGACAAAAAAGAGAATGCACTAAAGTTAGTGCTCACTATCGACACGAAATGCATCAATTGTGTACTTCAAACGTAAATATAATGTTTCATCAATGAAAAACAAAGAGGCTAAAAACGGGCGTTAATCCCCATAATATAGAGCGTGTTCTCACCGGTCATCATATTGTCCGATTGCGACAGCGTGGCGTAGGCCGCTAAATGTTGATTCAGCAGAATATCGGCCCCCAGCGTCACATCAAACCAGTTGCCGTCCTGCGTCGACGTGGGGACGCGGTTAAGCCCCGACTGCAGCTTCCACTGATTCTCGCCAAACTGCTGGTTATAGCTAATTTGCGCCCAGGGGTGGACACCCCACAGCGGCACGGCATCCACGCGCCAGCCAAGGGTGCTGACGCTGGCGTGCCACATCGGGTCGGTTAACGCCGTCGTCCCGCCGCTGTCACCGAAATCATTCCAGATGGCGGTCGCAGAACCGTCATAATGCCAGCTGGCGACCGGGCCGGTGGTGAGGGTATCAGTGATGGGAAAATTCACGCCCACGCTCCATGTACGGACGGCGCTGAGCGGCGTCTCATCGGGGGAATTCGTGACAACGCCCGGCTGCATTTGCGAGGCGCTGATGCGTTCGGCCAGAATGTCATCGTAACGCGGTTGGTGATCGCTATCCCAGGTATAGCGTTCCGCCGTATTACTTTGACCATCAGTAACGGTATATTCCTGTTGCCAGGCCAATGAGGATGTGACGCATGACATCCACAAAATCGCCGGGCCTGCGCAAAGCCAGCCCTGCAAGCCAGTGCATTTCTTGATTATCATTATTGCGACTCCAGAGAGCGCCAGACCCGTCGATGTTGTTATGATTTTTACGGCATTGCTTTATTTAATAACTATTATCGCTTTCTATCTACCGTCAAGCCAGGTTGCGCATTTTCTTATCATTATCAGTAAAGTTGGGAGAATCAGATGGAACGTTGCGGTTGGGTGAGTCAGGACCCGCTCTACATTGCGTATCACGATAATGAATGGGGCGTCCCCCAGTACGATAAGCAAAAGCTGTTTGAGATGATCTGCCTTGAGGGGCAGCAGGCCGGTCTTTCCTGGATAACCGTACTGAAAAAGCGCGAAAACTATCGTAGCGCCTTCCATCAGTTCGACCCACAGAAAGTGGCGGCGATGCAGGAGGCCGATGTGGAGCGGCTGGTGCAGGATGCCGGGATCATCCGCCATCGCGGTAAAATTCAGGCCATTATCAACAACGCCCGCGCCTTTCTGGCGATGGAAGCCAACGGCGAAGCGTTTCCCGACTTTGTCTGGTCGTTCGTCGACCACCAACCGCAGTTGACGCACGCGGCCAGCCTGGCGGAAATTCCGACCACCACCCCGGCTTCCGATGCCCTGTCAAAAGCCCTGAAAAAACGTGGCTTCAAGTTTGTCGGTTCCACCATTTGCTACTCCTTTATGCAGGCTTGCGGGCTGGTGAATGACCACATTACAGGGTGTTTCTGCCATCCGGGAGGTCATGATGATCCACAAATGGCAAAGTAACGATACCGCCCCGCTGCTGAAGCTGTGGATGGACAGCACTATCTTCGCGCATCCCTTTATTGAGGAGCTGTACTGGCGGGAGAGCGAGGCCATCGTGCGGGATGTCTATCTGCCCGCCGCGCAAACCTGGGTCTGGGAAAACGAAGGGGAAATTAAAGGCTTTATCAGCATTCTGGAATCCCGGTTCGTCGGCGCGCTGTTCGTTGCGCCGGACGCCCTGGGCCAGGGGATAGGCAGGGCGCTGCTGAACTACGCCCGACAGTTTTATCCGGTTCTCAGTCTGGAGGTGTACCAGAAAAACAGCCGGGCGGTGAACTTCTACCATGCGCAGGGCTTTCGTATTGAAGACAGCGCATGGCAGGAAGAAACCGGCCAGCCGACCTGGATTATGCACTGGCAGGCGGATCAAACGCCGTAAGCGTCAGCGACGGCCCACGGTATTTCTCCAGCCACACCAGCGCTGTATTCCCGGCGCAGCCATTCCCCAGCCGCGAGCTGGGGAGATCGTTGGTCAGCACGTTGACCGCGCCGTTTTTACAAATCCCCCCGGCCTGCGGGTCGAGGTCCGGCCATGCCCCTTCGTGCAGGCAAATCACCCCAGGGCGAATCCCGTCGCTGACAACCGCGCCAGCCAGCACCTGCCCGCGCAGGTTCCAGACCCGCACCAGGTCACCATCGGCGATATTGCGCGCCCGCGCGTCGTCCGGATGCAACGTCAGCGGCTCACGGCCGGCCACCGCGTACTGCTCACGCAGCGACGTCGCGTTAAGCTGGCTGTGCAGACGATGCGCCGGATGGGCGGAAAGGAGTTGCAGTTGCTCCGCCTGGGCGTTGCCGTGCCACTCGTCCGGCGCCAGCCACGTTGGGTGGCCCGGGCAGTCGGCATAGCCATATCCGGCGATACGCCGGGAGTAAATCTCGATTTTACCACTGTCGGTTTTCAGGGGATTCGCCTGCGGGTCGGCGCGAAACGCGGCGAAACGGACAAACTGCGCGTTCTGCTCGCTCGGCGGCATCTCGATCAGCTGATTGGCCTGCCAGAACGCGCTAAACGGCGGCAGCGTCACCTGCTGGCTGGCGCCGCGCTGTCCGGCAATCTGGTAGAACGCCTCCAGCCATTGCAGGTCGCTTTTGCCCTCCGTGAAACGCTCGCGACCGCCCGCCTCCCAGCGTTCGCTGAGGTCAGCAAACACGTCGAAGTCGTCACGGGCCTCATCGCGTGGCGCCACTACCCGCTTCATCGGCACCAGGTGCTGGTTGCTGTAATCGCCGGTCATGGTTAAATCATTACGTTCAAACGACGTGGTGGCGGGCAGGACGATATCCGCATGATGCGCCGCCGCCGTCCAGAAGCATTCGGAAATCACGATAAGTTCCGGCTTCTGCCAGGCGCGGATCAGGCGGTTAGTATCCTGATGATGGGTGAAGTTCGCGCCGCCAGCCCACCAGATAAAGCGGATATCCGGGAAATGGCGATCCATACCGTTATGCTGGTACGGCGCGCCTGGGTTTTCCAGCGCTTCCACAATGCGCGCCACCGGGATTTTATCCACCGCATCCACACCGCCCGCCACGCTGCCCTGCATGGAGGCCAGCACCGCCGCGCGGCGCGTCGGGTTGCCGCCATTGGCGAAGTGGTAAGAGAGGCCAAAGCCGCCGCCCGGCGTACCGATTTGTCCCAGCATGGCGGCGAGCGTCACCAGCATCCAGTGTTTTTGCTCGCCGAATTGCTGGCGCTGCATACCCCACCCGGACATCAGCATGGTCGTATTTTCATGGAATAATTGCGCCAGTTCGCGGATTTTATCCGCACGTATCCCGCAAATATCAGCCGCCCATTCGGCGGTTTTCGCCACGCCGTCGCCCTCGCCGGTGAGGTAGCGGGCAAACTCATCATAGCCGGTGGCGCAGCGTTCCAGAAACGCGCTGTCGTGCCAGCCGTGTTCCACCAGGGTATGGGCGATGCCCAGCATCAGCGCCACGTCGGTGCCCATGTGCGGCGCCACCCACTCCATGGCGTCGCCGAAGAAATCCACTGTCTCCGATCGCATCGGATCGATGCAGATC
>NZ_JAFAGS010000002.1 GCF_019237635.1 Pluralibacter sp.
GCCGTCACCCCGGTGCCGTGCGTAAACCAGTGCGCAGAAACGGCCACAATCGCTTTCGGACGCGGCAATGTATCGCCGAGATGACGCCAGGCGCGGGTATAAACGTTATCTTCCAGTACGTTCATCGGGCTACCGTGGCCGACAAACAGTGCGGGCATACGAGGAGCAGACATAAGGATTTCCTTACAAGAGGTATCAGATTCTTGGCACCAGATTACGCCCTTTCCAGTGCAGAGAAACTCGGATAACCGTGATGGAGATCATCAGTAAATTTGAATATTAGATTATTTTTCGAACAATGGTTGTGACGCCATGCGCCACAAGCGAAAAAAATCACTGGCCCGACCCATAGATTTCATTCATGAATTTAATAAAACGGAAATTTTTGCAACACAGCCATCACTAAATAAATATTAATTAAATATTTAAAGTAAAAAACTGTGAACTCAATTTCGCGCCGCAATCCCCGCATAGCGCCCTCCCGGCTTATTGTTACACCCATTTTTGCCGTCACGCATAACGTTTTGTTTTTTGATCATATCATCCACCATAAAAATATATGAAGAAAAACTTAAATATGAAGTAAAAAAATCTAACAAATTAATCAGAAATTCGGGTGATATATTCCACCCTGCAATAAATATGACAAGAACTGCCATTCCGGCATGGAATGGTAGCTCTTTACGTGACAACTTAATTTTAAAGTTATAAAGGATTATATACATGTTCAATAAGACATTGCTGGCTGTTGCTACAGCAGCGCTGATGGCTGGCGCTTCATTTAACGCCTCTGCTGATGACACAGCAAACCAGGGTTCAGGCAAAATCACCTTCACCGGCGAAGTGATTAGCGCGCCGTGCTCTATTGCGCCAGGCGATGAAGACCAGACTATCAACCTCGGTGAAGTTGCCGATAGCGTGCTGAACAGTGGACAAAACTCCCTGCCTGTGCCCGTTACCATCCACCTGCAAGATTGTATTCTGAGCACCACTGTCTCAGGTACGACTACCACTATCGATAAAGTGAAAATCACCTTCACCTCTACTGGCGTTGACTCTACCGATACCAGTCTGATGAAAAACAACTACGAAGGTAACGTCGGCGGCGCAACTGGCGTTGGCGTGCGCCTGTTAGATTCCGGCAGCAATAAAGTGGTTCTGGGTACCCCGGTTACTGTCGCGTTCAACACCACCAACGCCTATCAGGAACTGGACTTCCAGGCACGCATGGAATCTCTGGCGAAAGATGCGACCCCGGGTAATGTGAATGCTCAGGCGAACTACGTGCTGGATTATAAATAATCCGCGATTCGTCGATTCCTCCGTAAATAATCCAAAGCCGGTGAAGGATTCATCGGCTTACTGGGCCTTATTTATTAAAAGAAACGGATTTTTATGTGCAAAAGAAAAAACCGCCAACCTAATCAACTGTCCCTTTTAATAAAAAACGCCCTTCGTTCCGCATGCTATATTGCGGTCTTCACGTCACCCGCATTTGCCGTTGAATTTAATACGGATATGATCGACGTAGAAGATCGTTCAAATATCGACATCTCCCAGTTCGAGAAAAAGGGGTATATTCCGCCCGGGAAATATCTGGTTCGAGTTACCGTGAATAAAAATACGTTGCCGCATACATGGACGCTGGAATGGCTCAAAGCCGACAATGAGAGCGGTTCACAGCTGTGCCTGACAAAACAACATCTCACTGAGTTTGGCCTCAACCCGGGCTTTATTGAAAAACTGTCGACCTCAGGGGAGGCCGCGTGTGTCGATCTCAGCCATTATCCTGAACTTGCCATCAATCTGAACAAATCCACGATGGTGCTGACGCTCGCGGTTCCACAGGCATGGATGAAATACCAGGCCAAAAACTGGACGCCGCCGGAATATTGGGACAACGGCATCGCCGGGCTGATTCTGGACTACAACCTTTACGCCAACCAATATAATCCGGATAGCGGTGAAAGTACGCAGAACCTGAGCGCCTACGGTACGCTGGGTTTTAACCTGGGGGCGTGGCGTTTGCGTACGGATTACCAGTACAACGAGTACTTTACCAACGGGCATTCCACCAGCCGTGACAGCAATCTGGCGCGTACCTATCTGTACCGACCGATTCCCTCCCTGTCGTCAAAATTCACGATGGGGCAGTATGACCTGAGTTCCGATTTATACGATACCTTCCACTTTACCGGCGCGTCGCTGGAGAGTGATGACAGCATGCTACCACCGGATTTGCAGGGCTATGCGCCGCAAATCACCGGTATCGCGCAGACCAACGCCAAAGTCACCGTATCCCAAAGCGGCCGTACGCTGTACCAGACGACGGTCGCGCCAGGCCCGTTCACGATTTCGGATTTAGGCCAGACATTCCAGGGACAGCTCGATGTCACCGTGGAAGAAGAGGATGGCCGTAAGAGCACCTTTCAGGTGGGTTCCGCCTCAATTCCATTCCTGACTCGCAAAGGGCAGCTTCGCTATAAAACCTCCATGGGCAAACCGACCTCGGTAGGGCATAACGACATTAATAACCCGTTGTTCTGGACCGGCGAAGCGTCGTGGGGCTGGCTGAACGACGTCTCCCTGTACGGCGGCGGCATGTTTACCGCCGATGATTACCAGGCCGCCACGGCGGGCGTCGGCTTCAACCTCAATGAATACGGTTCGCTCTCTTTCGATGTCACCAGCGCGCAGGCCAACCTGCGTCAGGATAATCACGACACCCAGCGCGGCTACAGCTATCGCGCGAACTACGCTAAACGCTTCGAATCCACCGGCAGCCAGGTCACCTTCGCCGGTTACCGCTTCTCGGATAAAGAATACGTCTCTATGAGTGAGTACCTCTCCTCACGCAATGGCGATGACAGCACGGACAACGAAAAAGAGAGTTATGTCATCTCCTTAAACCAGTATTTCGATGCGCTGGCGCTGAACGCTTATCTTAATATCACCCGCAATACCTATTGGGATAGCAGCAGCAACACCAACTACTCGCTGTCGCTCAGTCGAAACTTTGATCTCGGCGATTTCAAAGGCATCTCCGCATCGCTGGCGATAAGCCGTGTTAACTGGGATAACGATGAAGAGAATCAGTATTATTTCTCCTTATCGCTTCCGTTGCAGCAGAGCCGAAATCTCACCTACAGCATGCAGAAGACCGGCGGTGGCGACACCTCGCAGATGGTCTCTTACTACGACTCGTCGGATCGCAACAACACCTGGAACCTTTCGGCCTCGGCAACACAAGACGATATCCGTGACGGTGAACCGTCGCTGCGCGGCAGCTATCAGCACTACTCGCCGTATGGCCGTCTGAATCTCAATGGCAGTATGCAACCCAATCAGTATCGCTCCATCACCGCAGGCTGGAACGGCTCCTTTACCGCCACCCGCCACGGTATGGCCTTCCACGACTACAGCCCTGGCGATAACGCGCGCATGATGATTGATGCTAACGGCGTCTCCGGCGTCGAAGTGAACTCTAACCGCGCCGTCACTAACGCGATGGGGGTCACCGTCGTTCCCTCGCTATCGAATTACACCACCACCACCCTGCGTGTGAACGCCAACAAACTCCCTGATGGCGTGGATATCGATAATTCCGTGATTCGCACCACCCTGACCCAGGGCGCGATTGGCTACGCCAAACTGAATGCCACCACCGGCTATCAGATTGTCGGTGTGGTCCGCATGCAGGACGGTCACTTCCCACCGCTTGGGGTGAGTGTCATCGATAAGACATCGGGCAAAGAGGTCGGGTTGGTCGCAGAAGAGGGCTTTGTCTACCTCAGCGGCGTTCAGGAAAACAGCACGCTGCAGTTGAGCTGGGCGAACACGGTGTGTGAGGTCACCCCGCCCAACCAAAGCAACATTGGCGATAAAGCCATTATTTTGCCATGCAAAACAGTACATTAATTCAGGATGAACACTATGAAACACGCAGTAATCACAAAAGGACTTTTATGCCTGCTCGGGGTGTGCGGCATCGCCCACGCCACCGTTTCTCCCGACAAAACGCGCATCGTGTTCAACGCGTCCGATAAAAGCGTTTCCGTGCGCTTAACCAACCAGAGCAAAACGGAACCTTATCTGGCGCAGTCGTGGATTGAAGACGTCAACGGCAAAAAAACGCGTGATTATATTTCCCCCCTCCCCCCGATGGTACGCATTGAACCGGACGAACAGGTACAGGTTCGCCTGATGAGCCAGGCCACGCTCGCCCAACTGCCACAGGATCGGGAAACGCTGTTCTACTACAACATGCGCGAAATTCCGCCCAGAGCTGAAGGGAAAAACATTATGCAAATTGCGATGCAAAGCCGTCTGAAGCTGTTTTTCCGCCCGAAAGCGATCGGGCTCAAAGAAGGACAGTTTATTCCGCTGGAAAAAGTCACTGTCTCGCGTACCGCCAGCGGGATTTCGCTCAACAACCCGACGCCTTACCACATCACGGTCGGCTACCTCGGCACCAACGGCAAAACGCTGATGCCTGGTGCGGAAAGCATCATGGTGGCGCCATTTGCTCAGGCAAGCGAAAACCTGAAAAACCTGCCTGCGCAGTTCCAGATTGGCTATGTCGGCGATTACGGCGGGCTTGATATGTTCAAGGTGAGCTGTAACTCGGTGCAGGCGGTCTGTCAGAGCACACCGGCAAAGAAGGGGTAAACCATGCTGAAGATGATTCGCCTGCTGGCGGCGCTGGCGTTCTTTTGTCACTTTTCTGCTTTTGCGGTGGATTGCTATCAAAACGCGAAAGGTGGAGCAACCGCCATGACGGCAACACTCCCTACCTTTACGATACCGGCCAATACTCCTCCAGGACAAAAAGTGTGGGAAAGCCCGGATATCAACGTGACGGTCTATTGCGACAACGCTTCCGGATGGTCTCAAAACAACCAGACGGAAGATATCTTTGCCTGGATAAAACTCGCTGCCTTCAACAGTGATGATGTACTTAATAACCCATATCTGACCTTTGGCGTAACCTATAACGGCGTCGACCATGAAATCAATGGCGAAGGCATTGATACCCGAGCTTGTCTGGATAAATATGAGCCCTATTACGCCGGAATCTGGCACGACCCTGTCTGTAACGGCAGCACACTGCAAAAAGACATCACGTTCAATGCGCGCTTTCGCCTGTACGTCAAACTGAAAGCAATGCCGACGACCGACATCACCTGGGATTTGGGCAAAGTAAACGTGCTGCAGTTTGACGGTGAGGGCGGCGCTAACCTGTTAAGCAACGCCAAAAACCTGCGCTACTACATTGACGGTCTGGATCACATCGATTTTCTCGACTGCTCTGTCGACATCCGTATTTACCCGGAAAACCAGATTGTCGATTTCGGCCAGGTGTTCGAAAACTCGATTCCCACCCGCCCCAGCCAGGCGCCGTTTAGCGTCTCCACCATCCGGGACGCCAGCGCAGGTTGTACGGAGCAGTTCGACGTTTCCACCAGTTTCTATACCGATGATACGCTCTATGACAGTAAGCATCTGGATATGAACAACGGGTTGCTGATGCGCATCACCGATAAAACCACGGGCGGCGATATTGACTATAACCAGTACCAGACGTTCGCCACCTACATCCCCGGCCAGGCGGCAGCGACCGTCACTCACGATTACATCGCAGAGTTAACGAGAAAACCCGGCAGCACGCTGACCATGGGGCCATTTAGCAAAGACGTGATCGTCAAAATAAACTATCACTAGACGCAAAAAGCCGGGAATGTCCCGGCTTTCTTTATAGCGCGTGCGATTATAACGCCGCTTAGCTGGCCTTACGTTCATGCTTTTGGCGGTAAGTCACCAGGTCTTCAATCGTCACCACCGGCATATTGTGCTGACGGGCAAACGCGATGCACTGCGGCGCGCGCGCCATGGTGCCGTCGTCGTTGGTCAGCTCACACAGCACACCCGCAGGTTTGAAACCGGCAAGCGTCACCAGGTCGATAGTCGCTTCGGTGTGGCCGCCGCGGGTCAATACGCCGCCCGCCTGCGCACGCAACGGGAAAACGTGGCCAGGACGGTGCAGGTCTGACGGCTTCGCGCCATCGGCAATGGCGGCGCGTACCGTCGTGATACGGTCAGCGGCGGAAACGCCGGTCGTCACGCCGTGGGCGGCTTCAATCGTGACGGTGAACCCCGTACCGAACGCACTGGTGTTGTTTTCCACCATCATCGGCAGCTCAAGCTGCTTGCGACGGTCTTCGGTGATACACAGGCACACGATACCGCTACCGTGACGGATAGTCAGCGCCATCTGCTCAACGGTCATGTTTTCAGCGGCGAAAATCATATCGCCTTCATTTTCACGGTTTTCATCGTCAAGCACCATCACGCCGCGACCTTCGCGAAGTGCGTCTAATGCGTGTTCTACACGTTCAAAAGCAGTGCCAAAAGAGGAAAGTAGCGTCTGATTCATGGTAAAAAAACCTCATTAACATTATGGTTACCAGAATCAGGGCAGTCTTAGGAGCGCCGTTAAGCGGCTAAAAAAATAACGCGAGCGGGCCGTTGCCCGACTGAATCGTTACTCTCTCCCATCCGGACTTTAACCGTCGGCCCCGGAATTTCACCGGATCTGCTGACCTTTGAGTCGAAACCCAAAGCGCTCGCGGGCTTTCAGCGTTCACTGATTTACCGCCGGTGGGGAATTTCGCCCCGCCCTGAGAATAAGCGAGATAACTATAACGCTAATGACTATCTCCGGCAATGGCCGTAATGGTACGAACTTCAAACATTTCTGGTTTATAGCCTGTACATAAGGCACTACAATAATCGGTAAAACGAGCAGATCAGAGAAACGATAATGATTGACCCGAAGAAAATTGAGCAGATTGCACGCCAGGTCCACGAGTCGATGCCGAAAGGCCTTCGCGACCTCGGCGACGATGTCGAAAAGAAAATCCGCCAGGTGCTGCAATCTCAACTGACCCGCCTTGACCTGGTGAGTCGTGAAGAGTTCGACGTGCAGACGCAGGTGCTGCTGCGCACCCGTGAAAAGCTGGCGCTGCTCGAACAGCGTCTGAGCGAACTGGAAAGCCGGAGTTCAACCTCCGGGGAGAAGGAATAACCTGAATCCATAGTGCCCGGCGGCGTTGCGCTTACCGGGCATAAAAGGCAAATTACTTGCCGCTATCCTTCTGAATACGCTTAATGATGTTGGTGGTTGAACAACCATCTTCAAAGTTCAGCACCATCACCTCGCCGCCGTTGGCCCACACCTCTTTGCTGCCCGCGATCTCATCCGGCTTATAGTCGCCGCCTTTTACCAGCAGGTCCGGCAGGATCCCGGCGATCAGACGCTGCGGGGTATCCTCTTCAAAAGAGACCACCCAGTCGACGGATTCCAGCGCCCCGAGCACGATCATGCGCTGGTCGAGCGGGTTAACCGGGCGGGTTTCGCCTTTGAGGCGTTTGGTGGAGGCATCGCTGTTGACCGCCACGATCAGCCGATCGCCCAGCCTGCGCGCATTGGCAAGATAGGAGACGTGCCCGGCGTGCAGAATATCGAATACGCCGTTGGTCATCACCACCTTCTCACCGCGCTTGCGCGCCGCCAGCACCGCCTGCTTGAGCTCCTCTTCGCTCATCACGCCAAAACCGGTATCGGCACGACCGCGCACCGCGTTTTCCAGCTCAACAGGCGAAACGGTGGATGTCCCCAGTTTCCCGACGACCACGCCCGCCGCCGCATTGGCGAAATAGCAGGCTTCTTCCAGGCTGTTTCCCGCCGCCAGGGTCGCGGCCAGCACGCCGATCACTGTATCGCCAGCGCCGGTGACGTCATACACTTCCTGCGCCTGAGTCGGCATATGCAGCGCCGCTTTCCCCGGCTGCAGCAGCGTCATCCCCTGCTCTGAGCGGGTGACCAGTAGCGCGGAGAGTTCGTAATCCGCAATCACCTTCATGCCGCGTTCGACGATTTCCGCTTCGTCTTTGCACTTACCGGCGACCGCTTCGAATTCAGACAAGTTCGGGGTCAGCAGCGTCGCACCGCGATAACGTTCAAAATCAGTGCCTTTCGGGTCGATCAGCACCGGGACGCCCGCGTTGCGCGCCAGCTGGATCATGGTCTGTACGCTGGTCAGCGCGCCCTTGGCGTAGTCCGACAGCACCAGCGCGCCAATGTGGCCCAGCGCCTGCTGAATACGCTCATGCATCGGCTGCGGGTCAACGCCCGCAAAGCCTTCTTCGAAATCCAGACGAATCAACTGCTGGTTACGCGACAGCACGCGCAGCTTGGTGATGGTCGGGTGCGTCGGCACAGAGACAAAGTCACACTTCACGTTGACGTCCGCCAGCGCTTTGCTGAGCGCGCGCGCGGCGTCGTCAATACCGGTCAGACCGACCAGACGAGAGTGAGCGCCAAGCGAGGCGATGTTCATCGCCACGTTAGCCGCGCCGCCAGGGCGTTCTTCAATGGTATCCACTTTGACGACCGGGACGGGCGCTTCCGGCGAAATGCGGCTTGTCGGACCGTACCAGTAGCGATCCAGCATCACATCACCGACCACCATAACACCTGCACGTTCAAACGCTGGCAGCGTAACTTTCATTCCTGACTCCAGAAAGATTCATCAATTGCGCGCGATAATAGCACATTTCAGGGCGTAACCAGCCACTTCTGCCAGCTCGCCGTCACGTGCTGGCGTTCCGCGCTGAAGGCGTCAGGCGACACGTGTCCCGCCTCTTCCTGCAACGCCAGATGGTGCAGCGCGTCGCGAAGCGTGGTGTAGGCGCGGGTCAGCATCAGGGACTCCTGCTCGTCCATAATGTCGTTTTGCGCCAGCAGCTCAAGAATGCGCACATTATCCGACCAGCGGGTCAGCTTCGGCTTATCGTGCGCATAGCGCAGCACCAGATACTGGGTAATGAACTCAATATCGGTGATCCCGCCTTCATCGGCCTTAATGTCGAAACGGTCCCGGTGTTTATTGCCGAGGTGCGCGCGCATTTTCTCGCGCATCTCCCGGACGTCGGTCTGCAATTTGCCGCCGTCGCGCGCCACGGTCATGATGGTGCGACGTATGGCGTCGAACTGGGTTTGCAACTGCGGGTCGCCGTACACGACGCGGGCGCGCACCAGCGCCTGATGCTCCCAGGTCCATGCTTCGTGCTGCTGATAATCGGCAAATGCGTCGGCAGTTGTCACCAGCATACCGGCCGCGCCGGAGGGACGTAAGCGAGCGTCTACTTCGTACAGAATGCCCGAGGAAGTGCGGGTGCTGAACAGGTGAATGATGCGTTGCGCCAGACGTAAGTAGAACTGACGGCCGTCGATTTCCCGCTCGCCGTCGGTCATCACGTCCGCCGGGCAGTCGTGCAAAAACACCAGATCCAGATCCGAGCTGTAGCCCAGTTCCCAGCCGCCGAGTTTGCCGTAACCGACGACGGCGAACCCACGGCCCTGACGTTCGCCCAGATGGCGAGGCTGCCCGTAGCGGGCTACCATCTGCGTCCACGCCAGCTGTACCACCGCGTCGATGATCGCCTCCGCAAGCCAGGTTAAGTGATCGCTCACTTTCATCACCGGCAGCGTTCCGGCGATATCCGCCGCCGCCACGCGCAGCAATTGCGCCTGCTTAAACTGGCGCAGCGCTTCCAGCTGTTGCTCTTCATCTTCTTCCGGCACGCGCAGCAGGTACTGGCGCAGCTCGTCCCGATAGGCGTCCATCGCCGTCGGTTGATAAAGCGTGTTCGGGTCGAGCAGTTCATCGAGCAGCAGCGGGTAGCGCGCAAGCTGGCTTGCCACCATCGGCGACGCGGCGCACAGGCGAATCAGGTGCTTTAACGCCCCCGGAAATTCGCTCAGCAGTTCAAGGTAGGTGGTGCGGGTGATGATGCCGGTCAGCAGCGGCATGATGCGCGCCAGCGGCACTGGCGCATCGTCGCGGCTGCACACTTCGCTCAGCAGGTGCGGCATCAGGGAGTCCAGCACCTGGCGACCACGCGGCCCGATGGTGCGTTTATCCAGCTCTTTACGGAATTCGGCCACCAGAGAGAGCACCTGGCGGCGCGCATCGTCGGTCAGATGCGCCAGTACCGGCGTAGTATCGTCTTCCTGCAACGCGTCCTGCCACAGCTCGCGCCAGTGTTCGGAAAGCTGCTCATCCTGCGAGGCGTCGTCGTCATCGCCGATAAGCTCGTCGAAAATCCGCCGCACCTGCGCCATCTGCGCGGTGAGATGCTCATACATGCCCGCCCAGTCGGCAAAGCCCATGCCCCACGCCAGGCGCGCGCGGTTCAGCGCGTCTTCCGGCAGGGTCTGCGTCTGCTCGTCGTTGATGCTTTGCAGCAGGTTTTCCAGGCGGCGCAGGAACAGGTACGCCTCGCGCAGGTGCCCGGCGTCGCCCTCCGGCAGCAGGTGCAGCGCGTTGATGGCTTCCAGCGTCGGCAGCAGCGAACGTCCCTGCAACGTCGGCTCGCGCCCGCCGCGGATCAACTGGAAGACCTGCACGATAAATTCAATTTCGCGGATCCCGCCCGCGCCCAGTTTGATATTGTCCTTCAGGCCGCGACGGCGCACTTCACGGGAGATCATCCCCTTCATGCTGCGCAGCGACTGGATCACGCTGAAGTCGATATAGCGACGGAACACGAACGGCCGCAGCATCGCCCGCAGCTCGTCCGCATAAGCGCCGTCGTTGTCGCCCATGATTCTGGCTTTTACCATCGCGTAGCGCTCCCAGTCGCGCCCCTGCTCCTGGTAATAATCCTCCAGCGCCGCAAAGCTCAGCACCAGCGGACCGCTGTCGCCAAAGGGACGTAAACGCATATCCACGCGATAGACAAAACCATCCATGGTGGGCTGATCGAGCACTTTGATCAGCCGCTGCCCCATACGGGTAAAGAACTGCGCGTTATCCAACTCACGACGCCCGCCCTGGGTTGAGCCATGCTCGGGCCAGGCGAAAATCAGGTCGATATCGGAGGAAAAGTTAAGCTCGCCGCCGCCGAGCTTGCCCATCCCGAGGATCAGCAGCGGCTGCGCTTCGCCGCGGGCGTTGCAGGGCGTCCCCCACTCCCGGCAGCAGGCGTCATACAGCCAGTCTCGCGCGGCGACAATCAGGGTCTGCGCCAGTTCGCTGAGCTGCTGAAGGCTGCTTTCGGTCGGGTGCAGCGCCAGCGTCTGCGCCCAGGCGATACGCACCATCATATGGCGGCGGAACAGGCGCAGCTCGCGCATCAGGCTGGTTTCATCGCTGACGTCGGCAAGCTTCGCCTGCAGCCATGCGGCGTAATGCTGCCATTCGTCGGCCTGCGGCGGCACCTTCTCCAGCGCCTCCAGCCAGTCAGGATGGGCCGTGAGGCTGTGCTGTACAAACTCGCTAAACGCCAGCACCGCCTGTGCGTCGGCGCTCAGCGTGTGCGGCGTAACATCGTCGGGCAGGCGCTCAACAACCGTCTGCCAGTGCTGCTGTAACTGCGAAGAAAGCGGCGTCATGGGGAAGCCTCGTATGCGTTAGTGTCCTGATACCAACCAGGTCGTGAGCTGCAGCTTCGCCTGAGCGACCTGCGGATTATAGGCGACCGCAGCAGCGTCATCCGCCGCCGTGGCCTGCGTCGCCACCAGCGCAAAACGCTCGCCTGCCTGCGCATCGCGCCGGGCGACAATGGCCTGAATGGCCTGGATGGCCAGCAATACCTGCGCTTTTGCCGCCGCGTTGCCGCGCAGCCATAGCTCTTCATGGTACTGCCAGTGCGCCAGCGCCGCTTCAAGCGCCGCGTTATCGTCGCCGCTGAGGACCGCCGGTTTAACCTGACGCGCCGCATTGCCCTGCGCCAGATGGTAGCCCCGCGCCGCTTTGCTCAGGCTTCCCTGACGCAGCACGCCGAGGCTGAGCAGTTGCGCCGACAGCGCCAGCACGTCGTCAACGTGCCCGCTCAGTAGCTCAAGCTCCAGCTCGCAGATGGGTTCGTGATGCGCGCCCGCGTTGACCTCGCCGAGATCCAGCGCGATTTCGATACGGCTCTCCCCCTGCTGCACCAGCCATTTTTCACGGTGGAAATCGGTGCTAAACAGCGGGTTGACCTGTTCGCTGAGCCCGGCAGGCAGCACGCCGTCGGGCCACACCTCGACAGGCAGCTTCTCCAGCGCCAGCTCAGGCTTGTCCAGCGCGATATTGTATTCCGGACGCTGATGCAGCCCGCCCACCACCCGGCCGGCGATTTTCATCGTCATTTCATACTGACCGTTGTGGCCGCGGATGCGCAGCCCCATGTCATGGCGGCGCAGCCAGCTGTCGGCCGTTTCATAATAAATATTGAGTAGCTGCGCAGGAGGAATATGTTCAGCGCACAGCGTGTTGAGATGCTGGCGTAGCGTCTCAACGCCGTCGTGTCGCACAATAAACTTTAATTCGATTTCCTGATCCATCACTGATTTCTTATGGTTGCGTTGGCGGGATTGCGGGTTGTCGCGAACTTACGCGCATCTTTTTTGTCAGTAGAGTGTATTTCGCGGCAAAAGACCATGCAATCACCTCCTGGAAGATTCCGATTGCCGTAGAATGTCTGGCTTCGTCAGACTGATGCCACTACTATCGTTCCACTTTTATGACAAAAACGATGACCTGATGCCTAAATTACGACTGATTGGATTAACTTTACTTGCGCTTAGCGTTTCCGGACTGGCTCATGCCGAAGAGAAACGTTACGTTTCAGACGAACTGAACACCTGGGTACGCAGCGGTCCAGGTGATAACTATCGCCTTGTCGGCACGGTCAACGCGGGTGAAGAAGTCAGCCTGCTGCAAACTAACGACAGCACCCAGTATGGTCAGGTACGCGACAGCAGCGGCCGCACCTCGTGGATCCCGCTGAAAGAGCTGAGCACCACACCAAGCCTGAAAACCCGCGTGCCGGATCTGGAAAACCAGGTCAAAACCCTGACCGATAAGCTGAACAATATCGACACCACCTGGAACCAGCGCACAGCGGATATGCAGAAAAAAGTCGCGCAGAGCGACGGCGTGATTAATGGCCTGAAGGATGAAAACCAGAAGCTGAAAAACGAGCTGATCGTTGCCCAGAAAAAGGTCAACGCCGCCAACCTGCAGCTTGACGACAAACAGCGCACCATCATCATGCAGTGGTTTATCTACGGCGGCGGCGTGCTCGGCGTCGGCCTGATTCTGGGCCTGGTGCTGCCGCATCTGGTGCCGAGCCGTAAGCGCAAAGACCGCTGGATGAGCTAATTTCGCGTCGCCTTCTCCTCTATACTTTCGTATCATCCCGTTGTGCGGATTATCAGAATGAGAGGGTGTGCAGCGTGAAGCGTTTTTTGGTCGGTGGTGCGGTTCGTGATGCGTTGTTAGGCCTGCCGGTCAAAGACAGAGATTGGGTCGTCGTCGGCGCCACGCCGCAGCAAATGCTCGACGCGGGCTACCAGCAGGTAGGCCGCGATTTTCCTGTTTTTCTGCATCCGGTTAGCCGCGAAGAGTACGCGCTTGCCCGAACCGAACGGAAATCCGGGTCGGGCTATACCGGCTTTACCTGTTATGCCGCCCCCGACGTCACGCTGGAGCAGGACTTACTGCGCCGCGACCTGACTGTCAACGCCCTGGCTCAGGACGACGACGGCACGGTCATCGACCCCTATGGCGGCCAACAGGACCTGCAAAACCGCCTGCTGCGTCACGTCTCCCCGGCATTCAGCGAAGACCCGCTGCGCGTGCTGCGCGTGGCGCGCTTCGCCGCACGTTATGCCCATCTGAGCTTTCGCATTGCCGACGAAACAATGACGCTAATGCGCGACATGACCGCCGCCGGAGAGCTGGCGCACCTGACGCCGGAGCGCGTGTGGAAAGAGACTGAAAGCGCGCTCACCACCCGCAACCCGCAGGTCTATTTTCAGACGCTTCGCGACTGCGGCGCGCTGAAAGTGTTGTTCCCGGAAGTGGATGCGTTGTATGGCGTCCCCGCGCCAGCGAAATGGCACCCGGAAATCGACACCGGTGTGCATACGCTAATGACGCTCACCCAGGCCGCGATGCTGTCACCGGCCGTCGACGTCCGGTTCGCCACGCTGTGCCACGACCTCGGCAAGGGGCTGACGCCAAAAGCGTTCTGGCCGCGCCACCACGGCCACGGCCCGGCGGGCGTTAAGCTGGTTGAACAGCTTTGCGCACGACTGCGGGTGCCCAATGAGATTCGCGACCTGGCAAAGCTTGTCGCCGAATTTCACGATCTGATCCACACCTTTCCGATCCTCAAGCCAGCCACTATCGTGAAGCTGTTTGATTCCATCGACGCCTGGCGCAAGCCGCAGCGCGTGGAGCAAATCGCGCTGACCAGCGAAGCCGACGTGCGCGGGCGCACCGGTTTTGAAGCCTGCGATTACCCGCAGGGACGTTTACTGCGCGAAGCCTGGGAAATGGCGAAAGCGGTACCGACCAAAGCGGTGATCGACGCCGGGTTTAAAGGCGCGGAGGTCCGGGAGGAGTTAACGCGACGGCGCATTCAGGCCGTCGCGCAATGGAAAGACCAGCGTTGTCCGCCGGTTACATAAAGACCGCGTACACCGCCGCCGCCACGATGAAGCGATAAATGGCGAAGGGGATAAAGGTGATGCGTTTGATGATGTGCAGGAACGTTTTAATCGCAAACAGCGCCACGATAAACGCGGTGATAAAGCCGACGGCAAACATCGGGATATCGGCGGTGGTCAGGAACCCTATACTCTTGTAGAGATCCAGCGCCGTGGCGCCCATCATCATCGGTACCGCCAGCAGGAACGAGAACTCCGCCGCCGCATAGCGGCTGACGCCGAGAAGCATCCCGCCCGCAATGGTCGCCCCTGAGCGGGAAAACCCCGGCCACAGCGCCAGACACTGAAAGCAACCAATAAGAAACGCCTGGCCCCAGGTCATGTCGTCCAGTCCTTTCGCCCGCGGCACTTTCGGTTTCAGCACTTCCGCCACAATCAGCAGCACGCCGCCCACCACCAGGGCATACATCACATTAACCGGGTTAAACAGCGCTTTTATCGCATCATGGAGCACCAGCCCCAGCACCACCGCTGGAAACATCGCCAGCAGCACATGAATGAGTGACAGACGCCCCTTGCCTTCGCCCTCATGCACCGGCGGGCGGCCAAAATGAATGCCGATAAGCCCAAACAGGCGACGCCAGAACATCACCACCACGGCCAGAATCGACCCGAGCTGGATAACCACTTCAAACGTCTTGGCCGTTTCGCCTTCAAACCCCAGCAAATGGCCTACGATGATCATGTGCCCGGTACTGGACACCGGTAAAAACTCCGTCAGCCCTTCGACAACACCCAGTATTGCCGCCACCAGCAGCGAATGCATATCACCCATCAAATAAACCCCTAAGAAAGATAAAAAAACCACATGAATGAGTCCGGAGATAAGACCGGTTTACACGATGTTGGTTTAACAATGATGACGTTATTGGTTTTCTTTCAGATTTTGGCCACGCTCGATGATCACCCCGACGTTTGCCGCGCGCGCCACGGCGCCCGGTTTGCTGACCTTAATGCGCACCCACGGTGATGAGAAGCGCGCCAGCAGCAGCGCCGCGACCTCTTCCGCCACACGTTCCACCAGCGCGAAACGCGCGCCTTCGACATGACTGACGACCGCCTCGCTGATATCCGCATAGCTCAGACAGTCGGCGACATCATCGCTACCGGCGGCTTTGCGGTTGTCCCACGCCATTTCGATATCGAACACCAGCTTCTGCTCGATGGTCTGTTCCCAGTCGTAAACACCAATCGTGGTGATGACCGAAAGTTGCTCTATAAATACAATATCCATCACGACCTGCCTGCTTTTTGCCCTGGCCGGATACCACTTCCGGCAAAATATGCGTATTATCCACAAATGCAGAGAATACAGATTCATTTTCAAAACGGAACAGCGTTATGAGTGCAATCGCGCCTGGAATGGTTCTCCTCGCCTACCTTTGCGGCTCAATATCCAGCGCCATTCTGGTCTGCCGCATCGCCGGTCTGCCTGACCCACGCGATAGCGGTTCCGGCAACCCCGGGGCGACCAACGTTTTACGAATTGGCGGCAAAGGAGCAGCCGTAGCGGTACTGATATTCGACATTCTGAAGGGAATGTTGCCGACCTGGGGCGCCTATGCCCTCGGGCTGACGCCCTTTTGGTTGGGCATGGTCGCCATTGCCGCCTGCCTGGGCCACATCTGGCCGGTGTTCTTCGGCTTTCGCGGCGGTAAAGGGGTCGCTACCGCTTTCGGCGCCATTGCGCCCATCGGCTGGGATCTCACTGGCGTCATGGCCGGTACCTGGCTGCTGACCATTCTGCTGAGCGGCTATTCGTCGCTCGGCGCTATCGTCAGCGCCCTGGTGGCGCCGTTTTACGTCTGGTGGTTCAAGCCGCAGTACACCTTTCCGGTGTCGATGCTCTCCTGCCTTATCCTGCTGCGCCATCATGACAATATTCAGCGCTTATGGCGTCGCCAGGAGACGAAGATCTGGTCGAAGCTGAAACGCAAGCCGAAGCCGACGTCCAGCCCTCCCAAAGACTGAATTAAGCCGCAGGCAGCTCCGCCAGCGGCCAGCGCGGACGTACGGTCACGCCAAGATCAGCGCGGGCGCCCGCTTTCAGGCGCACCATCCCGGCATAGGCGATCATCGCGCCATTATCGGTGCAAAACTCAGGACGGGCGTAGAACACCTCGCCGTGGCGTTTTTGCATCATCTCCGCCAGCCTGGCGCGCAGCGTACGGTTGGCGCTAACGCCCCCCGCCATCACCAGGCGTTTAAAACCGGTTTGATCCAGCGCGCGGCGACATTTGATCATCAGCGTATCCACTACCGCATCTTCAAACGCGCGGGCGATGTCGGCGCGGGTTTGCTCGTCGGTGCCGTTGTCGCGAATGGTATTCGCCGCAAAGGTTTTCAGCCCAGAGAAGCTGAAATCCAGCCCCGGACGGTCAGTCATCGGGCGGGGGAACACGAAGCGTCCCGCCGTGCCCTGCGAGGCAAGCTTAGAAAGCATCGGGCCGCCGGGGTAATCAAGACCCAGTAGCTTCGCCGTTTTATCGAAGGCTTCACCGGCCGCATCGTCAATCGATTCACCCAGCAGTTCGTACTCGCCAATCCCGGTGACGCTAATCAGTTGGGTATGACCGCCGGACACCAGCAGCGCCACAAACGGGTATTCCGGCGGATTATCTTCCAGCATCGGCGCCAGCAGGTGGCCTTCCATATGGTGAACCGGAATCGCCGGGACGTTCCAGGCGAACGCCAGCGAGCGTCCGACGGTCGCGCCGACCAACAGCGCGCCAACCAGACCCGGGCCTGCGGTATACGCCACGGCATCGATATCTTTGGCGCTCAGCCCCGCTTCTTTTAACGCCGCCTGAATCAGCGGGACGGTCTTGCGAACATGGTCGCGGGAGGCCAGCTCCGGCACCACGCCGCCGTAGTCAGCATGTAATTTCACCTGACTATACAGTTGGTTGGCTAAAAGCCCTTGTGCATCGTCGTAAATCGCAATGCCGGTTTCATCGCAGGATGTTTCGATTCCCAGTACACGCATGGTTCGTTTTACCTCGTTTCAATACCGCGCAGTGTAGGGCGAATGCGGATGGATGTATACCCTGGGACCCGACTTCATGTATACTCTGCTCCCTTACAAAAGTCCCGTTCAAAGACGGCATTGGTGCTTTACAAAGCAACAGTAGTTGCAGTAAAATTCCGCACCATTTTGAAATAAGCTGGCGTTGATGCCAGCGGCAAACCGAATTTATAAAGGTGAGAGTTACATGCCGGTAATTAAAGTACGTGAAAACGAGCCGTTCGACGTAGCACTGCGTCGCTTCAAGCGTTCCTGCGAGAAAGCAGGTGTTCTGGCTGAAGTTCGTCGTCGTGAGTTCTATGAAAAACCGACTACCGAACGTAAGCGCGCTAAAGCTTCTGCTGTGAAACGTCACGCGAAGAAACTGGCTCGCGAAAACGCACGCCGCACTCGTCTGTACTAATCTGTTGAGGGCATCAGTCCTCAATTCAGACTGAGTTCTAGCTGTAAAGGCCGTGCTTCCGGAAGGAATGCGCGGCTTATTTTCGTTTACGAGTCATCAAAAAACAGGGGCTTATGGCCGGACGTATTCCACGTGTTTTTATCAATGACCTGCTGGCGAGAACCGATATCGTCGATCTGATCGACGCGCGGGTGAAGCTAAAAAAACAGGGCAAAAACTGGCACGCGTGTTGTCCCTTCCATAACGAAAAAACTCCCTCGTTCACCGTCAACGGTGAAAAACAGTTTTACCACTGCTTCGGCTGCGGTGCGCACGGCAACGCCATCGACTTTCTGATGAACTACGACAAGCTCGAGTTCGTCGAAACTGTCGAAGAGCTGGCGGCCATGCACAACCTCGACGTGCCGTTTGAAGCAGGTAGCGGACCCAGCCAGATAGAGCGCCATCAGCGGCAAAATCTCTATCAACTGATGGATGGTCTGAATGCGTTTTACCAACAATCCCTGAATCACCCTGCCGCCGAACCGGCGCGTCAGTACCTGACAAAGCGCGGTTTAAGCAGCGAGGTCATATCCCGATTCGCGATCGGCTATGCCCCGCCCGGCTGGGATAACGTATTAAAGCGTTTTGGCGCCAACCCCGAAAACCGCCAGTCATTGATTGATGCGGGCATGTTGGTGACCAACGATCAGGGACGCAGTTACGACCGTTTCCGCGAGCGGGTGATGTTCCCCATTCGCGATAAACGTGGCCGGGTGATTGGGTTTGGCGGTCGCGTGCTGGGCGATGCCCTGCCGAAATACCTCAACTCTCCGGAAACGGACATTTTCCATAAGGGCCGCCAGTTGTATGGCCTTTATGAAGCGCAGCAGGCGATAGCAGAACCGCAGCGGCTGTTGGTGGTCGAAGGCTATATGGATGTGGTGGCGCTGGCGCAGTACGACATTAACTATGCCGTCGCATCGCTGGGGACCTCTACGACCGCTGACCACATCCAGCTGTTGTTCAGGGTGACCAATAACGTCATCTGCTGCTATGACGGCGACCGCGCCGGACGAGAAGCCGCCTGGCGAGCGCTGGAAACCGCATTACCGTACATGACGGACGGGCGCCAGCTACGCTTTATGTTTCTGCCTGACGGCGAAGACCCGGATACGCTGGTGCGTAAAGAGGGCAAGGCGGCGTTCGAAGCGCGGATGGAGCAGGCTCAGCCGCTCTCCACGTTTTTGTTTAACAGCCTGATGCCGCAGGTTGATTTGAGTACCCCGGACGGGCGCGCGCAGTTGAGTACGCTGGCGCTGCCGCTTATCGGCCAGGTGCCGGGTGAAACGTTGCGCATTTATTTGCGCCAGGAGCTGGGGAACAAACTGGGCATTCTCGACGACGCGCAGCTTGAACGTTTAATGCCAAAGCTGGCGGAAAACAGCACGCCCCGCCCCGTTCCACAGCTAAAACGCACAACCATGCGTATACTGATAGGGTTACTGGTGCAAAACCCGGAGCTGGCCGCTCTGGTACCTCCGCTGACCGGTCTTGACCCGGAAAAAATGGCGGGCCTGACCCTGTTTAGCGAGCTGGTGAATTCCTGCTTAGCGCAGCCGGGCCTGACAACCGGGCAGTTGCTGGAGCAGTACCGCGGTACAAAAGCGGCCGCGACCCTTGAAAAATTGTCGATGTGGGACGATATAGCAGATAAAGAGATTGCTGAGAAAACGTTCACCGACTCGCTCAATCATATGTTTGATTCGATGCTTGAACTGCGACAGGAAGAGCTCATCGCCCGCGATCGCACACATGGTTTGAGCAACGAAGAACGCCGGGAACTCTGGACCATTAGCCAGGAACTGGCCAAAAAGTGAATTTAACGGCTTAAGTGCCGAATATCGATCGGGAAGCCCCCGACAGCCGCATGAGGCGCAGCGGCATAAATATAAATTAGCCCTCGTTTTAAAAGTTGGCGGTTCGTTTCGCCGACCGACACCAATCAAACGAATTAAGTGTGGATACCGTCTTATGGAGCAAAACCCGCAGTCACAGCTTAAGCTTCTTGTCACCCGTGGTAAGGAGCAAGGCTATCTGACCTATGCCGAGGTCAATGACCATCTGCCGGAAGATATCGTCGACTCCGATCAGATCGAAGACATCATCCAAATGATCAACGACATGGGCATTCAGGTGATGGAAGAAGCACCGGATGCCGATGACCTGCTGCTCGCTGAAACATCAAACAACACGGACGAAGATGCGGAAGAAGCTGCCGCACAGGTGCTTTCCAGCGTTGAATCTGAAATCGGGCGCACCACCGACCCGGTACGCATGTATATGCGTGAAATGGGCACCGTTGAACTGCTGACCCGCGAAGGCGAAATCGATATCGCCAAACGTATTGAAGATGGCATCAACCAGGTACAGTGCTCCGTTGCCGAATACCCGGAAGCGATCACCTACCTGCTTGAGCAGTATGACCGCGTTGAAGCGGCTGAAGCTCGTCTTTCCGACCTGATCACCGGTTTTGTCGATCCGAACGCCGAAGAAGACATGGCGCCTACCGCCACGCACGTCGGCTCCGAACTGTCTCAGGAAGAGATGGATGACGACGATGAAGAAGATGAAGACGAAGACGGCGACAGCGATTCCAGCGACGACGACAACAGCATCGATCCGGAACTGGCCCGCGAGAAATTCGCCGAGCTGCGCACCCAGTATGAAGTGACGCGAGACACCATCAAAGCCAAAGGCCGCAGCCACGCTGTTGCTCAGGAAGAGATCCTGAAGCTTTCCGAGGTGTTCAAGCAGTTCCGTCTGGTGCCGAAACAGTTCGATTATCTGGTCAACAGCATGCGTACCATGATGGAGCGCGTTCGTATTCAGGAACGTATCATCATGAAGTTGTGCGTTGAGCAGTGCAAAATGCCGAAGAAAAACTTCATCACCCTGTTCACCGGTAACGAGACCAGCGAAACCTGGTTCAACGCGGCCGTGGCGATGAACAAGCCGTGGTCTGAAAAACTGAACGACGTGAAAGAAGACGTTCAGCGCGGTCTGCAAAAACTGCAGCAGATTGAAGAAGAGACCGGCCTGACCATTGAGCAGGTTAAAGACATCAACCGTCGTATGTCCATCGGCGAAGCGAAAGCCCGCCGTGCGAAGAAAGAGATGGTGGAAGCGAACCTGCGTCTGGTTATTTCTATCGCCAAGAAATACACCAACCGCGGTCTGCAATTCCTCGACCTGATTCAGGAAGGCAACATCGGCCTGATGAAAGCGGTTGATAAGTTCGAATACCGTCGCGGCTATAAGTTCTCCACCTACGCAACCTGGTGGATCCGCCAGGCGATTACCCGTTCTATCGCAGACCAGGCGCGCACCATCCGTATTCCGGTGCATATGATTGAGACCATCAACAAGCTCAACCGTATCTCCCGCCAGATGCTGCAGGAAATGGGCCGCGAGCCGACGCCGGAAGAGCTGGCCGAGCGCATGCTGATGCCGGAAGACAAGATCCGTAAAGTGCTGAAAATCGCCAAAGAGCCTATCTCCATGGAAACGCCGATCGGCGACGATGAAGATTCGCATCTGGGAGACTTCATCGAGGATACCACCCTCGAGCTGCCGCTGGATTCTGCGACCACCGAAAGCCTGCGTGCGGCGACGCACGATGTGCTGGCGGGTCTCACTGCCCGTGAAGCGAAAGTCCTGCGTATGCGTTTCGGTATCGATATGAACACCGATCACACGCTGGAAGAAGTGGGTAAACAGTTTGACGTTACCCGCGAGCGTATCCGTCAGATCGAAGCGAAGGCGCTGCGTAAACTGCGCCACCCGAGCCGCTCTGAAGTGCTGCGTAGCTTCCTGGACGACTAAGGTCTTAAAAAAGCAAAAGCTCCCTTCGGGGAGCTTTTTTATGCCCGCAGAAAAACTACAGCCCTCTCACCGCCAGCGCCTCATCCAGCTCCTGATAAGCCGCTACCAGGCTCTCCAGCGACGCGCGGTTTAGACCGCTGGGGTTCGGCAGCACCCAGACCTGCGTTGCGCCGATGGCCACCTGCTGTTTTCCCCACTGCGCGCCGCGCTGACTGAACGCCTGCTCAAACGCCTGCTTGCCCAGCACCGCCAGCGCCGCAGGTTGGTAGTCCTCTATTTTCTTAATCAGCCCCCGCCCGCCGCTACGCAGCTCATGCAGCGCGACCTCGCTCGCCTGCACCGTCGGTCGCTCCACCAGCATGGTTATTCCGCAGCGGGTATCCAGCAAATGCTGCTCCTCTTCCGGCTTCAGCTGTCGGTCGGTAAACCCGGCCTGGTGAATGACCTTCCAGAAGCGGTTCCCCGGATGTGCAAAATGAAAGCCAGTGTGTGCCGAAGACTTGCCCGGGTTGATACCGCAGAACACCACCCGCAGCCCCGAGGTCAGGATATCGTGGATCATGACAGTTCCTGTTTTGATTACGCGTGCGGTGAGTATAAAGGATTGAAAACACATTGTTTATAAAAACAGCAACCATGCGCTTTACGCTGGATTGCTTGCAGTAGTTCCATTATAATTCCTCGCCACGGCCCCTTAGCTCAGTGGTTAGAGCAGGCGACTCATAATCGCTTGGTCGTTGGTTCAAACCCAACAGGGGCCACCAAATAAAACAAGGAGTTAGATGAGAAATCGTCTGACTCCTTTTTCTTTGGATGCAATTTGGGTCAGGTAAGGAATTACCTCCCTGATCTCTTCATCTCGCTACAGTCATCCCCGGATAGTGCTTTGCTACGATAGCATTCATCTTTTTTTTGTCCGGTCATCGCTTAAAAGTGATGTACGAGGTGCCTTTCTGAAAGTAACGAATTCTCAAAAACGCATTCTCACCTGCTTCTTTAAATGAACTCATCGGATATGTTTCATCAATAAGGTACTAACAGGAAACACCCTCAGGTGGTTTCATTTGAAGTTATCCTGCGATTTTAAAATTAAACAAAAATACCGATTTCACACCATGATGCCTACTGTAAAATATACACTTGTGATTAAAAATAAATATCCACAAGTCGTGGCACTCAGAAACAAATAAAAATATTTTAGACATCAAAAAAAACAAATCCTAAATAATTATGAAATTCTTAATCGACATGTTTTCGGTTAAAAATTGCATAGTTTGTGCGGTAGCTATGTCTAAAAAACAACCACATTACATTGAAGTTACAGCAAAAAAATTCAAAATTAAACATTTCAGAACAATGACGCGCAAGTTTCATAATGACAGCGTGATTGTTCTTACAGTCATGCAATAAACAAATTCATGATGACAGGCACTCCATACTCGATTCCCGACCACACTATTACGGGTTATAGACAACCTATTATTTTCAGTCGGGATGGCTAATTTCTTTAACTGAACTTATGATTGCACAAACATCACGTAGCTCGCTAACTGTATTAAGGGATGTCACCTTTGGTCTGTTGATGCGCGAATTAAAAACGCGCTTTGGTACCTATCGCATGGGCTATGCATGGGTAATTCTTGACCCCTTAATCGCAATCTCCGTTTTTTGTATTATTTTCGGTGTCCGCCAGCGCCATGGATTCGGTGGTGCAGAAGCCCCGGTTTTTATTGCATCAGGTTATCTGCCCTTTCTGATGTTTCAAAATTCGGTATCACGACTACAATCCGCCGTCTCCGGCAACCGGGGGCTGTTTTGCTATCGCCAGGTGACGCCCTTTGCCACCCTCTTCTCACGACTTGTCCTGGAGATCATGGTGGGGGTGCTGGTGGCAGTGGTGCTGATCACCGGAATGTTATGGCTCGGTTTTGATGTGCTGCCTGCCGATCCGCTGGCCGTTCTGGCAGGCTATTTCCTGCTGATGATGTTGAGCTTTGCGGTGGGGATGATCTTCTGCATTCTTGCCACCCTGGTCAAAGAGGCCGATAAAATCCTCCCCCTTTTGATGCGCCCCATGTTGTTTATTTCTGCGGTGTTTTTTCCGCTGGCGAGTGTGCCCCAGGATTACCAGCATCTGCTGTTGTGGAACCCGGTGGTTCATGCCCTGGAGCTGATCCGCACCGGCTGGATCAGCGACTTTCGGACCGCCGGGGGAAGCTGGTCATACCTTGCAGGTTTTACCCTTATTACACTGACGCTTGCGGCAAGCGCCTATCGTCTCAGCCGCCACCGTCTGGTTGCCAGCTAAACCATGATTGAACTGCAAAACGTCTCAAAGTACTACCCGACCCGATTCGGTCGCCAGTATGTGCTAAAGGAAGTCGCCTTCACGCTGCCCGCCGACCGGAACATTGCCATTCTCGGCGCTAATGGCGCCGGTAAATCGACCCTGTTGCGCCTGCTGGGGGGGATGGATATGCCCAGCCGGGGCAAGATTGTTCGCCACAACCGGGTTTCCTGGCCGCTGGCACTCAGTGGCGGCTTTCAGGGGAGCATGACCGGACGGGAGAATACTCGCTTTATCTGCCGCATTCACGGTATCTATGACACCCGGCCGGTGGAAGAGTGGGTCAAAGCCTTCTCGGAAATCGACCAGGCCTTCGAGCTGCCAATCAAGAATTACTCCAGTGGCATGAAGTCGAAATTTTCTTTTGCCGTCAGCATGGCCTTTGAATTTGACACTTACCTGATTGACGAGATCACCGCCGTCGGGGATGCCCGCTTTAAAAAGAAGTGCAATGACGTCTTTGAACAGAAGCAGCAGAGCGCCAACCTGATCATGGTCTCCCACGACATGGGTACCCTGCGCAGGCAGTGCGACATGGGAATCCTGCTGCATCAAGGGGAACTGACGCTCTACCCGGATATCGAAGAGGCCATCGCCCGTTACACCACGTTGTAATCAGCCGCCATTTAACTGCGTACTTATAGTGACTATGAAAGAATTTCCCTTGCTGGCGCCTGTCAGCCGCAAACTGCGTAAACTCAAGCGTGACCCCAGACTGTTTCTGGTTGACTCCAGAGGATTCAGGGTTGCGACCTATTCGTGGAAAAAAGCTGTCCGACTCGGCAGTTTCCTCTGGGTGGTGGGGTGTTTTCTGCTGGCAGCCCTCTATTACTGCGTTATCGCCAGCGACCGCTATGTCAGCCAGGCGAGCCTTATCATCAAACAGGCTGACCAGGTAAAAATGATGCCCGATGCACTTTCCATGCTGGGGCTGGGAGGCAGCAATCACCAGGATATACTGGTTATCCAGGAATACCTCAAATCGTGGGATATGCTGCAAATCCTCGATAAAGAACTGGCGATCAAAGACCATTTCCAGAGCGACAAAGCAGACCTGCTGTCGCGGCTCGCCAGCGGCGCGACCCGTGAAGAGTTTCTGCAGTATTACCGCGACCACCTGACGATCACTCTTGATGAGCTTTCTGGCGTACTGACCCTGCAGCTGCAAACCTTTGATCCGGCCTATACCCAAAAAGCGGTGGCCCTGATGCTGAAAGAGGGCGAAGACTTTATTAACCGGCTGAGCCGCCAGGTCGCTTCCGAACAGCTGGCGTTTGTTGAAAAAGAGGTCAGTCAGGGCTATCAGCGTCTGCTGGCAGAGCAGGAGAAGGTGCTGGCCTTTCAACATCAACATCAAATTCTGAGCCCGGAAATTACCAGCGGCGCCATGCAGGGGGTGCTCTCTGAGCTTGAAGCCCAATTGGTGCGTCAGCAGGCCGAGCTCAAACGTCTGGAAATCTTTATGAACCCCAATGCCCCCGATGTGGTGACCGTCAAAGATGGCATTGCGGCGTTAAAAACCCAGATTGCCCAGGAAAAAGAGCGACTGACAGGAAATCAGGCGCAATCGCTCAATGAAGTCACCGCCGAGTATATGTCGGTGCAGGTGCAGGCGAAACTGGCTGTTGATGTTTACAAAACCGGCCTCACCAGTCTTGAACAAGCCAGAATCGAAGCTTATCGCAAAATCAAGCACCTGTTGGTGGTCAGCCAGCCAAGCCAGGCCGAAGAGTCTGAATACCCGCGACGCCTGTACAACCTTGCCACCATTGCGGTGCTGTTGTGCCTTTTCTATGGTCTGGTGGTGATGGTACTGGCGACCGTGCGTGAGCATCAGGACTAACCAGGTCACCCTTAAATTTTGCTCATTAAGCCGCAGTAAATCATTCATATCGCCCTACCGTCAGTTTCCGTGAGAACGATTGAACTATGAACTATATCGCCCCCCTCCAGGCGTTATCCCTGGTTGTACTCCTTGCTGGCTGTTCACATCAGCCAAAGCAAGTCGATGCGTCGCGCGCCCTTGTGAGCCCGACGACAAAAACTGAACTGACGCCCATGCCTGCAAGCCAGCAACAGGCACTCAATACCCTGCACCAGGGGGCATCCCTGAGTACGGCCGGAGGTGTTCTCGTGCTGGGACAGCGCTATATCTCTGCCCTGGGTCGTGAATGTACTGAACTCCTGGTAAACACCCCCCAGGGGCGCTCACAACGCAGCGCTGCATGCAAGATTGCAGATCAATGGTATCTGATACCTCAACTGGAGCAGGCTTCCCTTAGCGGCCTTTATTCGGGTCAATCACAATGAGGATCGCTACCTTGAAGATGACAAACCATTATCGTCTGGCTACGGCCCTTTTTCTTGCCACGATAACCTGTTCCTCCCTGGCTGCCACGCCGCAGACGACAACGCCGCCTGCGGACAAATCAGCAGGCTACAACCTTTCAGGAGGTACTACCGAATCCCAGCGAGTGCAGCTTGAAGGCCAGCCCAACGCCAGTTCCACCGTAGGTAGCTTCACGCAACAAAACCGGCAAGGCCTGCTGTTACCTGGTGAAAGTGATGTTCGTAAACTGCTGCCGCAATCAGAAGCGGGTCTGCCTCCCCCGTACGGCGCGAACCTGTTTGCCGGCGGTTATGAAACGGAACGCAGCGATGGCCTGAACGACAACTATCTGATCGCGCCAGGCGATAAACTGAATATCTGGATCTGGGGTGCGGTTAATTTTTCCAGCGTGGTCACCGTCGATAATCAAGGGAATATTTTTATTCCTGATGTTGGCCCAATCCATGTTCAGGGGGTGCATGCCGGTCAGGTTAATGACCTGGTGACAGAGAAAATTGGCGAAGTCTTTACCAACAACGTCAATATTTACGTCAACCTGTTAACCTCCACGCCGGTCAGCGTCTATGTGACAGGCCCGGTTATTCGTCCTGGCCAGTATGCGGGCCAGGCATCCGACAGTGTGCTCTATTTTCTCAAACGGGCGGGGGGTATCGATTCTGAACGAGGTAGTTATCGTCAAATCAAGGTACTACGCCAGGGTACTGTGATCCAAAAAATCGACCTTTACGACTTTATGCAGCAAGGCAAAATGCCAAAACTGGCATTAAAAGATCAGGATGTGATCCTGGTTGAGCCTCAGGGCGCGATGATCAATGTCGCGGGTAAAGTCCGCAACCCCTTCCGTTTCGAGTTAAAACAGCAGAATACGCAGGGTGAGGAGCTGGCCTATTACGCACGCCCGCTTTCCAAAGTGAGCCATGTCGGGATCATTGGCGATCGCCCCGGCGGCCCGTTCTCGGTTTATCTGCCCTATAAAGATTTTGCCGCTTTCCAGTTACAGGATGGCGACAAGGTACTGTTTAACGACGATACCCATGCCCAGATTTATGATGTGCAGGTAGTGGGAAGCTACCTTGGTCCGTCCTTTTTCACCGTGCGTAAGCAGACCAAACTGCATGATTTACTTGACCATATTCCCATCGATCCTCAACTGGCTGACTACGGGTCCATTTACATCATGCGTAAAAGTGTCGCGGCGCGGCAAAAAGATATGCTTGATGAATCGCTCAATCAACTGGAACGCAGTGCATTCACCGCACCCGCCAGTTCAGATGGAGAAGCCTCCATCAGGGCGAAAGAAGCTGAACTGATCATGCAGTTTGTGAACAAAGCCCGCCAGGTTCAGCCCCTCGGGAAAGTGGTGGTCGCCGACAATGGCGTTATCGCCAATATTCAGCTGGAACAAGGCGATCAGATTGTTATTCCTAACAAAACCGACCTGATTCAGGTAGGCGGGGAAGTGCTGATGCCGCAGGCGGTGGTCTATAACCCACAGGCCAGTCTTGAGGATTATGTCGCCTGGGCCGGTGGCTTTACAGAGCGTGCAAATGACAAACGCATCGCGGTGGTACATGCCAACGGGCTGGTGGAGTTTAAAGGCCAGGGCAGCGTTAAAGCAGGCGATCAGATTCTGGTGCTGCCGAAAGTTGACAGCAAAAACATGCAGTCGGTCAAAGACATTACCCAGATTATCTACCAAATCGCCGTTGCCGCAGACGTGGTGCTGAACTCGGATTAATTCCTTGAATAGCCATTTAGCTTCGATGAACCTACAAATCAGGATGATTACGCGTGATAAAGAATCAACAAACGGTCGATATTCGCAATTTTTATGACGAAGTCCCCTTTGACGGAGATGTTCTGGACAGCATCCAAAAAACGCTCCAGCAACAGGGTGAAACATTGCTGAGTCTGGCTGCGGAGTTCAACAAAAGCCAATACCTGCTGGCTCTTTCATTAATGTTCCAGTGTAAAGGCCATGTCATCATCTGCGGCATGGGAAAATCGGGTCATGTGGGACGTAAAATCTCTGCCACATTAGCCTCCACCGGAACCCCGAGTTTTTTTGTTCACCCCGCAGAAGCATTTCATGGCGATCTTGGAATGATCACCGGTGATGATGTTGTTATCCTGATTTCCAACAGTGGGGAAACGGATGAAATTTTAAAACTCATTCCCTCACTGAAACACTTTGGAAATCGTATTATCGCGATCACTGGAGGAGTGCAATCGACTCTGGCCAAAAATGCTGATGCCGTGCTCGAAATCAGGATGCAAAGTGAATCCTGCCCCAACAATCTGGCCCCAACTACATCGACAACGCTGACCATGGCAATTGGTGATGCACTGGCATCGGCGCTGATGAATAAGCGCCATTTTATGCCCAACGATTTTGCCAGGTTTCATCCTGGGGGGAGTCTGGGCCGCCGTTTGCTGACTCGCCTCAAAGATGTTATGAGCTCCAGGCTAACCCAAATGGCTCCTGAGTCATCACTCAAAGATGTTATTGTTGGCATGACACAGGATCAGCATGGTATCGCACTGGTAATGGATAAAGGCTCCCTGATGGGTGTCATCACTGATGGTGACTTACGTCGTGCAATGCTACGCCAGGACTTTGATCTCAACACCTTCAAAGCCAAAGATATCATGAGCCATAATCCGATCACTGCCTCTCAACATTCGATGCTGAACGATGCTGAAGATCTGATGCGTGAGCGCCAGATTAAACAACTGCTGGTGGTGGATGATACTAACACTCCTGTCGGGATCGTTAATTTCTTTAATTGATGTGGGATTTTTGAATAAATATAACCTTTCCGAATTGCCGTAATAGATTACCCTCCTGATAAAATAGAGTATCTCTTGCAAAGAGATAATTAGTTACATCTCACTCAAAACACTAATGTCTATATAGACTCAATTTATAAATTAATCATTATAGATAATGATGGATATATTATGAACAACACAGAGAACTCATTAAAGTCAATCAATAGCATTATTTATTATCTTGAGCTTCAATCAGAGTTGTCTGACCCTTTATTCAGATATGCAACATTCAGATCTCATATCATCCCAGAAATTAAATGCTTAAAAAGCTATAAAGAATCTTTAAATATAAAAGTCATCATTAGTAATGATATTTATGATCGGGCGGTAAGTGAGGGGCTCGACCTTACTAGCTTTGATGTTATAAAAATAGAAAGTAGAGACATTGATAACATTTGCGGTGACAATTTTTCCGCCTCTATGAGATGGAGTAAAGGAGAATTATTGGAGGGGGAAGGAGAAAAAATACGCAAATTGATTTCATCAAAAATTGGTGACCATTATCCAGACATAACGATCACTTATGAATCACCATCCCCTTTTATGAAATTAACATTCCCTGATGCCGTTCACTTTAACAGCATGTTTGGTGCATTTTCTAGAGCTCCATTCCCGGCTTTTGGAATAATTGACCCATATGGTCTTTACAATACTTCTTTTCAAGCAAAATTTATTGAAAAATTAAAACATGGCATTCTTGATAGTGAACAACTTGAAGTATTAAGAGTAATTCGCAGAGATGCCATTAGACATATTTCAAAAAACTTCCCTTACAAAAAATTTCTGGCTGAGATTTATGATGAATATGATGCTGCATATATTGTAGCATGTCAGATTGATAATTATTTTGCATTCAATGCATGCACCGACATACAGACACAATATGAATTGGTGAAATATGCGTTGGTACACACCCCACAAAACATCGCCGTCATTGTAACGGAGCATAACTACTGCCGTCAGATAACCAATAAACAAGTCGATGAGTTAAAGGCTGAGTTTTCTAATTTCATTTACCTAGAAAATAATAAAGATATACCTGGACCCTCACAATTCCTCTTACCTTACGTCGATGGAGGTCTTACTGTATCCTCATCTATTGCGTATCAATGCTCTCTATGGAGAAAACCATTAATTACTATTGGTAGTTCTCATGTCAGCATTATGTCCACAGCTAAAAACATTGATGAATTTATTAATCAAGTTTCACGAACAGAACTTATAAACAACGATGTACTATTGTATAACTTATTATCAAAAGTACATCTTTCTCATAAGTTCGACATATTTCATGGTGAAAATTATTATTTAAAACTAAATGAATTATATAACCTTATTATAGAAAATAATCATGACGAAATTTTTTCTCAATCAATTTCCGCACAAGACCTCCATAAAAGAGTGTGGGAGGGTCGAAGGGGTTGGTTGTTAGATAAAGAAATCTCCATAAAAAACATTGAAACTCAAACTGATCACTTAAGGGTGGCAATGTCCGAGGTGGATGCTATTTCTTTTGATCTATTTGATACACTAGCAGAGAGAGATTTCATTGATCCACATGAACTATTTTTGTTCATCGAACCAAAAGTACAACAGGCCATAAACAATAGGAATTTCAAATTCCACCATATAAGAAGACAGGCTGAAGGTGATGTAAGAAGACCTACACAAGGCCATTTTGAAGTAACTATAGATCAAATATATGAAAGAATTGGTGAAATTGCAAACCTTAATGATGACCAACTTGAAATAATAAAAAAAATAGAAATGCAATCTGAGTTTGATTTGGTTCATGCTAAGGCCCGAATGGTAAAAGAATTCAAGTTTGCAGAACTGATATGTTCCGTAAGAGCAATAATTACAGATATATATTTTGAAAAAAACTTCATAGAAAAAATTGTTGAGAAAATTGGTCTCAAAGAACATGTTAACATATTACTTTCATCTGCAACCAGCAAAACCAGGAAACATAACGGAACAATATATCCTGAGTATTTAAAATTACTTAAACAATATGATATTTCTGCGTCAAAAGCACTACATGTTGGTGATAATAAAATAGCCGATGGGGATATGGCAAAGAAAAACAACCTTCGCAGCTATGTATTCCCTAAAGCTATGGATAATTATAGACGCGCAAAAATAGCTACTGTTCTTGAAAGAACATTTTCTATCCGGCATTCTTCCACATCTATAATAAATGGTATTTTTGCCAATAAATTCAACAGTGATCATTGGAATAAATTTGATCCTGACAATACATTTTCTGGCTCACCTTACAAATATGGCTATATGGCTATTGGGCCAATGATTCTTGGCTTTACACAATGGTTATATAGAAAGGCAAAACAGTCAAAAACAGAACATCTATATTTTTTAGCTAGAGATGGATGGATTCTAAAACAATCTTTTGACAAACTCTACGGAGATAAAGATGACGCACCAATAACTCATTATCTATATGCATCACGGAGAGCTGTGACATTACCTTCAATTAAAACAATTGACGATATAATAGAACTTGCATCTCAGAATTTTAATGCTCGAAGCATATCTAGCTTTCTAAATTCGAGATTTGATATTGAGTGGAATGAAATCCCTCTGCAAATAGCTAAAAAATTCAAATATAAGGCTGATAGTATTGTTACTCCATCATTTGAAATAAATAAGCTTCATAGATTTCTTAATGAAATATCAGATATTATATTTACCAAAGCAACTAATGAAAGAAATACTCTCTTAGAATATTTAGAGCAAGAAGGCTTTATAGGTAACATAAAAAATAAAAACACAGCGGTGGTTGATATAGGGTACAGTGGTTCAATGCAATTTTATCTAGGCAAGATACTATCTACAGATAGTATTGGTGGATACTATTTCCTAACTCACAACCACTCAAGAAACCACTTCAACAATGCGCTCTTTGAAGGGTATTTACAAGATCTTGATGACCACAAAATTGCATATCGTCATCAACTTAATGATCATGTCTTTATTTTTGAAGCAGCTTTAAGCTCGCTTGAAGGTAGTTTGATTAATATCACGCGAGAAGATAATAAATTAAAATTAAATCTTTTGGATGCTGAAGAAGAAAAAACACGTAAGCCAATCTTAAAAAAAATACACAGCGGCGCTACAGATTTTATAAATGATATCAAAGATAGATTTTGTAATTACAATGAGTTATTTGAAGTATCACCTTTACTATCAACAAGGTTAATTCTTGACTACGCTAATTATCCATCACCGATGGATGCCGCAATTTTCGATAACTTTGAAGTGGAAAATATTTTTGGCGGAGGCTCTGTTTGGCTAATAGCAAAACCTGATGAAAGCCATTTTGATACGAATGGACATATTAAGCCCGATGTGATTGATAGGTTGATAGAGCAATCAAAATGGAAAAATGGAGCGCGACAGCGTTATAAAATGTTCTCTCTGGCTCAGAGTACGAATTTAACTACTGTACAACCCAAACCTTTTTCAGGAAAAAAAGGTGTAATCGTTGATATCAAAAACAAAAAGAAAGCCAAGTTAAAAAACACACCTTATCGTTTCTTTAGTGACTCAAAAAAACCATTAATAAAAAACCTGAGCTGGCTTTTTAAACCACAGACATCAAGAGCTAAGGTCTTGGGGTTTATATTGAAAAAGATCATTCATTAATGGAGTTGATATGTTTCTAATCGCAGGCCCCTGTGTTATTGAATCCGAGCAACTTGTCATGGATGTTGCTGGCAGAATCAAAGAAATCACCGATAAACTGGGTATGGAATATATTTTCAAATCCAGTTTCGATAAAGCGAATCGAAGCTCTACCGATAGCTTCCGCGGTCCAGGTATGGAGCGCGGTTTGCAAATTCTGCAAAAGGTCAAAGAGACCTATGGTCTGCGTGTGCTGACCGATGTACACGAAGATACGCCTGTCGAAGAGGTGGCGAGCGTCGTCGATGTACTTCAAACCCCCGCCTTCCTTGTGCGCCAGACCAACTTTATCCAGCGAGTGGCCCGTTGCGGTAAACCCGTTAATATCAAGAAAGGTCAGTTCCAGGCCCCATGGGATATGGAACAGGTCGTCAAAAAATGCCATGAAGTCGGCAATCAGGATATCTGGCTGTGTGATCGTGGTACCTCCTTTGGTTATAACACCCTGATCTCTGATATGCGTGGTCTGCCGGTTATGCGTCGTACTGGCTGCAAAGTTGTCTTTGATGCCACCCACTCAGTACAACAGCCTGGCGGACAGGGTGCCACCAGTGGTGGTCAGCGTGAGTTCGTGCCAGTACTGGCGCGCGCCGCTGTAGCCGTTGGGGTCGATGGTCTGTTTATGGAAACCCATCCAGACCCCGCAAAAGCGCTGAGTGATGGCCCGAACATGCTGCCGCTTTCCGTGATGGCGGAAATGCTGACGGTACTGGCAGAACTCGATCAGGTTACTCGCGCTCATCGATTCCTGGAAGATACGCTGGTGTAAATCGCCACGGTCCAATAAGGACGCTCTTTGCACGCCCTTGCCTGTTTACCATTCCTGCATTTCAGACCCGACAACAATGAACTACAAAATTGTAATCCCCGCGCGGTACGGTTCCAGCCGCCTGCCCGGAAAACCGCTGGCGCTGATTGGCGATCAGCCGATGATTCAACATGTCTGGCAACGCGCTGTTGAAACAGGTCTTGACCGGGACGACATCTGGGTGGCTACCGATGATGAGCGGGTTGCTGCGGCGGTACGCCAGTTCGGCGGCAACATCATCATGACCCGCCCCGAACACAATTGTGGCACGGATCGTCTGGCCGAAGTGGCCCATGCACTGAAGTGGGCGCCCGAGACCATTGTGGTGAATGTGCAGGGTGATGAACCTCTGCTTCCTGCCAGGTTGATTACGCTCGCGGCCAAAACACTGGCCACACAGCCGACATGTGGTATTGCCACGCTGGCAACGCCGATTGATACGCTGGAGCAGGTTATGGCTCCCCAGTGTGTCAAAGTCGTGCTGAATAAAGACAATCGGGCGCTCTACTTCTCGCGCGCCCCGATTCCCTGGGATCGAGACGGTTTTGCTTACCAACCTGGAGCCACGGAAACCAGACACGGGTTACGCCATATTGGTCTGTATGCCTACCGCGTCGACACGCTGCTTACCTTAGGCCAGTTACCGACTGCAACCATTGAGCAACTGGAGTCACTGGAGCAATTGCGGGCCCTGTGGCACGGCATTCAGATCGCTGTTGCCACCATAGACAAGGCGCCTCCTCATGGCGTGGATACTCCGGAAGATCTCGAAAAGATCAGAAGTCTGATAAACAGTGGTACATCAATCTGATGAAAATGTGGGTCAGTAGTCAGGGTCTGTGTGCACGCGGCGAGTTGCTGCGTGCTCTGTGGCCCTGTGAACCGAAGCGTTTTGGCAATATCGGGCAGGTCGCTCAGGAGGATCTGCTGGCTGGCTGGGGCAATAAGCCCACCAGCGAGTCACTCTGTTCAGTGGCAGCAGCACACGGCCACCCCTTCTGGCGCCTCGAAGACAGCTTTTTCGGCTATCTGGGCCATCCGGCCCGCAGTGGTTTGCCGCTTGGCCTGGTATGGGACGACGAAGGCATCTATTACGATGCCCGTACGCCCAGCCGTCTGGAGCGTTTAATTCCCCGTCCGCTCAGCGAACTGGAGCAGGCCCGTGCAGAACAACTGACCGCCCTGGTGCGCCAGCATGGCGTCACCAAGTACAACATCTATCCAGGGCTGGATGCTCCGATGCAGTTGCCGCCAGCGCTTTCCAGCCGTTTCGGGTGCGACTCACGCCCCTGCATCCTGCTGGTTGATCAGGTCGCGGGGGATCTCTCGATTACCGGCGCTTTGGCCGATGAACAGACCTTCGTGGCCATGGCAGCGGCAGCCCGTGCGCGTCATCCAGGTGCCCGCCTGCTGTTACGTACACACCCCGATACCCGGCTGGGCAAGAAACGCGGGGCGCTGGCCCGCCTCAATCTGGCTGATCTTGAGCTGGTGAGTGAGCCCTGCCACCCCCACGCCCTACTGCGGGCGGTGGACGCGGTGTATACCGTCTCCTCCCAGATGGGGTTTGAAGCGCTGCTGCTCGGCAAACCGGTTTACTGTTTCGGGATGCCTTTTTATGCCGGTTGGGGACTGACCCATGATGCGCTGACGTGTGAACGTCGGACGCAGATCTCTCTTGAGCAACTGGTACATGCGGCACTGATTACCTATCCCCGTTATTACGATCCGGTGCTGAAACAGCCGTGTGAGGTGGAAGAGGTGATTCGCCTCGTCGCTGCGCAGCTTAAGCCTGCACCGCGCTGGCGTCGCCTTTATCTGGTGGGGTTCAGCCTGTGGAAACGGGCTTTTATGCACACCTTCTGTGTCGATCTGGCCGATGAGTTGCGCTTCGTGAGCAAACCGCCTGTGCAACTGGCCGCTGACGAGCAGGTGTTGGTATGGGGCAGAAATTATCCTGAACTGGTTTCGCCCATCCGGGTGGAAGACGGTTTTATCCGCTCGCGCGGGCTGGGGTCCAACCTGTGCCGGCCATCATCGCTCTCTGTCGATCCGCTGGGTATCTATTTTGACAGCACTGCGCCAAGCCAGCTTGAACGGTTACTTAATCAGCATCCGTTCAGCCCCGAGGATCAGCGCCGTGGCGCGTCGCTGCTGGCCCTGTTACGGGCACATCGGGTCAGCAAATATAACGTCGGGGTGCAGCGCTCCTGGCAACCCGCGGAGGGAAGCAAGACGTGTATTCTGGTGGTCGGGCAGGTAGATGGCGATGCCTCCATCCTCACCGGCAGCCCGGTGATCCGCAGCAACGAGCAACTGCTGTGGGCCGTGCGTGAAGCCCGACCCGATGCCCACATCATCTATAAACCGCACCCGGACGTTGTAGCCGGTAATCGGGCCGGTACGATTTCCGCAACTTGTCTGGCGGCGTGTGTCGATGAGCAGGTGCTGGAGGTGGATCTCGCTTCGCTCTACCCCCAGGTGGCGGAACTGCACACCATGACCTCATTAAGTGGTTTTGAAGCACTGATGCAGGACGTCAGGGTGGTGGTGTGGGGCCAGCCTTTCTACAGCGGCTGGGGGCTGACGGTCGATGTGAATCCGCCCTCCCGCCGTGAGCGAACGCTGACGCAGGAGCAACTGGCTCTGGCGACGCTTGCCCTCTATCCCCGCTATTTTGACTGGCGCAGCGGGCTCTGGGTGACCGCAGAACACCAAATCCGACTGCTGGCCGCGCAAGGGCAAACCGACAGCAAGCCATTACCGCGCCTGCACCGCTGGGCGCTTAAGCTCGGCTACCTGTACCAGACAGTGGTTCGTCCCCCCCTTCCTCTTCTCGACAGACAGAAATAACCGATGAACATATTGCTACTGCAAGGGCCGCTGGGGCCCTTTTTTCAGGCGTTGAGCAAGGAACTCGCGGATCTTGGACATTCCGTGTGCAAGGTAAACTTCAATGCGGGTGATGCCGCCTGGCTCTGTACGGGTGACAATGTTGTCTTTTCAGATGAACCGGAAAGCTGGGATACCTTTCTGCGTCGCCTGGTGAAAAAGCGCAATATCGAGGCTGTGGTCTGTTATGGCGACTGCCGTTTTTATCATCGGGTTGCCGCCAGTCTGTGTAAACAACTGGAGATTGCATTCTGGGCGCTGGAGGAAGGTTATCTGAGGCCAGATTTCATCACCATGGAGCACGGCGGTGTTAATGCCTTCAGTCCTCTCTATGCACAACGTGACGAACTGGTCGAACACGACTGGCCTGTACCTTATCAGGCGCAACTTGTGGTGGGACGCACCTTTGCCCGCCGCGCCGGATACGCCATTCGCTACCATCTACGTAAGTTACTACAGCACCGCCATTATCCCGACTATGTCAGCCACCGTCCCTGGAACGCCTGGCAAGAGGCTCGTGGCTGGGTGATGGGCGGAGTGACCAAATGGCAACACCAGCGACCCGATCGCCAGTTAATGCGCGATTTGGAACAGCATCGCGGGAAGATCTTCTTCGTCCCCCTGCAGGTAACAGAAGATTTTCAAATCCGTGAGCACTCGGATTTGAGTGGCATTGAAGAGATGGTGACTCAGGTCATCAGCAGCTTCGCCCATCACGCCCAGGCAGACGATATTCTGTTGTTCAAACATCACCCAATGGACAGAGGCTATGTGAGCTATCGTGCCCAGATTGATAGCCTGAGCCAGATGTTTAATCTGCGGGGGCGAGTCTTCTATGGTTATGAATTGCCATTACCGGCCCTCTATCCCTTACTAAAGGGCGTTGTCACTATCAACAGCACGGTGGGTCTCTCCGCCCTGCTGCATAGAGTGCCTACCTTTTGTATAGGTCGCGCTCTGTATGATATCGACGGACTGACCAGTCAGCTGACGCTGGCGCACTTCTGGCGCCATCAGTCGCCAGTCTGCCCGAAGCGCTTCGAACGGCTGCGCCAGTCGCTGCTACACCTTACTCAGCTCAACGCCAGTTTCTATCACCATCTGGAGCATAGCGCCCGACTGGTGGCCCGGCGTATTAGCGGTCTTGATCAGGTGCGCCTGCCAACACTCAATTACACAGCCAGAGCGGTCGGCGAATAACAGACAATCTCCCGTTGTTCGAATCAGTTACATAAACCTACTTGTTCACACCCCAGTTATGGGGTGTGGCATCACACGGGAAAGTCGTCGTTCAATCCCCACAGAAATATCCACCAGCAAAAAATGTAATCCTGCCCTGAAGTGCCCTTCTTAAATTACAGAGACTGTTGAAGTAAGCCAAACGGTGATGGGGTGATGGTTGCCACTATTCCGGCATTAAACTCTCAGTATTCGACACTCTGTAGAGACATCTCCTTCCCACTTGAACAGAGGTGATATGCTCACCTAAGAACAACACTGTCTGGTAATTTTCAAAGCTCAGCGATATAGACCAAATTCCTGACGCTTCCGTTTTTAGCGGCTTTGTTGAATAAATCGAACTTTCAGGAGATGGGCGGATCTGATCGTTACAGTCATTTCAGCATCAGATCCTCATGGCAAAGCAAAAGTTTAAAATCACCAACTGGTCAGCCTACAACAAGGCGCTCAGGCAGCGCGGTTCGCTGACGGTCTGGCTTGATGAGTCTGCCATTGCTGCATGGACTGACAGTGCACCGCCTGAAGGCCGCGGACGACCTCTTCACTACACCGATATGGCTATCACTACGGTTCTCATGATGAAGCGCGTATTCAACCTGCCACTCCGGGCATTGCAGGGCTTTGTTGATTCGATTTTTACGCTGATGACTCTGTCGTTACGCTGCCCGGACTACTCTCTGGTCAGCAAACGGGCGAAGAGCGTCAACATCAGCATAAAAACGCCAACCCGTGGCGAAATCTCGCACCTCGTTATCGACAGTACAGGTCTGAAAGTCTTCGGCGAAGGTGAATGGAAAGTCAGGCAGCACGGGGCCGACAGGCGCAGAGTGTGGCGCAAGCTTCATCTGGCTGTAGACAGTGCGACGTATGAGATTATCTGCGCCGATTTATCACTCAGC
>NZ_JAFAGS010000015.1 GCF_019237635.1 Pluralibacter sp.
GCTGCTCGCTGGCGAACTGAATTTCAGACAGCAACGTATCCAGCGCGCTGCTGGTACGGGCTGGCCACTCATGCACGTTGCCCCGTACCTGATTGCCGCGCTCACCGTTAAGAATTCGCGTTGAGCGCAATTCCAGCAACTCCTGGCCGGAAAGCTGATTTCGCAGCCAACGCATCGAAAAGAAGATAACCAGCACCATAAAGCCGATGGCGACCGTCAGCGGCGCGGTGGTTAACAGCGAATGGAAATAGTTCGCCATCGGATCCTGGTACACCATATGGACGGTCATACCGGGATGTTTTATCAACGGGACAGAGACTTCACGATATTGATAGCTGCTGCCCATCGGCCGATAACTGCTGGTGCGCGAATGGCTGAATACGGTTTTGTGGTTGACGACCACATCCATGCGGACGATATCAACAGGCATCAACAGCTCGTCCAGTTGGCTGTCGATTTTATCAAAAGAGGTGGTCAGCAGACGGGAATCGATAACGGTCGCAACGGCACGGACGCGGTACTCCAGCTTATACTGAATACCGTTATAAAAGCTCAATGAGCTGCCGATAAGGGTGACAAAGATAGCCAGACCGGTCAGCAACGTCATAAAGGCTGAAAACTTCGTCGTTAATCGCATCCCTGTATTAACTCCGTTGGTGAAAAACATCCCGGACTGGCATCCGGCGCCCGCATTGACGCAAAAAATGAGTAAGCACTAACTTTTCAGAAAGATTCAGCATACTACCAGAGATGGTGTATCTGGCAATTTATTGCGATAAGTCGGCAACGCATTTTTGTTAGCGAGTATAGTCATCAGGAATTATTTTCCAATCGTTGATCAACTGAGGAAAGGTTATGCACGCGTTAATCTTAGAACAGCAGGACGGTAAAACCCGGGCGTCGGTACAATCCATTACGGATGACCAGTTGCCCCAAGGCGATGTGACGGTCGACGTCCAGTGGTCCAGCCTGAATTATAAGGATGCGCTGGCGATCACCGGCAAGGGTAAAATTATCCGAAACTTTCCTATGGTGCCCGGCATCGACTTCGCCGGTGTCGTGCACAACAGCGAAGATCCGCGTTTTCATGCCGGTCAACAGGTGCTGTTGACCGGTTGGGGCGTCGGGGAAAATCACTGGGGCGGATTGTCCCAGCGTGCCCGCGTCAAAGGCGAATGGCTGGTCGCCCTGCCTGAAGGACTGAGCGGTCGCCAGGCGATGATTATCGGTACCGCGGGATTTACTGCCATGCTGTGCGTCATGGCGCTGGAAGATGCCGGTATTCGCCCTCAGGATGGTGAAATCGTCGTGACAGGCGCCAGCGGCGGCGTCGGCAGCGCGGCGGTCGCTATTCTGCATAAGCTGGGTTACCAGGTCGTTGCCGTCTCCGGTCGCGAAAGCACGCACGACTACCTGCGCCAGCTGGGCGCAAGCCGGGTCCTCGGGCGCGAAGAGTTCTCCGAAACCCGCCCGCTGGAAAAACAGCTGTGGGCCGGAGCTGTCGATACCGTGGGCGATAAGGTGCTGGCGAAAGTGCTGGCGCAAATGAACTACGGCGGTTGCGTGGCCGCTTGCGGCCTGGCGGGCGGTTTTGCGCTGCCGACCACGGTGATGCCGTTCATCTTACGTAACGTGCGTCTGCAGGGCGTGGATTCGGTGATGGCGCCTGCCGCACTGCGTACGCGGGCCTGGAAGCGCCTGGTCCAGGATCTTCCCGCTTCTTTTTATACTCAGAGCGCGACCGAAATCGTGCTGGCGCAAGCGCCCGAGTATGCCGAACGCATCATGAACAACCAGGTTCAGGGCCGTACGCTGGTGAAGATCGCCTAATCTTCAAATTTTCGTGACATATTCGCTTAAATGACCGCCCTCCGTCATGCTTAGGAAAACGTATGACGGAGAGCGCCATGAAGCTGAAAAAGTTGACGGAAGCCGATGTAACGTCGGAGTCCGTATTTATGTTGCAGCGCCGCCAGGTGCTGAAAATGTTAGGGATCAGCGCCACGGCGTTGAGCCTGTCTCCCAGTGCGCAGGCGGACCTGCTGAGCTGGTTTAAAGGACACGATCGCCCGCCCGCCCCCTCCGGAAAGCCGCTCGATTTTACGCGTCCCGCCGAATGGCATAATTCGCTGACGCTGACGCCCGAAGACAAAGTGACCGGGTACAACAACTTCTATGAGTTTGGCCTGGATAAAGCCGACCCGGCGGCCAATGCCGGGAGCCTGAAAACCGCCCCGTGGACGTTGACGATTAACGGCGAAGTCGCCAAACCCCTGACGCTCGACCACGATGCCCTCACCAAACATTTCCCGCTGGAAGAACGTATTTACCGGATGCGCTGCGTCGAGGCCTGGTCCATGGTGGTGCCCTGGATTGGTTTTCCCCTTCATAAGCTGCTGGCGCAGGTCGAACCCACCAGCAATGCCAAATACGTGGCGTTTAAAACCGTTTATGCGCCGGAACAAATGCCCGGACAAAAAGACCGCTTCATCGGCGGCGGGTTGGCATATCCCTATGTTGAAGGGCTGCGGCTGGATGAGGCCATGCATCCCCTGACGATGCTTACCGTCGGTGTTTATGGCAAAGCGCTGCCGCCGCAAAACGGCGCGCCCATTCGCCTGACGGTGCCGTGGAAATACGGCTTTAAAGGTATCAAATCAATAGTCAGCATTACGCTGACCCGCGAGCTGCCCCCGACCACCTGGAACCTGGCGGCGCCGAATGAGTATGGGTTTTACGCCAATGTGAACCCTCATGTCGATCATCCGCGCTGGTCGCAGGCGACAGAACGCGTTATCGGCTCCGGCGGCCTGCTGGACGTCAAGCGACAGCCGACGCTGTTGTTCAACGGCTATGCCGATCAGGTCGCCCCGCTGTATCACGGCCTTAATTTACGGGAGTATTTCTGAGTGCGTTTAACGGCAAAACAGATAGTCTGGCTTAAAGTCGTCCTGCACTTAGCGGCATTTTTACCTTTTCTTTGGCTCTTCTGGGCGGGTTATCAGGGCTATTTCAGCGCCGATCCGGCGAAAGACATCCAGCACTTTACCGGCAGGATGGCGTTAAAGTTACTGCTGGCGACGTTACTGGTTTCGCCGCTGGCGCGCTACGCGAAACAGCCGCTGCTGATCCGCACCCGCCGCCTGCTGGGGCTATGGTGCTTTGCCTGGGCAACGCTGCATTTAACCAGCTATGCGCTGCTGGAGTTGGGGATCCATAATCTGGGACTATTGGGGCAGGAGGTGGTCAACCACCCCTACCTGACGCTCGGGCTGATATGCTGGCTTATCTTACTGGCGCTGGCGTCGACCTCCCTTCAGCTTGCACAGCGAAAACTGGGCCCGAACTGGCAGAAACTGCATAACTTCGTCTATCTGGTGGCGATCCTCGCCCCCATCCACTACCTCTGGTCGGTGAAAATTTTGTCGCCGCAGCCTATCATCTACGCCTTTCTTGCCGTTATCCTGTTGGGATGGCGCCACAAGAAGTTCCGCCAGTGGTTCCGTTAATGCACGATTCTGTGCGATTTCCCGCAGATCTTCCGCCTGATTTCGCACTTTTTCTGCCGGGCGGTTGATTATCTTCCCTGATAAGACCAGTATTTAGCTGCCAAATGCTACGAAATCGTTATAATGTGCGACTTTGGTTTTCCTGACAGGGGATTTTCTCCTCTGAAAAGGTGACAAGTGCGTATCGAAGGTATATTTTGTTTTTTTACCGGAGAATTGCAGGAGATAGCTGCACAATGGCAGACAAGTTTCGCATTTTGCTTTTGAACGGACCGAACCTGAACATGCTCGGAACCCGCGAACCAGAGAAGTACGGCACCCTGACGCTCACGGAAATTGTTAACCGTTTGACGGCAGAAGCTGATGCGCTGAACGTGTCGCTCGACCATTTGCAGTCCAATGCTGAGTACGTCATCATCGACCGAATTCATCAGGCTAAAGACGTTATTGACTATATCCTGATCAATCCGGCCGCGTTTACGCACACAAGCGTTGCGATTCGTGATGCGCTGCTGGCGGTGAGTATCCCGTTCATCGAGATTCACCTGAGCAACGTGCACGCACGGGAGCCTTTCCGGCACCACTCATATCTCTCTGATATCGCCGCTGGCGTCATCTGTGGATTAGGCGCTGACGGCTATTCATACGCTTTACAGACGGCGGTAAAACGCCTGTCACAATCACACTAAACAAAGAGTACGGAACCCACTCATGGATATTCGTAAGATTAAAAAACTGATCGAGCTGGTTGAAGAATCAGGTATCTCCGAACTGGAAATTTCTGAAGGCGAAGAGTCTGTACGCATCAGCCGTAGCGCGCCAAACGCGGGCTTCCCGGTCATGCAGCAGGCCTATGCCGCGCCAATGATGCAGCCTCAGGTTGCGCCAGCTGCCCCTGCAGCCGCAGCAGACGCACCGGCCGCGAAAGCAGAAATCAGTGGTCACATCGTACGTTCCCCGATGGTTGGTACTTTCTACCGTACGCCAAGCCCGGATGCGAAAGCGTTTGTGGAAGTTGGCCAGAAAGTTAACGCAGGCGATACCCTGTGCATCGTTGAAGCGATGAAAATGATGAACCAGATCGAAGCCGACAAATCAGGCGTGGTGAAAGCTATCCTGGTCGAAAGCGGTCAACCGGTAGAATTTGACGAGCCGCTGGTCGTCATCGAGTAACGAGGCGTACATGCTGGATAAAATTGTTATCGCCAACCGCGGCGAAATTGCATTGCGTATTCTTCGTGCCTGTAAAGAGCTGGGCATCAAGACCGTCGCTGTGCATTCAAGTGCGGATCGCGATTTAAAACACGTATTGTTGGCGGATGAGACGGTCTGTATCGGCCCGGCTCCGTCCGTAAAAAGCTATCTGAACATCCCGGCTATCATCAGCGCCGCTGAAATCACTGGCGCGGTAGCTATCCATCCAGGTTACGGCTTCCTATCCGAAAACGCCAACTTTGCCGAGCAGGTTGAGCGTTCAGGCTTTATCTTCATCGGCCCGAAAGCTGACACCATCCGCCTGATGGGCGACAAAGTGTCTGCGATCACCGCGATGAAAAAAGCAGGCGTACCCACCGTACCTGGCTCTGACGGCCCTCTGACCGACGACATGGATGCTAACCGTGCTCATGCAAAACGCATTGGCTACCCGGTTATCATCAAGGCGTCCGGCGGCGGCGGCGGCCGCGGTATGCGCGTGGTTCGCAGCGATGCCGAACTGGCGCAGTCCATCTCCATGACCAAAGCTGAAGCGAAAGCCGCGTTCAGCAACGACATGGTGTACATGGAAAAATACCTGGAAAATCCTCGTCACATTGAGATTCAGGTACTGGCTGACGGTCAGGGCAACGCCATCTATCTGGCCGAACGTGACTGCTCCATGCAGCGTCGCCACCAGAAAGTGGTCGAAGAAGCGCCAGCGCCGGGCATTACCCCGGAACTGCGTCGCTACATCGGCGAGCGCTGCTCCAGAGCGTGTATTGATATCGGCTACCGCGGCGCAGGCACCTTCGAGTTCCTGTTCGAAAACGGCGAGTTCTACTTCATCGAAATGAACACCCGTATTCAGGTTGAACACCCGGTTACCGAAATGATTACCGGCGTAGACTTGATCAAAGAACAGCTGCGTATCGCTGCGGGTCAGCCGCTGTCCATCAAGCAGGAAGACGTTGTGGTTAAAGGCCATGCGGTAGAGTGCCGTATCAACGCCGAAGACCCGAACACCTTCCTGCCGAGCCCGGGCAAAATCACCCGTTTCCACGCGCCAGGCGGTTTTGGCGTGCGTTGGGAGTCTCATATCTACGCTGGTTACACCGTACCGCCGTACTATGACTCAATGATCGGCAAGCTGATTTGCTACGGCGAAACCCGTGATGTGGCAATCTCCCGCATGAAAAACGCGCTGCAGGAACTCATCATCGACGGCATCAAAACCAACGTTGATCTGCAGACCCGCATCATGAACGACGAGAACTTCCAGCATGGTGGGACTAACATCCACTATCTGGAGAAGAAACTCGGTCTTCATGATAAGTGATCCTGACGCGTAGAGAAAAAGGCCGGTAAACCGGCCTTTTTTTTCGCCCGTATTTTTCCCATGCGGTACAATCCCCGCTTTCTTGACACTTAAGGGAATATCCATGGACAAACGTTTTGTTCAGGCCCACAAAGAAGCACGCTGGGCGCTGGGGCTAACCCTTCTTTATCTTGCAGCATGGTTAGTAACTGCTTACTTACCAGATTCGGTAACCGGGTTTACAGGGCTTCCGCACTGGTTCGAGATGGCATGCCTGCTCACGCCCCTGCTTTTCATTCTGCTGTGCTGGGCAATGGTGAAATTCATCTTCCGTGATATTTCTCTGGAGGATGACAATGCAGTTTGAAGTCATTCTGCCTCTGGTTGCGTATCTACTGGTGGTGTTCGGGGTGTCGGTCTATGCGATGCGTAAGCGCGCCACCGGCAGCTTCCTCAACGAGTACTTCCTCGGCAGCCGGTCGATGGGTGGGTTTGTGCTGGCGATGACGCTCACCGCGACCTATATCAGCGCCAGTTCATTTATCGGCGGCCCCGGCGCGGCCTATAAGTACGGACTGGGCTGGGTGCTGCTTGCGATGATTCAGCTCCCGGCCGTCTGGTTGTCGCTGGGCATCCTGGGTAAAAAGTTTGCTATTCTTGCGCGTCGGTACAATGCCGTCACGCTGAATGACATGCTGTTTGCCCGTTACCGGAGCCGCTTGCTGGTCTGGCTGGCAAGCCTGAGTTTGCTCATTGCATTTATTGGCGCGATGACCGTGCAGTTCATCGGCGGCGCGCGCCTGTTGGAAACGGCTGCGGGTATCCCCTATGACACAGGTTTGCTGATTTTTGGCGTCAGCATTGCACTGTACACGGCATACGGCGGTTTTCGCGCCAGCGTGCTCAACGACTCGATGCAGGGACTGGTGATGCTTATCGGCACCATCGTGCTGCTGGTCGGGGTCGTTCATGCCGCAGGCGGATTGAGTAACGCCGTACAAACCCTTGAGCACATCGATCCGCAACTCGTTTCCCCGCAGGGCGCTGATGATATTCTTTCCCCGACCTTCATGACCTCGTTCTGGGTTCTGGTGTGTTTTGGGGTTATCGGACTGCCCCACACCGCCGTACGCTGTATTTCCTACAAGGACAGCAAAGCGGTACACCGCGGTATTATTATCGGCACCATCGTCGTCGCCATCCTCATGTTGGGCATGCACCTCGCAGGCGCCCTTGGGCGGGCGGTCATTCCGGACCTGACGGTACCGGATCTCGTCATCCCAACGCTGATGGTGAAGGTGCTGCCGCCCTTTGCCGCCGGGATCTTCCTTGCCGCGCCGATGGCGGCAATCATGTCGACGATCAACGCGCAACTGCTGCAAAGTTCCGCTACGATCATCAAAGATCTGTATCTGAATCTGCGCCCGGAGCAGGCCCAGAACGAAACACGGCTTAAACGCATGTCGGCGGCAATCACGCTGCTGCTTGGCGTGTTGCTGCTGTTAGCCGCCTGGCGTCCGCCTGAAATGATAATCTGGCTGAATCTGCTCGCCTTTGGCGGGCTTGAGGCGGTGTTCCTCTGGCCGCTGGTGCTCGGGCTTTACTGGGATCGCGCCAACGCCGCGGGAGCGCTCAGCGCTATGCTTGTCGGCGGCGTGCTGTATGCCGCGCTCGCCACCCTGAAAATACAGTATCTGGGCTTTCATCCGATCGTCCCATCGTTACTGCTTAGTTTGCTGGCTTTTGTGGTCGGGAACCGTTTCGGACAACCCGTACCGCAGGCCTCCAACATCACTGTTAATGACTAAAAGAGTTTTGCCATGCCATGGATCCAACTGAAACTGAATACCACGGGCGCGAATGCTGAAGAGCTTAGCGATGCGCTAATGGAAACGGGCGCCGTTTCCATCACTTTTCAGGATACGCACGATACGCCCGTGTTTGAGCCATTGCCGGGTGAAACCCGCCTGTGGGGCGATACCGACGTTATCGGGCTGTTTGACGCCGAAACCGACATGAAGGAGGTGGTGGCTATCCTTGAACATCATCCGCTGCTCGGCGCTGGGTTTATTCACAAGATTGAACAGATTGAAGATAAAGACTGGGAGCGCGAATGGATGGACAACTTCCACCCAATGCGCTTTGGCGAACGCCTGTGGATTTGCCCGAGCTGGCGCGACGTACCGGACGAAAATGCGGTTAACGTCATGCTCGATCCGGGTCTGGCATTCGGCACCGGTACGCACCCGACGACGTCACTGTGTCTGCAGTGGCTGGACGGCCTCGATCTGAACGGCAAGACGGTGATCGATTTTGGCTGTGGATCCGGGATCCTCGCCATCGCCGCACTGAAGCTTGGCGCGACAAAAGCGATCGGGATCGATATCGATCCGCAGGCTATTCAGGCCAGCCGCGATAACGCCGAGCGTAACGGCGTTTCTGAACGTCTGGCGCTGTATCTGCCGAAGGACCAGCCAGAGGTCATGAAAGCCGATGTGGTGGTCGCAAACATCCTGGCAGGCCCATTGCGTGAACTGGCGCCGTTAATCAGCGTGCTGCCCGTTGAGGGCGGTTTGCTGGGGCTTTCCGGTATCCTCGCAAGCCAGGCCGACAGCGTGTGCGAAGCGTACGCCGATCTCTTCCACCTCGACCCGGTGGTGGAGAAAGAAGAATGGTGCCGTATTACGGGTCAGCGTAAGTAATCTTCCGAATGCGGCCTGCGGGCCGCATGTCGTTGTACCCCGCCGGATAATTGACAAAAATGGGAGCCACATCTCATTACGATGCCCTTTTTTGCTCACAAAAACAGCGTTTTATTCCGTATAAACGACACCTGAAACAACAAAAAATGAGAAGTTGTACGATTTTATAATTGGACATAAAACCATCATAAAAAAATAACTCAATGATTAATATAATTATTTACAGAATGGATTTCCCTTTACCGGCGATTCATTGATCTACAACACGGGATTGCTCAAAGTTTGGCCTTTCATCTCGTGCAAAAAATGCGTAATATACGCCGCCTTGCAGTCACAGTATGGTCATTTCTTAACTCATGCGCATCGGACACTACCAGCTCAGAAATCGCCTGATCGCAGCACCTATGGCTGGCATTACAGACAGACCATTCAGGACGCTGTGCTACGAGATGGGAGCCGGTTTAACCGTTTCCGAGATGATGTCTTCCAACCCACAGGTGTGGGAGAGCGACAAGTCCCGTCTACGGATGGTGCACGTTGATGAACCGGGTATTCGTACCGTGCAAATTGCCGGTAGCGTGCCTGAAGAGATGGCGGAAGCCGCGCGTATTAACGTAGAAAGCGGCGCCCAAATTATTGATATCAATATGGGTTGCCCGGCAAAGAAAGTGAATCGCAAGCTTGCAGGTTCAGCCCTTTTGCAACACCCGAGTCTGGTGGAGTCGATCCTGACCGCGGTGGTAAAGGCAGTGGACGTTCCTGTTACTCTCAAGATTCGCACTGGCTGGGCGCCGGAACACCGTAACTGTGTAGAGATTGCCCAGCTGGCTGAAGGTTGTGGCATTCAGGCTCTGACTATCCACGGACGCACTCGCGCCTGCTTGTTTAACGGAGACGCTGAATACGACAGCATTCGGGCAGTTAAGCAGACAGTTTCCATTCCGATCATCGCGAATGGCGACATTACTGACCCGCTTAAAGCCAGAGCGGTACTGGACTATACGGGGGCGGATGCCCTGATGATAGGACGTGCTGCTCAGGGAAGACCCTGGATCTTTCGGGAAATCCAGCATTATCTGGACACTGGAGAGCTGCTTCCACCCCTGCCGCTGGCAGAGGTTAAGCGCTTACTTTGCGCACATGTTCGGGAATTGCATGACTTTTATGGCCAGGCAAAAGGGTACCGAATCGCGCGAAAACATGTCTCCTGGTATCTTCAGGAACATGCTCCGGATGACCAGTTTCGGCGCACATTCAACGCCATTGAGGACGCCAGCGAACAGCTGGAGGCGTTGGAGGCATACTTCGAAAATTTTGCGTAAACAGAAATAAAGAGCTGACAGAACTATGTTCGAACAACGCGTAAATTCTGACGTACTGACCGTTTCTACCGTTAACTCTCAGGACCAGGTAACTCAAAAACCTCTGCGTGACTCGGTAAAACAGGCACTGAAGAACTATTTTGCTCAATTGAATGGTCAGGATGTGAATGATCTCTATGAGCTGGTACTGGCTGAAGTAGAACAGCCCCTGTTGGACATGGTGATGCAATACACCCGTGGTAACCAGACCCGCGCTGCCCTGATGATGGGCATCAACCGCGGTACTCTGCGTAAGAAACTGAAAAAATACGGCATGAACTGATTCAGTTAATGACGGATAAAAAGGCGCTAACCGGCATGGGGAAGCGCCTTTTTTTATTGCGACTACACCTCCCTCCTCTCTTGCCTGCGCCCGTTTTCGTGTATATTGCCAGCCATTCACGCAATCAATAACCAGGTGCCGTTATGCTCCGCAAGTACGGGTGGCTCATCGTTTTCACGCTTTTTATGTTCCTGTTTGACGCCCTGATCATGCAGTGGATTGAGCTGCTGGCGACCGACCATGAGAAGTGCCGCAACATGGACTCCGTCAACCCACTCAAGCTGGTAAACTGCATCGATCTCAAGTAGCGTGCGTAACGACGGACGAAGGGATTTTCCCGAGAGAAGCGCGCGGTGAATGCGAAGTCGTCAAGGTCGCCAAAATGTTATCCACCAGCAAAGGCGCCTGCGCCTGGAGGTTGAATCTTTCCGGATCCATCAGCCAGTTTTTTATCACGCCGCTGAAGAAGCTGTGCAATATCATTAGCATCAACTCGACGTTTGTCTCAGCTGAAATACTGCCATTGCGAATACAGGCGTCTAATAAACGACGCACATTGTCATAGCGAAAACCAATCCGTTGCCGTATTTCACTTTCAGACATCATATCTTTATTGAATTCACACTTATGATACAAAATCTGCATCAGGGCCTGCATCCGTGGCGTTACTGCAATATATATAAGTGAAGCAATAAACAACCCCCGCATGTATTCAAGTGGATTATCTTTTTCGCATTGTATCAACGTGTGTTCAATGGTTTCACGAAAGGGTATTTGCTCCCGCCATATTTCATTAAATAACTCGTTTTTATTATTGAAATGCCAGTACACCGCGCCACGCGTAACGCCCGCAGCCTCTGCGATGTCCGTCAGCGTGGTCTCTGACACGCCGCGCAGCGCAAATTGCTTGATAGCGGACTCAATGAGCAGTCGTCGCGTGAGCAGTGCATCGGCCTTTGTTTTCCTGGCCATAGCATAACCTCTGAGTTGTAAAACAGAACAATAGGGAAAGTTGTCGTATTCAGATTACTGATTTATACGAAACGGATTATTAACCAGAAAAAACACGCTGTCGATATCGACCTCAATATATAGATTAAAGAAATATAATGGATTTAATTATTCACAAAACAAATAAATGTTATTCATTAGTGGTTTCATGAGATATCGATCTCGTTTTTTTGCTTATGCGTGCTTTTGCATCAATATAATAAATGTACGCCCTTACATCCTGTGCTCTTTATTTGTAGCATAGCAGGCTGTTTTTATTTTCTCTTTCACCGACGGGGTAGCTTTTCGTTACGTCGGTTATTAAGGACTTGCAATGACGACTCACGCCAGGATTACTTTATTAACCAGCCTGATAGTTTCGGCTGCACTGCTTACCGGGTGCGATGACTCGGGAAACCAACAAGTTCATGCTCAGGCGCCGCAGGTTAGCGTTCATGTGGTAAGCCAGGCGCCCATTTCCGTCACCACTGAACTGCCGGGTAGAACCAGCGCGTTCCGCGTCGCGGAGGTTCGCCCACAGGTGGACGGCATCATTCTGCATCGAAACTTTGTTGAAGGGAGTGATATCCAGGCAGGCGAGTCGCTTTATCAAATCGACCCTGCCACCTATCAGGCCGCCTGGGATAGCGCCAAAAGCGACGAGGCCAAAGCCGAAGCCGCGGCAACCATCGCCCACCTGACCGTGAAGCGCTATGCCCCGTTGTTAGGCACCCAGTACGTCAGCCACCAGGATTATGACCAGGCCGTCGCCAACGCGCGTCAGGCGGATGCCGCCGTCCTGGCAGCGAAAGCCGCGGTTGAAAGCGCCAGAATCAATCTGGCGTATACCAAAGTCACATCCCCTATCGATGGCCGTATTGGTAAATCCAACGTCACGGAGGGCGCACTGGTGACCAACGGACAATCCTCCGCCCTTGCGACCGTCCAGCAATTGGACCCTATTTATGTCGACGTTACGCAGTCCAGCAGCGACTTCATGCGCCTGAAGCAGGAGAGCCTGCAGCGGGGCAGCGATACCAAAAGCGTGCAGCTGCTGATGGAAAATGGTCAACCCTACGCACTGAAAGGGTCGCTTCAGTTTTCCGACGTCACGGTGGATGAGAGCACTGGCTCCATTACCCTGCGCGCCATCTTCCCGAACCCCCAGCACACGCTGCTGCCCGGCATGTTTGTACGCGCGCGTATCGATGAAGGCGTTGACCCACAGGCCATTCTGGTCCCCCAACAGGGCGTAACCCGCACGCCGCGCGGCGATGCGAGCGTGATGCTGGTCAATGACAAAAACCAGGTCGAAGCCCGTACCGTCGTGGCCACTCAAGCCATTGGCGATAAGTGGCTTATCGCCAGCGGTCTTAAACCCGGCGACAAAGTGATCGTCAGCGGTCTGCAAAAAGTGCGCCCGGGCGTCACCGTGAAGGCTGAACAGGACACCGCGGCGCCTGTCGCGCAATAAGGTACGGATCACGCTATGTCTAAGTTTTTTATCTACCGACCGGTATTCGCCTGGGTACTGGCGATTATCATGATGATTGCGGGCGGCCTTGCGATTTTGCAGCTGCCTATCGCCCAATATCCGACAATCGCACCGCCTGCCGTAGCGATCTCCGCCACCTACCCCGGCGCAGACGCCCAAACGGTACAGGATACCGTGACCCAGGTTATCGAACAGAACATGAACGGTATCGATAACCTGATGTACATGTCTTCCACCAGCGACTCCGCGGGCGGCGTCACGATTACGCTGACCTTTAAATCGGGGACCGACCCGGATATCGCCCAGGTGCAGGTACAGAACAAACTGCAGCTGGCGACGCCGCTGCTGCCACAGGAAGTACAGCAGCAGGGGATCAGCGTAGAAAAGTCGAGCAGCAGCTTCCTGCTGGTGGCCGGTTTTATTTCCGATAACCCGACGACCTCTCAGGACGATATCTCCGACTACGTCGCCTCGAACGTCAAAGACGCCATCAGCCGTCTCAACGGCGTGGGCGACGTTCAGCTGTTTGGCGCGCAGTATGCGATGCGCATCTGGCTCGACGGGAATTTGCTGAACAAATATAACCTGACGCCGGTTGACGTTATCAACCAGCTGAAAATCCAGAACGACCAAATTGCCGCAGGCCAGCTCGGCGGAACGCCAGCGGTTAAAGGCCAGCAGCTCAACGCCTCGATCATTGCCCAGACTCGCCTGAAAGACCCGGAGGAGTTCGGTAAAGTCACGCTGCGGGTGAATGCCGACGGTTCCGTCGTTCATCTGAAGGATGTGGCGCGCATTGAGCTTGGCGGCGAGAACTATAACGTCGTCGCCCGTATCAACGGCAAACCTGCTTCCGGTCTTGGTATCAAGCTTGCCACCGGCGCCAACGCCCTCGACACAGCCGCGGCGATTAAAGCGAAACTCGCCGAACTGCAGCCCTTCTTCCCTCAGGGAATGAAGGTTGTTTACCCTTATGACACCACGCCGTTCGTGAAAATCTCCATTCACGAAGTGGTGAAGACGCTGTTTGAAGCGATTATCCTTGTCTTCCTCGTCATGTATCTGTTTTTGCAGAACATGCGCGCAACGCTTATCCCGACCATCGCCGTCCCCGTCGTGCTGTTAGGCACTTTCGCGGTATTGTCGGCATTCGGCTACTCCATCAACACGCTCACGATGTTCGGGATGGTGCTCGCGATAGGTCTGCTTGTCGATGACGCCATCGTGGTGGTGGAAAACGTCGAGCGCGTGATGGTCGAAGATAAGCTGCCGCCAAAAGAAGCGACCGAAAAATCGATGTCGCAGATCCAGGGCGCGCTGGTCGGCATTGCCATGGTGCTGTCGGCGGTGTTTGTACCAATGGCCTTCTTCGGCGGTTCCACAGGGGCGATTTATCGCCAGTTTTCTATCACCATCGTCTCGGCGATGGCGCTGTCAGTGCTGGTTGCGCTGATCCTGACCCCGGCGCTGTGCGCCACCCTGCTAAAACCCGCGTCGGCGGACCATCACGAGAAGAAAGGGTTCTTCGGCTGGTTTAACGCAAAGTTCGATAACAGCGTAAACCACTACACCAATAGCGTAAGCCGTATCCTGCACGGTACCGGACGCTATCTTCTTATCTATGCGCTCATCGTCGCCGGGATGGCGGTACTGTTTATACGCCTGCCCACCTCCTTCCTGCCTGATGAGGACCAGGGGGTATTCATGACCATGATCCAGCTGCCTTCCGGCGCGACGCAGGAGCGTACGCAAAAGGTTCTGGATGAGGTTACCCATTACTACCTGAATAATGAAAAAGAGAACGTTGAAAGCGTCTTCACGGTAAACGGCTTTAGCTTCAGCGGCCAGGGGCAGAACTCCGGGATGGCGTTTGTCAGCCTGAAGCCCTGGGAAGCGAGGAGCGGTTCGGCCAACAGCGCGGAATCGATCATCAAACGCGCCACCATGGCTTTCAGCCAGATCAAAGACGCGATGGTGTTCCCATTTAACCTTCCGGCTATTATCGAACTGGGTACCGCCACCGGTTTTGACTTCGAGCTTATTGACCAGGGCAACCTGGGCCACGATGCGCTCACCCAGGCACGTAATCAGCTGCTTGGTATGGTGAAGCAGCACCCGGACCAGTTGGTTCGCGTGCGTCCGAACGGCCTCGAAGATACGCCGCAGTTTAAACTCGATGTGGACCAGGAAAAAGCGCAGGCGCTTGGTATTTCGCTTTCCGATATCAACGAGACCATTTCTGCGGCCCTCGGTGGATACTACGTCAATGACTTCCTCGACCATGGCCGTGTGAAGAAGGTCTACGTCCAGGCTGACGCCAGTTTCCGTATGTTGCCGAGCGATATCAATAATATGTACGTGCGCAGCGCTAACGGTGAAATGGTGCCGTTCTCCGCATTCGTCACCTCGCACTGGGTGTACGGCTCGCCACGTCTGGAACGTTATAACGGCCTGCCGTCAATGGAGCTGCTGGGTGAAGCGGCGCCAGGTAAGAGTACCGGCGATGCGATGATCCTGATGGAACAACTGGCAAGCCGACTCCCGACAGGTATTGGCTATGACTGGACCGGAATGTCATATCAGGAGCGGCTCTCGGGCAACCAGGCGCCTGCACTGTACGCTATATCGCTTATCGTGGTATTCCTGTGCCTGGCGGCGCTGTATGAAAGCTGGTCTATCCCCTTCTCGGTCATGCTGGTCGTGCCATTAGGGGTCATTGGCGCCCTGCTGGCCGCCTCTGTGCGCGGTTTGAATAACGACGTTTACTTCCAGGTCGGGCTACTCACCACGATCGGTTTGTCGGCGAAAAACGCCATCCTGATCGTCGAGTTCGCCAAAGATCTGATGGAGAAAGAGGAGAAAGGCATTACCGAGGCCACACTCGAAGCCTCACGTATGCGGCTTCGCCCGATTCTGATGACCTCGCTGGCGTTTATTCTGGGCGTTATGCCGCTGGTGATAAGCCATGGCGCGGGAAGCGGCGCACAGAATGCGGTAGGTACCGGCGTGATGGGCGGAATGCTGACCGCGACGCTATTGGCTATTTTCTTCGTGCCGGTGTTCTTCGTCGTCGTCAGACGGCGATTCACAAAACACACTGGCTAAATTCCCCCTCACCAACAGGCGCCTTCCCGGCGCCTTTTTTCGCCTGCCTTTTTTCTACATAATTGGCGCATCTGTTTGACCATTTCTCCACGATGTTTACGAAGCTCATAAATTGAGATTATTTCCTCTGCCTGTCTCCCCTGCCACAAGTGGTAAAATAAGCCATGCCGTAATGCGCCATACATTGGTGTAAAAAACGGATTATTCAGAGGTAACATTATGAAAAAATTAATTTTAGTGACGTTGCTAACCACATTACTGGCGGGCTGCGCTCACGATTCTCCCTGTGTTCCCGTTTATGACGATCAGGGTCGACTGGTTCATACCAATACCTGCATGAAAGGCACCACTCAGGATAACTGGGAAACCGCAGGGGCGATTGCCGGCGGCGCCGCCGCTCTGGCAGGCCTGACGCTGGGTATTGTCGCGTTAACCAAATAACCCGCAACGCGCGGGTTCTCCCGCGCTTTGCACCATTTCTGAATACAACGTTTTGTATTAATTAAGAAAGTATGCTCTCTCTTCTTTGCCATAAAATTACTATCTGTTAATTGTTCTTATTGTTTTCCTGTTTATGCGTGGCTCATTCACATTACATTCGCCATCCATTTCCAGATTAATATTCACCTGAGAAAGCATTTTTTATTTACCCCGGTAGTAAAACTATTTCGCTCTAATTTGTGGCGCAGGTTGTAATTTTGCACCACTGCAGGGCGCTTGTTTTTTTCTTTCCTGTCTACACTCACTTTATTGCCTCTCGGCTACGTAGCGTTTGGGTCGATTGCAATTCTGGCATTCCCTTTGCTTTAACAGGAATGGCCATAGCCAAAGACAGGGTCGGACGTTCTTCTGAGCGTCTCATTTATAACGATAAATTTCGCCACACAGGAAGCTTTATGAAAAAGACGACGATCGCCAGTTTTGTCGCGGCGGGGGTGTTGTTCGCCATTGCCTCCCAGGCGCATGCCGGTGCCACCTTTGACGCAATAAAGACGAAAGGTTTTGTGCAGTGCGGTATTAGCGATGGTTTGCCCGGCTTCTCCTATGCCGACGCTGACGGCAAATTTACCGGTATTGATGTTGACGTGTGCCGCGGTGTTGCCGCTGCCGTATTTGGCGACGCCAGCAAGGTGAAATATACCCCGCTGACGGCGAAAGAGCGCTTCACCGCGCTGCAATCCGGCGAAGTGGATCTGCTGTCGCGCAATACCACCTGGACGTCATCGCGTGATGCTGGCATGGGCCTGTCTTTTACCGGCGTGACCTATTACGACGGCATTGGCTTCCTGACCCACGACAAAGCCGGGCTTAAGAGCGCGAAAGAGCTGGATGGCGCGACCGTCTGTATTCAGGCCGGTACCGACACCGAGCTGAACGTGGCGGATTACTTTAAAGCCAACAATATGAAATACACCCCGGTGACATTTGACCGCTCTGATGAATCAGCGAAGGCGCTGGAATCGGGGCGCTGCGATACGCTGGCCTCAGATCAGTCCCAGCTGTATGCGCTACGAATCAAGCTGAGTAAACCGACGGAATGGGTGGTCTTGCCGGAAGTTATCTCTAAAGAGCCGTTGGGGCCGGTCGTGCGCCGTGGCGATGATGAGTGGTTTGCCATCGTTCGCTGGACGCTCTTCGCCATGCTGAATGCCGAAGAGATGGGCATCAACTCGAAGAATGTCGACGAAAAAGCAGCGAATCCATCAACCCCTGATATGTCACATCTGCTGGGTAAAGAAGGGGATTTCGGCAAAGACCTGAAGCTGGATAACAAGTGGGCCTACAACATTATCAAGCAGGTGGGCAACTACGCCGAGATTTTCGATCGTAACGTGGGTGCCGACAGTCCGCTGAAGATTAAGCGCGGCCAGAACAATCTCTGGAATAACGGCGGTATTCAGTACGCTCCGCCGGTACGTTAATGCAGTTGCGGTAACGGGCATCGCGTAAGCGGTGCCCACTCTGGTGTCCTGGTTGCTGAGGTTTTCTTATGTCCCATCGCCGCCTGACCGTGAAAGGAGCGCTTTCCCTTTCAAACCCTACGGTTCGCGCCTGGTTGTTTCAGATAGTCGCCGTTGTGACGATCGCCACCATCGTTATTTATCTGATACATAACACCATTACTAACCTGAATAACCGCGGTATCACGTCGGGATTTGCCTTTCTCGATCGCAGCGCCGGGTTCGGTATCGTGCAACATCTGATTGACTATCAGGAAGGTGACACCTACGGCCGCGTGTTTATCGTGGGATTATTAAATACCCTGCTTGTCTCCGCGTTGTGCATTGTTTTCGCCTCAATCATCGGTTTTTTTCTGGGGCTGGCCCGCCTGTCGGAAAACTGGCTGCTACGCAAACTCTCTACGTTGTACATCGAAGTCTTTCGCAACATTCCCCCCCTGCTGCAGATTTTCTTCTGGTACTTCGCCGTGCTGCGCAATCTCCCCGGCCCGCGCCAGGCGGTTGATGCCTTCGGCCTGGTGTATCTGAGCAACCGCGGGCTATACATCCCTGCGCCGCAGCTCGGTGAAGGCCTGCTGGCGTTTACCGGCGCAGTATTGCTCGCCATAGTGATTTCAGTAGGTCTGTACCGCTATAACAAAACGCACCAGATAAAAACGGGCCAGCTGCGTCGCACCTGGCCGACGGCGCTCGGTCTGATCATTTTTCTTCCTCTGCTGGCGCACTGGACCTTTGGCGCGGCAATCCACTGGGACATTCCACAACTTCATGGTTTTAACTTCCTCGGCGGCATGGCCCTGATTCCGGAGCTGGCGGCGCTTACGCTGGCGCTATCGGTCTATACCTCAGCGTTTATTGCCGAAATTATTCGCGCAGGTATTCAGGCCGTTCCATACGGGCAGCATGAGGCCGCGCGCTCGCTAGGCCTGCCAAACCCGGTGACGTTGCGCCAGGTGATTATCCCGCAGGCGCTGCGCGTGATCATTCCACCGCTTACCAGTCAGTATCTGAATATTGTCAAAAACTCCTCGCTGGCGGCCGCCATCGGCTATCCCGATATGGTGTCCCTGTTTGCCGGAACCGTGCTTAATCAGACCGGACAAGCGATTGAGACGATCGCCATAACCATGTCGGTATACCTGATTATCAGTCTGAGTATTTCGCTGCTGATGAATATCTATAACCGTCGTATGGCGCTGATTGAGCGTTAGGGAGCCATGATGACAAAAGCACCTCTGTCACCGCCTGCCCGCCCAATCGGCGCGGGGAAAAACCCGGCTGTTACCTGGGCGCGTAAAAACTTGTTTTCCAGTTGGTCCAACAGCCTGCTGACGCTGTTCTGCCTGTGGCTATTATGGGAGCTCCTGCCGCCGCTGGTCGACTGGGTATTTCTGCAGGCAAACTGGGTCGGCAGCACAAGAGCCGATTGTACAAAAGCTGGCGCCTGCTGGGTCTTTATTCATGAGCGCTTTGGGCAGTTCATGTATGGCCTCTATCCGCACGATCAGCGCTGGCGAATCCACCTTGCGTTGGTTATCGGCATACTGACGATTATCCCGATGTTCCTGAAAAGGCTCCCTCAACGTGGGCGCTATATCGCCTGCTGGGCCGTGCTGTATCCGCTGATCGTCTGGTGGCTGCTGTATGGCGGTTTTTTCGGTCTCGATCGCGTTGAGACCCGGCAGTGGGGCGGACTGACGCTGACGCTGATCATTGCCTCCGTGGGCATCGCCGGGGCGCTTCCCTGGGGAATTCTGCTGGCGCTGGGTCGCCGCTCTACCATGCCCGTGGTCCGCATCCTGTCGGTTATCTTTATTGAATTCTGGCGCGGGGTACCACTTATCACCGTGCTGTTTATGTCCTCGGTGATGTTGCCCCTGTTTATGTCAGAAGGCACCAGCATCGACAAACTCATCCGCGCGCTGGTCGGCGTTATCCTGTTCCAGTCAGCCTATGTGGCGGAGGTGGTGCGCGGAGGACTGCAGGCATTACCAAAAGGGCAGTACGAAGCCGCGGAATCGCTGGCGCTGGGGTACTGGAAAACGCAGGGGCTGGTGATTTTGCCTCAGGCGCTGAAACTGGTTATCCCGGGGCTGGTAAATACCATCATCGCCCTGTTTAAAGACACGAGCCTTGTGATCATCATCGGGCTGTTCGATCTGTTCAGCAGCGTGCAACAGGCTACTGTCGATCCGGTATGGCTTGGAATGTCCACCGAGGGCTATGTCTTTGCCGCACTGATCTACTGGATCTTCTGCTTTAGCATGTCGCGCTACAGCCAGCACCTGGAAAAGCGCTTTAACACCGGGCGTACACTGCACTGAGGACACTATGAGTCAAACGATCTTACAACCGGCCGACGCGATGATTACGATGGAACATGTGAATAAATGGTACGGCCAATTCCATGTATTAAAAGACATTAACCTGAGCGTTAAGCACGGCGAGCGTATTGTGCTATGCGGCCCCTCGGGGTCGGGAAAATCGACGACTATCCGCTGTATTAACCATCTTGAGGAACATCAACAGGGGCGGATTGTTGTCGATGGCATTGAGCTCAACGAGGATATTCGCAACATCGAACGTGTCCGCCAGGAAGTCGGGATGGTGTTCCAGCATTTCAATTTGTTCCCCCATCTGACCGTATTGCAAAACTGCACGCTGGCGCCTATCTGGGTACGTAAAATGCCGAAGAAAGAAGCGGAGGCTCTGGCGATGCACTACCTGGAACGTGTACGTATCGAGGAACATGCAAACAAATTTCCCGGGCAGATCTCCGGCGGACAGCAGCAACGTGTCGCCATTGCACGTTCTCTGTGTATGAAGCCGAAAATTATGCTGTTCGATGAGCCGACCTCCGCGCTGGACCCGGAGATGGTGAAAGAGGTGCTGGATACGATGATTGGCCTTGCCCAGTCGGGAATGACAATGCTCTGCGTTACCCATGAAATGGGCTTTGCCAGAACTGTCGCTGACCGGGTTATCTTTATGGATCGCGGTGAAATTGTAGAGCAGGCGCCGCCGGATGAGTTCTTCGCCCGACCAAAATCAGAGCGCACGCGAGCCTTTTTGTCGCAGGTTCTTCACTAGCAAGACGCAAAAAGGCCATCCTTTCGGATGGCCTTTTTACTTGTTTGATGTCTGGCAGTTCCCTACTCTCACATGGGGAGACCCCACACTACCATCGGCGCTACGGCGTTTCACTTCTGAGTTCGGCATGGGGTCAGGTGGGACCACCGCGCTCTTGCCGCCAGACAAATTCTTTTTAACTTGCCGAACTTTAACCTTAAAAACTGGTGCTGATACCCAGAGTCGAACTGGGGACCTCACCCTTACCAAGGGTGCGCTCTACCAACTGAGCCATATCAGCACACTAAATTTGATGCCTGGCAGTTCCCTACTCTCACATGGGGAGACCCCACACTACCATCGGCGCTACGGCGTTTCACTTCTGAGTTCGGCATGGGGTCAGGTGGGACCACCGCGCTCTTGCCGCCAGGCAAA
>NZ_JAFAGS010000172.1 GCF_019237635.1 Pluralibacter sp.
ATGGGGCAAACACCCTGGCGCAAAAAAGCAAAAAGCCTGCTCGAAAGCAGGCTTTTCTAAATTTGGCTCCTCTGACTGGACTCGAACCAGTGACATACGGATTAACAGTCCGCCGTTCTACCGACTGAACTACAGAGGAATCGTGTGGAGGCTTATCTTAGCGGCGAAAAAATTTTTGTCAAACCTCATTTCTTGCCTTCGTGCGCGACTGACGCTTCTGTCAACAATTTGTTGTATTTAAGCACAATTAATCTGGAAAAAGGTTTTGCAGTATCCGGGTTTCTCAATCATTATTTGAAATGTGGTTTCAACTTTTTTCCTAAGGTACCCCTTGAACGTCTCCGCCGCAGTCCGCCAGGCCGTTATCCGCACGCCCTGGTATCGAAAACGCAAAAGCTATCGTGTTCTTTTTTGGCGTGAAATCACCCCGCTTGCTGTCCCCATCTTCATGGAGAATACCTGCGTACTGCTGATGGGGGTGCTGAGCACCTTCCTCGTCAGCTGGCTCGGCGCGGAGGCGATGGCCGGAGTCGGGTTAGCTGATAGCTTTAACATGGTGGTAATGGCGTTTTTCGCCGCCATTGACCTCGGGACGACGGTGGTGGTGGCCTTCAGTCTTGGCAGGCGCGACAGGCGGCGGGCGAGGTCGGCGGCCAGGCAGTCGCTGGTGATCATGACGATTTTCGCGGTGATCCTCGCTGCTGTTATCCACTACTTTGGCCAGGAGATCATTGATGTCGTGGCGGGAGACGCCACGGCGAACGTCAAAGCGCTGGCGCTCAGCTATCTTGAGCTGACGGTACTGAGCTACCCGGCGGCGGCCATCGCGCTTATCGGCAGCGGGGCGCTGCGCGGCGCCGGCAATACCAAAATACCGCTGCTGATCAACGGCGGGATGAACATCCTCAACATTATTATCAGTAGCGTCCTGATTTACGGCGCGTTCTCCTGGCATGGCCTCGGGTTTATCGGGGCGGGGCTGGGGCTGACCATCTCCCGCTATATCGGCGCGGCGGCGATTCTGTTCGTGCTGACCGTCGGCTTTAACCCGGCGCTGCGCATCCCGCTGAAAAGCTATCTCAAGCCGCTCAATGTCGCCATTATCTGGGAGGTGATGGGCATCGGCATCCCGGCGAGCATTGAGTCGGTGCTGTTTAACAGCGGAAAGCTGCTGACGCAGATGTTCGTTGCCGGAATGGGGACTGATGTTATCGCCGGTAACTTTATCGCCTTCTCGGTCGCATCGCTGATTAACCTGCCGGGCAACGCGCTCGGGTCGGCGTCGACCATTATCACCGGCAAGCGACTGGGGAAAGGGCAGATAGGCCAGGCGGAGCGGCAGTTGCGCCATGTGTTCTGGATGTCGACCATTATCCTGACGATCATTGCCTGGGGCACTGCGCCGCTGGCCGGGCTGTTTGCCTCGTTTTACACCCACGAGGAGAATGTGAAAGAGGTAGTGAAGGTATTGCTGTGGCTTAACGCGGCGTTCATGCCCATCTGGGCCGCGTCATGGGTGCTGCCGTCCGGGCTGAAGGGCGCGCGCGATGCGCGGTTCGCCATGTGGGTATCGATGTTCAGCATGTGGGGCTGCAGGGTGGTGGCAGGCTATGTGCTCGGTATCATGCTGGGGATGGGCGTGGTCGGCGTGTGGCTCGGGATGTTCCTCGACTGGGCGGTGCGTGGCGCGTTGTTCTACTGGCGGATGGTCAGCGGACGCTGGCTGTGGAAATATCCGCGGGTGAAAAGGGAATAAAAAAACGCACAGGGGGGATCGCCCTGTGCGTCGGGTTTATTACCAGAAGACGTTAAACCCCAAGGCGATCGCGTAAGCTGTAATAAGCAGCCCCCATAGCGGTAAACGGAATACGCAGGCTGCGGCCACCCGGGAACGGGTAGTGCGGCAGGTTGGCAAAGGCGTCGAAACGCTCGGCGTCTCCGCGCAGCAGCTCGGAAATCAGCCGTCCGGCCAGGTGGGTACAGGTCACCCCGTGGCCGCTGTAGCCCTGCATATAATAAATGTTGGTGTCGAGGCGGCCGAACTGCGGCATGCGCGACAGCGTCAGCAGGAAGTTGCCCGTCCAGCGATAATCAATCTTCACCCCTTTCAACTGCGGGAAGGTCTTCAGCAGCTTCGGCACGACCAGGCGTTCAATGTCATACGGGTCACGAGCGCCGTAGACCACGCCGCCGCCGTACAGCAGGCGGTTATCCCCGGTCAGACGGTAATAATCCAGCAGGTAGTTGCAGTCCTCCACGCAGTAGTTGCGCGGAATCAGCGAACGGGCCACCTCGGCGGAGAGCGGTTCGGTGGTCAGTACCTGAGTGCCGCACGGCATGCTGCGCCTGGCAAGCTCCGGTTCGACCTTATCGCCGAGGTAGGCGTTGCCCGCGACGATCACGTAGCGCGCGGTGACCTGACCTTTCTCCGTGCTCACCACCGCCGGGGTCGTGTGCTGAATGCGGGTGACCGGCGACTGCTCAAAGACGCGCCCGCCGTTGAGGCGAATGGCGTTAGCTTCGCCGATAGCGAGGTTCAGCGGGTGGATATGGCCGCCGCTGTGGTCGAGCAAGGCGCCGACGTAGCGGTCGCTGCTGACTTCACGGCGGATCTCGCTGCTGTCCAGAAGCTCAAGTTGGGTATTGCCGTAGCGCTCCCAGTTGGCTTTTTGTTCCTCCAGGGTCTCCATCTGTTTGTGGTTCAGCGCCACGAACAGCCCGCCCGGGCGGTAGTCGCACTCAATCTGGTAGCGCTGAATGCGCTCGCGAATAATGTTGCCGCCTTCAAACATCATGCTGCCGAGCATTCGGGCAGCGTCCGGGCCGTAGTTGCTCTCGATGACGTCGATATCGCGGCTGTAGGAATTCACCAACTGGCCGCCGTTGCGTCCGCTGGCGCCAAAACCGATGCGCGCCGACTCCAGCAGTACCACGTCATAACCCATCTCGGCCAGATGCAACGCGGAGGAAAGCCCGGTGTAGCCGCCGCCGACCACGCACACATCACAGGTGACTGATTCGGTGAGGGTGGGAAACGGTTCGTACTGATTGGCGCTCGCGGCGTAGTAACTGGTGGTATGTTCAGTCATGATTAAGGCTCCAGGGCAATCCAGATGGTTTTCAGTTCGCTAAATTTCTCCAGCGCATGTAGGGACTTATCACGGCCGTTGCCGCTTTGCTTATAGCCGCCGAACGGTACGGTCATGTCGCCGTCGTTGTAGTTGTTGACGAAGACCGAGCCGGCCTTCAGGCGGCGGCTCATGCGGTGCGCACGGGAGAGATCCCGGGTCCATACCGCGGCGCCCAGGCCGTAGTCGCTGTCGTTGGCAAGCGCCAGGGCTTCGGCTTCGCTCTTAAAGCGGGTGATGACCAGCACCGGACCGAAGATTTCGTCACGGCCGATGCGCGCGTTAGGGGCGGTATCGGCAAAAATGGTCGGGCCGATGGCGGCAGGATGCACGTGGCTGCGGCCGTCCAGCACCAGGGTGCCCTGGGTTTCGCCGTCGCAGATGAAACTCTGTACGGTGTCAGCGTGGGCGTTATCGATAAGCGTTCCCATCGTGGTTGCCGGGTCGAGCGGGTTGCCCGGCTGCCAGTTTTTTGCCTGCGCTTTCAGCAGGGCGATAAACTCGTCGGCGATGCTCTCTTCCAGCAGCAGGCGCGTACCGGCAATACAAACCTGGCCCTGGTTGTAGAAAACCCCGGCCGCCGTGGTGGCAGCAGCTTTTTGCAGGTCCGGGCAGTCGGCGAACACAATGTTGGCGCTTTTGCCGCCCGCTTCCAGCCAGACGCGCTTCATGTTGCTGTCGCCTGCGTCTTTGAGCAGCTGTTTGCCGGTACGGGTAGAGCCGGTAAAGGTGATGACGTCGACATCCGGGTGCTGTGACAGCGCCTGGCCCGCCTCGTGGCCGTATCCGCTGATGACGTTAAGCACGCCGTCCGGCAGACCAGCCTCTTTCGCCAGCCCCGCCAGGCGGAGCGCGGTCAGCGGGGATTTCTCCGACGGTTTAAGGATAACGCTGTTGCCCGCCGCCAGCGCCGGGCCGAGTTTCCAGCAGGCCAGCAGCAGCGGGAAGTTCCACGGCACCACGGCGGCGACGACGCCCACCGGTTCACGAACGATCAGCGCCAGGTCATTCACCGAGGTGCTGGCTACTTCGCCATAGACTTTATCAATCGCCTCGGCGTACCAGCGGATGGCGCGGGTCGCGCCTGGAATATCATCACGCAGGCTATGGCGGACAGGTTTGCCGGTATCGAGTGTTTCCAGCAGCGCCAGCTCCTCGTGATGCTGTTCCATTAAATCGGCGAGCTTGTTGAGCACCGCTTTGCGTTGTGCCGGGGAAGCGTGTGACCAGTCGCCTTGTTCAAATACCGCGCGGGCCGCGGAGACGGCCTTCTCCACATCGGCTTGTTTGCCGCGGGCGACTTTGGCAAGCGGACGCTGTCCTGCCGGGTCAACCGTTATAAATGTGTCGTTATCAGCGGCGGCGCAATAGTTGCCGTTAATAAATAAACGCGTCTCCGGCGAATAATGACTGGCTTTCTCCCGCCAATATTTCAGATTCTGAAAGTTCATAGCTACCCCTTATATTTCAATCGGATAAATAACCTTACTCATCTTCTTCAGGCAAAATCAGGCTGCACGGCGCTCCAGGGATATACCCTGTTAATTCGCGTTTTTTAAGAAGGCCTGAGAACCTCAGGCCGGTACTCGTTAAAAAGTAGTGGGTGTGTGGGCGCTAATAATGCGGCAGATGCCTGCCGAGGTGTTGCTGAAGCTGTGCGGTATGCCGGTGTTGATGGCATAGCTTTGTCCTTCAACGAGGTGATACGTTTGACCGTTGATGGTCAGTATCACTTCACCTTCCAGTATTGTCCCAATCTCTTCACCCTGGTGCTTAATCCTCTCCCCGGTCGTGGTGCCTGGCTGATAGGTTTCAAATATCATCGCCAGCGTACGATTCGGATTTCCGTTGTGAATCAGTTTCATTGATACCCCCTGACTCCCGATCTCAATCAGCTCGTCCTGATTGATAACCACCTGTGGTTCGTCAGGCTTTTCCGGTTCGGCGAAGAACTCGGAGAGCGACAGCCCATAAACTTTCAGCAGCTTTTGCAGGGTGCTGATGGCAGGACTGACTTTGTCCTGTTCTATGGTGCTGATGGCGCTATGCGTTAATCCAGACAGTTCGGCGGCACGACGCTGCGAAAGACCCAGCTGTTGGCGGATCTCTGACAAACGTTTACCCGGCGCCAGGCCGTCATCGCTCATAATTGCATTTCCTTAACAGTCGTGGTCAGAGCCGCTGTTTTTCAGCGAGGTGGTTCTGACATGCGGTGATAAAACCTTCAAGCAACAAACGCGACAGGGCGTATTCGCTACTGTTCCATTCCGGGTGCCACTGTACGCCGAGGGCGAATGGATGGGTGTGAACGCTGACGGCCTCCACCAGCCCATCCTGTGCTCGCGCTTCCACGCGCAACAGCGGGCCAAGGGTTTTCGCGCCCTGGCCGTGTAAGGAGTTAACCCAAAACGTGTTGCAACCTGGTATTAACTGAGACAGCAATCCCCCTTGTTGGACCTGGACTTCATGCGATGGCGCGTACTGCTGCTCCACCGGGAGCTCCGAATCTTCACGATGCTCCAGAAACTCGGTGTGATCGCACAGGCGACGATACAGAGTCCCGCCGGTGGCGACAACTAATTCCTGTAAACCCCGGCAGATGGCGAAAATGGGGATGCGCCTTTCGAGCCCGGCGGTGATTAGCGCCATGCTTAGAAGATCACGCCCGGGATCGGCGTCAGGCTCATCGCCGTTTTCACCATAGAGGTGCGGCTGCACATTGCTTGGGCTTCCTGGCAGGAAGATGCCGTCGAGTTTCGGTAACAATGCGTTCAGTAGCTCTGGCTCCGCCAGCGCGTGGGGAAGGGCAATCGGCAATCCACCGGCATTCAAAACCGCATTCAGGTACTTTTCTTGCAGAGTCTGGGTCAGATGACCCTTAAGCCTGTTCCTGCACATCACTACACCAATAACTGGCTTGTCAAATATATTGCCCATGATCGACCTCACGTTTTGGACTAAATTATTGCCAAACGATTCCATGTTGTGCAATTCCGTTCAATATTTTCTCAATCTAGCAGCGGAGTAACCTTCTTGCAAACTCAATTTAACATTTGACAAACAACTTGCTTGCATCCAGAGTCGAAGAGTGGACATTATATTTAACGGTCGAGTCGCAGATCGTCATCCAAAGCAACGGCGGTGAATCATGGAAACCAATATCGTAGAAGTTGAGAACTTTGTTCAGCAGTCCGAAGAGAGACGAAGTAGCGCGTTTGCGCGCGAAGTGACGCAGTATCTTGAACGTTACCCGAACACGCAGTATGTCGATGTGCTGTTAACGGACCTCAACGGCTGCTTTCGCGGCAAACGCATTCCGGTCACCGGGCTGCGTAAAGTAGAGAAGGGGTGCTACTTCCCGGCATCGGTTTTTGCGATGGATATTCTGGGCAACGTCGTTGAAGAGGCGGGGTTAGGCCAGGAGCTTGGCGAGCCGGATCGCGCCTGCGTACCCGTGCTCGGCACCTTGACCCCGTCGGCGGCTGACCCGGAATGTATCGGCCAGATGATGCTGACCATGCTTGATGAAGATGGCGCTCCCTTTGACGTTGAGCCGCGGAACGTGCTGAACCGACTCTGGCAGAAACTACGCCAGCGCGGTCTGTTCCCCGTGGTAGCGGTAGAGCTGGAGTTCTATTTACTCGATCGTCAGCGTGATTCAGAAGGGTATCTCCAGCCGCCGTGCGCCCCGGGTACCGACGATCGCAATACCCAAAGCCAGGTCTACTCCGTAGATAACCTTAACCACTTTGCCGATGTGCTGACCGATATTGACGACCTGGCAAAACTGCAGCTGATCCCGGCCGACGGCGCGGTGGCCGAAGCCTCTCCTGGGCAGTTTGAAATCAACCTCTACCATACCGATAACGTGCTCGACGCCTGTGACGATGCGCTGGCGCTGAAACGCCTCGTGCGGCTGGTGGCCGAGAAACACAAAATGCACGCCACCTTTATGGCCAAGCCGTATGAAGAACATGCGGGCAGCGGGATGCACATTCATATCAGCATCCTGAATAACAAGGGTGAGAATGTGCTGGCGGATGCCGACGGCGAAGATTCAGCGCTGCTGAAACGCGCGCTGGCGGGAATGATCGACCTGATGCCAGCCTCAATGGCGCTGCTGGCGCCGAACGTAAACTCCTGGCGCCGCTTCCAGCCGGGGATGTACGTGCCGACGCAGGCCTCCTGGGGACACAACAACCGTACTGTTGCGTTGCGTATTCCGTGCGGCGACCGCGATAACCATCGCGTGGAGTACCGCGTGGCGGGCGCCGATGCGAACCCGTATCTGGTGATGTCGACCATCCTTGCCGGGATCCTCCACGGCCTGGACAACGATTTGCCATTGCAGGAAGAGGTGGAAGGCAACGGGCTTGAGCAGGACGGGCTGCCGTTCCCGATCCGTCAAAGCGACGCGCTGTGGGAGTTCTCGCAAAACGACCACCTGCGCGAGCTGCTGGGTGAACGTTTCAGCCATGTTTACCACGCCTGTAAGAACGATGAGCTTATCCAGTTTGAGCGCCTCATCACCGATACCGAAATTGAGTGGATGTTGAAAAACGCCTGATCGCGATGCGGTCCGGCGCGGTAAAAGAAGACGTCGCATCATGCGGCCTGAGCGGAGTCAGGCCGGATATATTGCAGGTAAACCTGCCATTTCCCGGGTGTCGCTAATGGATCGACGGCGACAACGGGTCTTCAGATAACCGACAGAGTTTGTGACGAGGAAATGAGATGATGCCAATGATTAAATATCCCCCTAACGAGAGCGTTTACGGCTCCCGCAGTGAGTACGGGCCGCACCTGTGTTGTGCGACGTTGACTCCTTTCTCTTTCAGATCCACCCCGAAGCTACCCAGGTTTGCAGTACCGACGTTTCGAACGCAGACCTGTACGCGCATCGGGGAGGATCGTCATGACGACTAACCATTCTCTGAATCAGTCAACGCATTCGGGCAAACCGCAACTGCGTAAATCCCTCAAGCTCTGGCAGGTGGTGGTGATGGGGCTTGCCTATCTCACGCCGATGACGGTGTTTGACACCTTCGGGATTGTCTCCGGCGTCAGCAACGGCCACGTTCCGGCCTCCTATCTGCTGGCGCTGGCGGGAGTCCTGTTCACCGCCATCAGCTACGGCAAGCTGGTACGTCAGTTCCCGCAGGCCGGTTCGGCCTACACCTACGCGCAAAAAGCGATAAATCCGCACGTTGGCTTTATGGTCGGCTGGTCGTCGCTGCTCGATTATCTGTTCCTGCCGATGATTAACGTGCTGCTGGCGAAAATCTACCTCTCCGCGCTGTTCCCGGGCGTTGCGCCGTGGGTGTGGGTGGTGATGTTTGTCACCATTCTTACCGCCGCGAACCTGAAAAGCGTCAACCTGGTGGCGAACTTTAATGCGCTGTTCGTACTGGTGCAGGTGGCGATCATCGTGGTGTTCATCTTCCTCGTGGTGCAGGGGTTGCACAAAGGGGAGGGGGTTGGAACGGTCTGGTCGCTACAGCCGTTTATCAGCCAGAACGCGCACCTGATCCCGATCATCACCGGAGCGACCATCGTCTGCTTCTCGTTTCTCGGTTTTGACGCGGTCACGACGCTTTCCGAAGAGACGCCGGATGCGGCGCGCACTATCCCGAAAGCGATTTTCCTCACCGCCCTGTATGGTGGACTTATCTTTATCGCCGCGTCGTTCTTTATGCAGCTGTTCTTTCCGGATATCAGCCGTTTTAAGGACCCGGATGCGGCGCTGCCGGAGATTGCCCTGTATGTTGGCGGCAAGCTGTTCCAGTCTATCTTCCTGTGCACCACCTTTGTGAACACGCTGGCCTCGGGCCTGGCGTCTCACGCCAGCGTTTCCCGTCTGCTGTATGTGATGGGGCGTGATAACGTCTTCCCGGAGAAGTACTTCGGCTACGTGCACCCGAAATGGCGTACGCCAGCGCTGAACGTCATTATGGTGGGGATTGTGGCGCTGTCGGCCCTGTTCTTTGACCTGGTGACGGCGACCGCGCTCATCAACTTTGGCGCGTTGGTGGCGTTCACCTTCGTTAACCTGTCGGTGTTTAACCACTTCTGGCGTCGTGAAGGGCGTAACAAAACCTGGCAAGAGAAGCTGCACTATCTGGTGCTGCCGCTGATTGGCGCGGCGACCGTGGCGGTGCTGTGGGTCAACCTTGAGGTGACGTCGCTGACGCTGGGACTGGTGTGGGCTGGCGTGGGACTTGCCTATCTGGCGTACCTGACCGGACGTTTTCGTAAGCCGCCGCCGCAGTTCAATGCCGCTAAGGCTTAGCAGGCCTGGGCGTGATTTTCACCCACAGTGGAGAAGAAAACAGCAAACGATTGAATTTGTGAAAACAGGCTTTGACAAGCCACGGGCGCATCGCTAATATGCGCCCCGTTCACACGATTCCTCTGTAGTTCAGTCGGTAGAACGGCGGACTGTTAATCCGTATGTCACTGGTTCGAGTCCAGTCAGAGGAGCCAAATTTAGAAAAGCCTGCTTTCGAGCAGGCTTTTTGCTTTTCTATCGCTGAGTAATGCGCTCGCCCTCTCTTGCTACTGCAACTGAATTATTTCCTGTGCCGTTCTGCATTAGGCAGAAAAATCACCTATTAATTTATTTAATAAAGTCGATTGG
>NZ_JAFAGS010000056.1 GCF_019237635.1 Pluralibacter sp.
CAACGGCGTTAACCTGCGCAGCGAATATGCCACGCTGCGCGGCGACAGCGACAGCCGCATGCTGGCGGACGAGGCGCTGAGCATTCAGGCGCAGCGCGTTGAAAACAGCGGCCTGCTGGCCGGGGATACGCTCGGGTTGACCAGCGACAGCCTGCGCAACCAGGGGGTGATGCAGGGCGCGAAGGCGCTGACCCTCACCGCCGGTGAGAGCGTCAACGACGGTAAGTGGCGCTCTGATGGCGCGTTGACGCTCACCGGCAGCCAACTGACCAACAGCGGCGATCTCAGCGCCGCGTCGATGCAGCTTGGGCTGACCCGCGGGCTCGACAATCACACCAGCGGACGTCTGCTGGCCGATGAGGCGCTTGACCTGACGACACCGGCGCTGGTGAACCACGGGCAGGTGGCGGCGGCAACGCTCTCCATCGACGGTGACAGCACCACCAACGACGGCACGCTACTGGCGAAAGTGCTGGCGCTGCACGGTGACCTGCAAACCAGCGGTATTTTGCAGGGAAGCCAGTCGCTGACATGGAACGGCGATACGTTCAGTAACCTGGCGGGCGGCCAGATAACGGGCGGCGACACGTTGCGCCTTACAGGCAAAACGCTGAACAACCAGGGGCAGATGGAGAGCCGGGAGATAGCGCTTGCGGCGGACCGCGTCGATAACGGCGGCCGCGTACAGGCGCAGGATAACCTGCAGATCGCTGCTGCCGGGAAAATGACCAACCAGGGCGACTTGCGCAGCCAGAACGCCATCGGGATTACGGCGGCACAGCTGGTTAACGACGGCGCGATTGCGGCGAAAGCCCTGACGCTCAACACGCCGCAGCTGACCAACAACGGCCTTGTGCAGGGCAACGGCGGGCTACAGCTGACCACGCGCGACGTGTTTAACGGGCAACAGGGCCAACTGGTGAGCGGCAGCGGGCTGGCGCTGAACCTGGATCGCCTCGAAAACCACGGGCGGATACAGGCGCAAGACGGTTTTACCCTGAGCGGAAAGCAGCTGATCAACGCCGGTGAAATTCATGCGGGCGCCCTCGACCTGACGCTTCAGGACTCGCTGACGAATCAGGGGAATCTGCTCGCTGAGCGGGCGATTGCCGTCACGACCGACAGCCTGGATAACCGCGGCGTGCTGGTGGGACAAAACCTGACGCTGGGAGCCAAAACGCTGAATAACCGGGGGCTTATCCAGGCGGATGACAGTATCCTCGCAACGGCGGACACCACCACCACGGACGCCGCCGGGAAATGGTTGTCCGGCAACGCGCTGACGGTGAACGGCGACACGCTCAGTAACGCGGGCGTGATGCAGGGCGGTACGCTCGGCGTGACGGCTAACGCGCTGACCAACGACGGGGTGCTGAACGGCCTGAACGGGGTAAACGCAACACTCGGCGGACAGCTGGATAACCGCGGGCACATTCAGAGCGGCGGCGCTGTCACGATTGCCGCCGCGCGCATTCTCAACCCGGGGCGTATGGCGGGCGATACGCTCGACCTCCATGCCGGAACGTTGAGTAACGATGGCCTGTGGCAGGGAGCGAACGGGCTGACGTTAAAGGGCGACGCGCTGACCACCGGGGCGATATCCCGCACGCTAAGCGGCGGGGCGCTGATGCTGGATGCCGGACAGTTGAACACGCAGGGGACGTTGCAGGGGCAGCAGGTTTCCGTTACGGCCGATGACTGGACGCACAGCGGTTCGCTGGTAAGTGCTGGCGCGTTGACGGCGAATGTCGGCGGTACGCTGACCTCGCCGGGCGCGTTGATGAGCCACGGCGCGCTGTCTTTGACGGCAGGTACGCTGGATAACGCCGGGCAGATCCTCAGCGAAAGCGACATCACGCTCGACGGCCTTCAGCTTAACAACCGCGGTTCGGCGCAGGGCAACACGCTCGCTGTTCATCAGGGCCGCATCAACAACCAGGGCACGCTCATCGGCCTGCAAAGCCTGACGCTGGAAGGTCGGCCGCGTTTACTGGCGCGGATGGCGATGGCGGCGCCGCAGCAGACGCTAATCAACGGCGCGTCCGGTTCGCTGATGTCGCAGGGGACGCTGACCATTGCCTCCGGCGCTGTCACCAATGCCGGGACATGGCAGGGACAGTCTATTCTTCTCAACGCGCAATCGCTCGCCAACAGCGGGACGTTGCAGAGCGGCGATGCGCTACAGATAACGCTCGCGGATAACCTCACCACCGCCGCAGGCAGTAAAATTACCGCCCTCGGCACCGCCGCGCTTCAGGCGCTCGCATTGACCAACCAGGGTGAGTGGGCGGCGAAAAACCTGACCCTGAAAGGCACGACGCTGACCAACGACGGCACCATCAGCGGCGTGGATGGCCTGTCGGTGACGGCTTCCACGTTGACCAATAACCGCGATGGTAAGGTGGTGAGCGGTCAGGGGCTGAACGTAACCGCAGCTTCCCTCTTTAACGACGGTCTTATCCAGGGCGGCGGCGAAACCCGCATCAGCGCCGCAACCCAGGCGCGCAACGACGGGAAACTGTTCTCCGGCGCGCAGATGACGCTGACGACGCCGCAGTATGCGGGCGCAGGCTGGCTGCAGGCGACAGATCTTACCCTTAACGCCGCCACCGCCAGCAACAGCGGCACGTGGCTGGCGGATAAGGCGACGCTGACCGGGGATGTTTTCACCAACCAGGGCATGACGCAGGCGGGCAACCTGACGACAAACTATCGTCAGTTGACCAACAACGGCACCCTGCTGGGCAACACCCGCCTTGAGGTCAGGGGCGGCAATGTCACCCACAACAACGGCAAACTGTTCAGCGGCGGCGATCTGAGCGTGGATAGCGCAACGCTTGACGGCGCGGGCCAGGCCGTGGCGCTGGGGAACCTCGCGCTGAATCTGACGAACGCGTTTACCGCGCAGGGCGTGCTGGCGGCCAACAAGCAGCTCGCTATCCGCAGCCAGGGGGAGATGACTAACCAGGGCACGGTACAGGGGAACGGTATCACCCTGGAGGCGGGCGGCAGGTTTATCAACAACGGGCAACTGAAAGCCGGTAACGGGACGTCTGCCCTCAGCGGCAGCGATGTCGCCCTGAACGGCAGCGGTTCGCTGCAGTCCGGCGGCGATGTCAGTATCGCCAGCCGCAGCAATATTACGCTCAACGGTTTTACCGGAACGGCAGGCTCTCTGCTGCTGAGTGCGCCGGGGGCTATTGTCAATACGGCGTTACTTTACGCCGGAAATAATCTTTCGCTGTTTGCTAACAGTATTCACAACCAGCGTGGCGATATCCTGGCGGGCAATAACCTGGTGATGCAAAAAGACGCCAGCGGCGCGGCGAACAGTGAGGTGATCAACACTTCCGGGACCATTGAGACGCAGAACGGCGATATTGCTATCAATACCGGTTATTTACGCAATACCTGGGATCAGATTTCGGCAACGGAAACCACAACCGATCTCACCGCCTCGCGCCCCTGGCTGCAGGGCGGCGCGAAAGTGCTGGTACCGTTATCCGAGCTTAAATTCGGTGTGGATTATGGCTACTACACCACGCGGGACTGTAGCGGCGGCGGCAGCCCCGGCCATGGCGCCGGACCCAGTTGCCATACAACGATTCATACCGCAGCGCTAAAAAATGCGCCTGAACTAGAGTTTGCGCTACAGACGATCACCGTCGGGGTGAATGCCCAGGGCCGCGCCAGCCGTCTTTCTTCCGGACGTCACCTGACGGTTAATGCCGGTACGCTGAGCAACGAGGCCAGCGCGATTCTGGCCAATGGCAATATCTCGCTGACCGGACGCCAACTGGATAACCACTCCTGGACTGCGGGCACCACCACGATTTATCAGCGCTATGCGTCAACGGCCAGCCTGTCCGGAAAGTATGCGCAGTATGGGTCAGCGGACGAAAGCAAATTAAGCGACAGCGCTGTGTTTAATCGTAAGCCGATTAGCTACACGCCAACGGGAACCCGCCGGACGGATACCGCCGGAGAAACGCTGTATCGCGCCGTCATCCAGGCGGGTGGCGCTGTGATGGCTAATTTCGCCAGTAATATCAGCAATACCAACACAGCGTCTAATTCCGGCCGTGTCAGCAACACGGTCTCTGCCCCGGCGTTGAATACCCTCAGCCATCAGACGATTGACGGCGGTGCGCAAAAACAGAACCTGGCGGGGGGAGATGTCGCTTCCCTGCCGTGGAAAGACCAGCTTCAGGGCGCGCTACAACAGCTCAATGGCGGTAGCGGTCTTGATACCGGCGGCGTGTCGGATGCCGCGCTGACCACGATTTCCACCTCGCAGAAAGGCAATGCCAACCTCGGTCAGGTGGACGGGCTTAAAAACGCAGGCCTCATTGATGCTTCCCTGCGCGGCGCCAAAGGCGATGCAATGGGGCAGTATCAAGGGAAAACCGTCGATACCAGCGCATACCCGCTGCCGACCGGCGACAACGGCTACTTTGTTTTCTCCGATAACCCGAAAAGCCCGTATCTGATTAACATCAACCCGAAGCTTAACGGGCTCGGGCAGCTCGATTCCGCCCTGTTCGGCGAGCTGAACGCGCTGCTTGGCATTACGCCTGGCACTACCGTGCCGGTTGAGACCCGCAGCGTCTGGACGAACGAAAAGCAGTTTATCGGTTCGTCGTATATGCTCGGCCGCCTCAACCTGAACACGGAAAAAGATTACCGTTTCCTCGGCGACGCCGCGTTCGATACGCGCTACGTCAGCAATAAGGTGCTGAACCAGACCGGCAGCCGCTACCTGAACGGCCTCGGTTCCGACCTCGATCAGATGCGTTACCTGATGGATAACGCCGCCGCATCGCAGAAGTCGATGAATCTGGCGTTTGGCGTCTCCTTAAGCGCCGATCAGATAGCCTCGCTCGATCGCAGCATGTTGTGGTGGGAATCGGCGACGATCAACGGCGAAACGGTCATGGTCCCCAAACTGTACCTGTCGCCGAAGGATGTTGCGCTCAACAACGGCAGCGTGATCGCCGGTAATAACGTGACGCTGAAAGGCGGCGCGATCGCCAACGACAACAGCACGCTGCTGGCGAGCAATAACCTGACCCTCGACAGCCAGGACGCGATCGGCAACCTCAACAACAGCCTGATGCAGGCCGGTGGTGATCTCAACCTCAGCGCGATGGGCGATATTAATAACATCAGCGCCACCATCAGCGGGAAGACGGTTCAACTGGAGAGCCTGGACGGCAGCATCAATAACCTCACCCGCGCGGATCAGTGGGCGTTTACCGCGAACGGCCGCCGGGGTGACGGCAGCGTAAACCTGTACGGAACGGATATCGGGCAAACCGCATCGATCGCCGCGACCGGAGGGATGAGCCTGAAAGCCGGGGACAACATCAACATCACTGGCGCGCAGGTGCGTGCCGGTGGCGACCTCGCGCTGGCCGCGGGGGGCGATGTGATGGTGGGCGCGAACCAGATAAACCAGGGCCTGAGCCAGACGAATTTCTGGTCTGCGAAGGACAGAAGCGTGTCCTCCACCACCCACCAGGGCAGTAACCTGGCGGCGGGCGGCAACCTGACGGTTCAGGCCGGTAACGACCTGAACATCACCGCAAGCCACGTTGACGCCGGGAAAAGCGCGCAGCTGGCGGCGGGCAACGATATCAATCTGAATGCGGGCGAGACGCACCAGAACAGCCGCTATGCCAACAGCGAATCTCACGCCTCCGGCGCGGACGTTTCGACGCTGACCGCCGGGGATAACCTGACCCTGACGGCGCGCCGGGATATCTCCAGCCAGGCCGCCGGGATTGCCGCTGAAGGGAATGTCGGCCTGCAGGCCGGGCGTGACGTCAATCTGCTGGCGGAAGCTACCGCCAGCGGCGACAGCAGCCGTTCCGGCAAGAAAACCGTGATTAATGAAACCGTCCGTCAGAAGGGCACCGAAATCGCCAGCGGCGGCGACACGGTGGTCATCGCCGGGCGGGATGTGAATACGCAGGCGGCGCAGGTTCAGGCGACCGGAGACATCGGGATTGCCGCCGGGCGCGATGTGAACCTGAGCACCGCGACCGAAAGCGATTATGCCTACAAAGAGGAAAAGAAAACCTCCGGCGGCTTCCTCAGTAAAAAAACCACGCATACCATTCAGGAAGACAGCGCCACCCGTGAAGCCGGAACGTTGCTTAGCGGTGATAATATTCAGGTGCAGGCGGGGAATAACTTACTGGTAAAAGGTTCTGCGGTTGCGGCCGATAACACTGTTGCGCTACAGGCGGGGAATAACGTTGATATCCTTGCAGCGACCAATACCAACACCTCCTGGCGCTTTAAAGAAGAGCATAAAAGCGGCCTGATGAGTTCCGGCGGTATCGGTTTTACCATTGGCAGCAGCACGACAAAACATAACCTGCGTGAGCAGGGCGCGACGCAAAGTCAGAGCTTCAGCACCGTGGGCTCGACGGGCGGTAGCGTGGCTATTTCCGCCGGGAACCAGGCGCATATTGGCGGTGCGGACCTGATTGCCCGCAAGGATCTTTCCATCACTGGCGACAGCGTCGTCATTGACCCGGGCCACGATAAACGTACCCGTGATGAGATCTTCGAACAGCGGAAAAGCGGGTTGACGCTGGCGCTATCGGGGGCGGTAGGCGGCGCTATCAACAATGCAGTGAATGCTGCGCAGGATGCGAAGGCGGAGAGTGACGGTCGGCTGGCGGCGCTGCAGGCAACGAAGTCGGTGCTTTCTGGTGTTCAGGCCGGACAGGGGGTGGCGCTGGACGCCGCCAACGGCAATTCCCCCAATAACAACAATACTATCGGCGTAAGTGTATCGCTGACGACACAAAAGTCCAAATCAGAGCAACACGCTCAGAGTGACTTCGTGGCGGGTAGCACGCTAAATGCGGGCAATAACCTTTCCATTGCTGCGAACGGGAAAAATAAAGGCCAGAACAGTGGCGATATAGTGATTGCGGGCAGTCAGCTAAAAGCGGGTGGCGATACTCGTCTGGATGCGCAGCACGATATTCTGCTGAGCGGCGCGGCGAATACCCAGCAAATCAGCGGCAAGAACAGCAGCAGTGGTGGCGGTGTAGGTATTGGTATTGGTGTAGGTAGCGGCGGCTGGGGTATTAGTGTGTTTGCTAACGGCAATGCCGCCAGCGGGAAAGAGAAAGGTCGGGGAACCGAGTGGGCCGAGACCACCATCGACAGTGGTAAAACCGTCACGATAAACAGCGGCCGCGATACGATTTTGAACGGTGCGCAGGTCAGTGGTGACAAGATTATTGCTGATGTTGGCCGTGACCTGCTGATACGCAGCCAGCAGGATAATAACGACTACGACAGCAAGCAGAGTAGTGTTGCGGCAGGCGGTAGCTTCACTTTCGGGTCGATGACCGGTTCGGGCTATATCAGCGTCAACCAGGACAAAATGAAGAGCCGTTACGACTCCGTTCAGGAGCAGAGCGGGTTGTTTGCTGGTAATGGCGGCTTTGATGTGACGGTGGGCAATCATACGCAGCTGGATGGGGCTGTTATTGCTTCCACGGCGACTGCGGATAAAAATCATCTTGATACCGGTACGCTGGGTTTCAGTGATATCAACAACAACGCCGACTTCAGTACTCAGCATAGCGGGGGCTCGTTCAACAGCGGCGGCAGTATTGGCGGGCAGTTTGCGAGTAACCTGGCGAATACCATGCTGTCAGGGGCTGGTCACAAGGGGCATGAAGAAGGAACCACGCAGGCCGCTGTCGCGGACGGTACGATTACCATCCGTGATACTGCACACCAGAAGCAGAATGTCTCTGACCTCAGCCGGGATACGGAGCATGCCAATGACAGCATCAGCCCGATCTTTGACAAGGAGAAAGAACAAAACCGGCTGAAGACAGTACAGCTGATCAGTGATGTGGGAGCTCAGGCTGCGGATGTGGCGAAAACCCAGGGTGAATTGGCCGGGCGTAAAGCCGCGAAAGATCCGAAGGCACTGGCGGAAGCCCGCAGGCAGCTGCTGGAGGAAGGGCAATCCCCGTCAGACGCGGAGATAGCCAGACGGGCTTATAACAACGTCGCGTCGATGTACGGCACCGGTGGAGTGGTACAGCGGAGTATTCAGGCTGTTACTGGCGCGCTGACGGCAATGGCGTCTGGCGGTACTCTGGCAGGCGCGCTGAGTAAAGCGGCCGCGCCGGAACTGGCTTATACCATTGGTCACCGCTCGGGCCTCAGCAAAGAAGAAACACTGGTTGCACATGCGCTGCTGGGCGGCGTGGTGGCATCGCTGCAGGGCGATAACGCCGCCGCTGGGGCGGCAGGTGCGATTTCCGGGGAGATGGTTGCACAGGCCATTCTGGGGCAGCTGTATCCGGGTATGAACGTCCGTGACCTGGATGAAAAGGATAAACAGCTCGTCAGTAATCTGGCAACTCTCGCAGCAGGGCTGGCGGGAAATCTGGTAGGGGGAGATTCAGGCAGCACAACAGCGGGGGCGCAGGCAGGGAGGAATGCGGTTGAGAATAATTCTCTGAGTGTCGCTCAGAATAAATCCCGTGCTCAGGAAATGACTCAATGTCAGGGCAGTACTGCCTGCGAAAATGCTGTTATTGATAAGTACAAGAAAATCAACGCAGAACAGCATGAAAGCGTTCTGGGATGTAAAGGCGCTCAGGACTGCGTTAATAAAGCCAATGAGGTGGGTGAGTTACAGGCAGACTATGCCCGTCGTACCAGCGAGTTGCTGGAAAAATCACGCAATAATGGTGGGTTAAGTCCAGCAGAACAGGACGAATTAGCTGTTCTTCAGGTGACGACCATCCAGCTCGAAGCAGACCGAAACGCAGCCATCCACAATGCGTTAATGTCTGGTGATTCGTCTGAAGCGAAGCAGCTTGCGATAAACTCACTGGCACAGGCAGCAGGAACCAGTGCGGCGGGCATAGCTGCGGGGGTTGGTAAGGTTGTAGCGAAAGGGACTGAAGTAGGACAAAGTAGTTCTATCGTTCACGGTGGCGGGTTAGCAGCTCATGAGAAAGCAGGCGGCCATTTGATTGATCGACATGTTGGAAAATCTGAAGCGGAGTTATTCGATAGAGTGTCTACAGGTAATACAAAAACAGCATCTACATTTACAGATAGGGCTACAGCAGAAGCTGTAGCAAGCAGAGCCATTGATAGCAACCAGGCAAAGATCCAGAATTATTTATCTAGTAGCCAAAAAGGATACTTAGAGCTTGATTATCAATCCTCTACTGCTATTGGCATTAGTGTCACTCGCGGCTCGACAAGTGCTGTACCTGCTACAAATGCCAGAATTATCATAGGAAGAGATTCTTCTATGCCTGGTGGCTATAAAATTATTACTGGATATCCAACGCCATGAATATTAAAGAAAAATATCCATCTCTATCATATTTGTTAAGGTGTTATTTTAACCAAGATTTTGAGTTGCTATTTGGTAGTGCGGATGAAACATTGGCTGCTTACAAAACTACTGAGACTTCGGAAGAGCAGTTGCAGTTGAAATCTGAAATAGATTATCTGCTGACGCTTTCGCTATCAGATAATGAATTACAGGACATACTGCTTAACGAAATTGATTGTAGTTATTATTACCTTAACGAATGGCCTTCATCTGAAGAATGGCTGAAACATATAAGTAAGCAAATAAAATGATCAATCCCGGCCTTAGCGCCGGGATCTTTTTACTCGTCAGCTCCTGACCGGCTCGATCACCAGTCTTCCCGGCTCCACGCTGACCGTGACCGGCGTGTCGGTGCTGAATCCCGCCTCTGCCAGCCAGTTACCGTTCAGGTGCAGACTGGGGTGGCTGTTGTAATTGGTAGCTATTGGAATCTGCGGTCTTCATGGTGAAACAGCGTCATGTTCTTTAACAACATTGGCGAAAATAGGTAACGGGGTGCAAAAGTGCGCGTCGGGGCTTGTATGCCTGTATATCAGAATGCACTGGCAAAAAATGGTTGTAAGCTGCTGACTTAACAAACAAAATAGCCTTGTGCTCTCAATAACTGTGTCGGAGCGAGTTGTTGTTGAGAATAACCTGCTGGGTGGTAATGAAGACACCCAGACCAAGTTCGTGCAGGAGCATGCGAAGGATATAGCGTCTTGCTCAAAAGACCCTAACGGTGCAGCCTGCCAGCGTGGAGAAGCGGTTAATAAGGCAATTGGAGTGGCATTAGGCGCGGGCGCGGCAGGAGGTACAATTGCTGCACTGGCTCCTGCTGCGGCTGCTGCGGTTCAGGCGAGCGTAAGTGCTTGTGTAGCAAACCCAGTATTGTGCGCCAATGAAATGGCTATCTGGTTTGCAGAAATGGGGATGGGGGATGCCCTTCCGGCGGGCCTTGCGGTAAGTGCAAGCGGGAAATTCACTGCTGAGCAACTGACGCTGCTTACCGAGATGAAAGCGGCAAAAGAGATAGAGAAGCAGACCGGGCAAAGGATTGGCTCAGAAGCATTAGAAAATATCGTGCATGGTTCTGGTAGTAAGCTTGATATCAGGCCATTACCGGATATAAATGGAAAGGATCATCTTACTGATCCTACCCACATAATGTGGACACGGTGCTAAGCGAGGTTCTGGTTTTCAAATTGTTCCGGGCTGAGTCCGCCACAGGCACTGTGTCGGCGCCACCGATTGTAATCGCACTCAATATAATTGAACACCGTCGTTCGCATCGAT
>NZ_JAFAGS010000068.1 GCF_019237635.1 Pluralibacter sp.
CGTTTGCGTACGCTCCGCGGCGCGAAACAGGATCTCTTTAATCACATTCGGACACGCATCCGCATCCACCCAAATAGCCATATTCACTCCTGTTACCTTATCTGCGCTCATTGTCGCCTGCTTTCCTTCCTGCTGCAAAGCCACAACCGCGCAACAAGGTGATAAGCTATAACGCACAATCAATAACACGCAGAGGGAGAGACGTTATGGAGAAAAAAATCGGTTTTATCGGTTGCGGCAATATGGGTAAAGCTATTCTCGGTGGCCTTATCGCCAGCGGCCAGGTGCTGCCAGGTCAAATTTGGGTCTACACCCCGTCCCCCGATAAAGTGGCGGCCCTGCACGACCGGTACGGTGTGAACGCCGCCGAAAGCGCCCAGGAGGTCGCTCAGATTGCCGATATCGTCTTTGGCGCGGTGAAGCCCGCCATGATGGTGAAAGTGCTAAGCGAAGTCGCGTCCAGCCTGAATAAAGACTCTCTGGTGGTGTCGATTGCCGCGGGCGTCACGCTCGAACAGCTGGCGCGCGCGCTGGGCCACGACCGTAAAATCGTCCGCGCCATGCCGAACACGCCGTCGCTGGTGAATGCCGGTATGACCTCGGTGACGCCAAACGCGCTGGTGACGCCGGAAGATACGGCCAATGTGCTGAACATCTTCCGCTGCTTTGGCGAAGCGGAAGTGATTGCCGAGCCGATGATCCACCCGGTGGTCGGCGTCAGCGGCTCCGCGCCAGCCTATGTGTTTATGTTTATCGAAGCGATGGCCGATGCGGCTGTGCTCGGCGGTATGCCGCGCGCTCAGGCTTATAAATTCGCCGCGCAAGCGGTCATGGGTTCGGCCAAAATGGTGCTGGAAACCGGTACCCATCCAGGCGAGCTCAAGGACATGGTCTGCTCGCCGGGCGGAACCACGATCGAAGCGGTTCGCGTGCTGGAACAAAAAGGCTTCCGCGCGGCGGTGATCGAGGCGATGGTGAAGTGCATGGAAAAATCAGAGAAGCTGAGTAAATCCTGAGGGTTGAGGGTGAACCGCCCGACGGCGGCTCACCCTGCCTGATTAGCCGTTTTTCTTTAGGCAGGTACTCATAAACTTGTTGCGATCCTCACCCTTAAGGGCTTTCTGACCCGCTTCGGCATTACATGCCTGCATTTTTTTCTGCTGCGGCGTCAGGGTTTTCTCATCCGTTTTCGCGCTGTCCTTCTTCAGACACTCGCTCATAAAAGATTTCCTTGCATCTCCCTTCAACGCTTTAGACGACGCCTGCTCGTTGCAGACCGTCATCTTCTGCTGCTGTGGCGTCAGCGTTTTCTCTGCTGCCCCCACCGTCGTCATCAACACCAGACCAAACAGTAACGTAACCAGTAATGTTATTTTCATAGCACCATCCTTCTGTGAGGTATCACAGTAAGTCTGGACATAGAAACGAAAAAAACCACCTGACGAAGCGAAAAAGCGCTCCGCTCGCTACCGTACCTGCGCCCGATCGCGTTTGCGCAGCATCAGGGCAAGCTGCAACAGGTTCAGCAAAACGACGACGGCAGTCGCGACAAACACCCAACGAAACCCGGCCATCGCCGACACAGAAGCGCCGATCAGCGGCCCGGCGACGTTGCCGAGATACATAAACGACTGGTTATAGCCAAAGATGCGCCCGGTGACCCGATCGCTCGAATACTTGAGCAGCAGCGTCTGTACCGCTGGCAGCATCGCCCCGTCGGCAAACCCCAGCAGGAAACGCAGAATACCCAGCTGCAGCGGCGAGGTGACGAACGACATCGCGAAGAACATGACAACGGCGCAAAACAGCGTCGCCAGCAGGATGCGGTGCGCGCCAATCCGGTCGCCGAGTTTGCCCAGACGCGGAGCGGATATCAGCGCCGACACACCCGGCACCGCGGCAATCATGCCGCTTAAAAAGGCGATATTATTGCTGTCCGGCGCCATTGATTTGATAAACAGCGCCAGAATCGGCCCAATGGAGCCGTTGCACATCTGGATAACCATGGTGGTGACGAACAGGCTAATCACCAGCCCGGGACAGGGCAACGTGGCGAACACCGCCCTGCCGCTCAGTCGTTCTGCGCGGCCCACGTTCGGTCTGCCGCCCTCTTTGATCAAAAACAGGGTGACCAGAAAACTGACCATCAGCAGGATAGCGGTAATCAAAAACACCGCGCGCAGGCCCACGTGGTCAGCGAGAAAACCGCCCAGCATCGGCCCGCCTATCACTCCGCTGATTTGCGCCGTTGACAGCGTACTGAGCGCCCAGCCGCTGCGCTCGCGCGGCACCTGCGAGGCCACCAGCGCCATCGCGTTAGGAATATAGCCGGAGGTCAGCCCCATCACCGCCCGCAGGAAAAATAGCTGCCAGACGTTGGTGGCAAAGGCCTGCAGCAAAATGGCCACCGCCATGCCGAGCGAAGCGCGCAGCAGCATCAGCTTGCGTCCTTTGCTGTCCGCGAGACTCCCCCACATCGGCGAGACGATAGCTGACACCAGGAATGTCACGCTGAAGGTCAGCCCCGACCACATCGACAACGCTTCATGTGAGGTCACGCCGAGCTGCGAAACATAGAGTGGTAAAAACGGCAGTATTTGGCTGATGGCAAGTCCGGTAAAAAAACAGCCGAACCAGACGGAAATAAGGTTAACCTTCCAGGATTCCATAACGACGTACGATCTTTTTTGGGTCTATAACCCTCAGCATAACAAGATCTCTGAAACGGCGGTTCACCCAGAGATGCGGTTGCCGCGACTTTGGTGTTTTATCTTACAAAGATAAAATTATGTGACTAATATCACGCTAATTAACCCCCTGTGCAGCGCGTTATCCTTACCTCAGATTCCCGCGTTTTCCCCCTGCAATGGAAAAGGGCGGAAGCAGTCGCAGCGACGTGCTATCGTATCCGCTTTATGTTTTCTGTTGATGGAAGTGGAAATGGCTAAGTTGCGGGTGGGAGTCGTGTTCGGCGGTAAATCATCTGAGCATGAGGTATCGCTACAGTCGGCGAAGAACATCGTCGAGGCGATGGATAAAACGCGTTTTGACGTCGTACTGTTGGGGATTGATAAGCAGGGACAATGGCACGTTAACGATGCCAGTAACTACCTGCTCAACGACCACGACCCGGCGCATATCGCGCTGCGCCCCTCCGATGTGACGCTGGCGCAAATCCCGGGTAAGGAAAGCCAGCAGCTTATCAACGCCGACAGCGGTCAGCCGCTGCCTGCGATTGACGTTATTTTTCCGATTGTGCATGGCACCCTGGGGGAAGATGGTTCGCTACAGGGCATGCTGCGGATGGCCAATCTGCCGTTCGTCGGCTCCGACGTGCTGGGCTCCGCGGCCTGCATGGACAAAGATGTCACCAAGCGCCTGCTGCGCGACGCGGGGCTTAACATCGCCCCTTTCATCACCCTGACGCGGGCCAACCGCCAGCGCGTGTCCTTTGCCGAAGTGAGTGAAAAGCTCGGCCTGCCGCTGTTTGTCAAACCGGCAAACCAGGGCTCTTCGGTGGGCGTCAGCAAGGTGAAAAACGAAGCGCAGTACCAGCAGGCGGTCGCGCTGGCGTTTGAATTCGACCACAAGGTGGTCATCGAGCAGGGAATTATCGGCCGCGAGATCGAATGCGCCGTGCTCGGCAATGACGACCCCCAGGCCAGCACCTGCGGTGAAATCGTGCTTAACAGCGAGTTTTACGCCTACGATACCAAGTACATCGACGATAACGGCGCGCAGGTGGTAGTCCCTGCCGATATTGATCCGGCGGTAAACGATAAGATCCGGGCGATCGCCATTCAGGCGTACCAGACGCTGGGATGCAGCGGCATGGCACGCGTTGACGTTTTCCTGACGCCGGAAAATGACGTTGTTATCAATGAAATCAACACGCTGCCTGGCTTTACCAACATCAGCATGTATCCAAAACTGTGGCAGGCGAGCGGGCTCGATTACCGCAGCCTTATCTCGCGTCTGATCGATTTAGCGCTGGAGCGCCATCAGGCCAACAGCGCGCTTAAAACATCCATGAACGGGTAACCCCGGCTTATGACTCCGCCGTCGAATCATCAGGACGACGGCGGATGATCAACCCCGCCAGCCAGAAACTGATAACCCAGGTAACCAGCCCGACGGCATAGGTTTGCCAGCCTTTCGCCTCAAATCCCAACAGACCGACCACGCCGTTAAGGATGAAAATCAACCCAATGGCAAAGGCGTAGTAGTGCCAGTCGCGGCGAATTTTATCAGGTAACTTCATAGCAGCCCCACGTCGAAAGAAAGCATCGTCGCATATTCGACGCCCGCCGTCTGCGCGATAGTTAGCAATTTTTTTACATTCTCAGGGGGGGAGACGGTGACGGGACCGAAATCGCAACGCGGGCAATTAGGAGTATTCCTTAACCAAAATTACCATAAATCTGATATTGACAACGGGGTTCTACTGTCACACTCATCTGAGCATTGCTGGTAAAAGCATCAGGAGGTCGTGATGGCTGATTTCACCTTATCTAAACCCCTCTTTCGCGGGAAAACAAAAGCGTCTGCCACTCCAGGCAATATTGCTTATGCCCTGTTTGTGCTGTTCTGCTTCTGGGCTGGCGCACAGCTGTTAAACCTGCTGGTGCATGCGCCAGGAATATTTGAGCACCTGATGCAGCTACAGGACAGCGCCCGTCCGCGGGTCGAGATAGGTCTCGGCGTCAGCACGCTGTTCGGTCTGGTGCCTTTTCTCGCCGGCTGCGCCATCCTTGGCGTCTTCGCCTTCGTGCTGCGCTTGCGTCGCTATTTCTGAGCCATACGCTGGACCCGACCAGGATTAACCCGGTGAGGAACGTCACCGTCGTGGATATCCGGCGTTGTCGGGCTGTCGCCACGACGCGTCCTTGTTAGCTAAATGTTTGCGTCGCTTCCTGGGGGATTTGTTTATCCAGTTCATGCTCAAAACTGCGCAAACGCTTGTAGATGGACATCAGCTCAACCAGCGTGGTCCAGGAACTTATCAGATACTGGAACGAGCCGCGTACCTGTCCAAAAACGTTAGTGATCTGCGTCATCAAACCCAACGTTATCGTACCGGCAACAATCGACGGAAACAGCAGGAACAAACCGAAAACGTTATCCACCTGCAGATATAAAATACGGGCGATGTTGAAATACATGTAGTGGAAATAGAGACGGAAATAGTTCTGGCGCACCGCGCTAAACAGCTCGCGCACCGTCGGCGGCGTCGCGCGATGCGGATCGTCCTCGCCATAGACCAGCTCTTTACGGTAGGCCGCTTCCACGCGCTGGTTTTTAAAGTTCAGACCCGGCAGTTTAATCCCCACCACAGCCAGCAACCCGGTCCCCATCAGCGACCAGACAATGGCGGCAATCACCAGACCATACGGAATGTGACCGACAATCGGCAACTCCTGCACGTGCGGCGACAGCGCCACCAGCACCGGCAGAAACGCAATCAGCGTCATGATGGCGTTAATAAAGCTCACCCCCATATCCTCAAGGGTCGACGCAAAACGCATGGTGTCTTCCTGTACACGCTGCGCAGCGCCTTCGATATGACGCAGATACTGCCAGTGCGCCATATAGTGTTCGTTCATCGCGGTACGCCAGCGAAACACGTAGTGGCTGACAAAAAAGTTGTTCAGTACGCCAATCACGACCGCAATCAGCGCAATGCCGAGGAACACACCGACCTCGTGGTAAAACTGGCCGATAGCCACTTTGTGCGGCGACGACAGTGCGGTCTGGATAAGATCATAGAACGGCGCGTACCAGGCGTTAACCGCGACGCCCACCTCCACCAGAAACCAGGTGACGAAAATAATCAGCGAGGTGCCCAGAATCGACCAGTACTGCCAGCGGTGCGGACTATAGATAAACCAGAACAGGGCAAACACCGCGACGCAAAACAGGTAATAGGCATAAAACACCAGGTAATCCAGCGACCAGAAACGCGCCGCGCTGATCGGCACGTTGCCGCTTGCTCCCACCCACTGCAACAACCATTTGCCGCCGCCAGCCTGCCAGAATATGACGGCGATGAGCGCCCAAACAAACGCCGAGAGAAAAAAAGGACCCGGCTTGGGGAAAAAAGACTTAAACATCATGCTCTCCTGCTAACTTCTTATCGTTCTGGCCGTTGCTGTGTACAGCGGTACGTCCACTGCGGTATTCACCGCAGCAAAAGGTGATATACGTATTGATAATGCGATGACTCATGAGACCTGCGTAAAATGGCTTAGTTCGCAGACCATTGCGTAACAATTGTATCGACGGGTTTCACGTAGACCGGATTACCCGGTACGGTCAGCGTCCGCCATACCTCGTTGTCGCTCGCGCTGGCGGCGTGGTGTCTCAAAAACCCCGTTTTGCATATCGACAACCATGACAACGCGTTTATCCGACATCACATCTCTCCGTAATCGATTGTGAATAGTGAAACTATCATACGCGGCGGAAAACAAAAGCGCGTCACGCGGTTCAGGAAAAAACCTCGTGTTTACCCGCCGTTACGTTTTTCTTCGCACAATCCCACACAATGCCCCTTTGCAAGCGGCGATTAAATAG
>NZ_JAFAGS010000081.1 GCF_019237635.1 Pluralibacter sp.
CAGCGAGCGTTGCTGTATCAGCTTGGGGTGGATTATCTGCAGGGGTATTTGATAGGCAAACCCAGGCCGCTGACGGAATTGCAGAAATAAAAAAGCCGGGCTCATTTCAGAGCCCGGCTTTTGTTCATGCGGCTGATTACAGTACCAGTGCGGCGATAGACGCAGAGAGTACGCTCACCAGGGTGGAACCGTAGACCAGTTTCAGACCGAAACGGGAGACCACGTTGCCTTGTTCTTCGTTCAGGCCTTTAATCGCACCGGCGATGATGCCGATGGAAGAGAAGTTAGCGAAGGACACCAGGAAGATAGAGAGGATGCCTTCCGCGCGCGGAGAGAGCGTGCTGGCGATTTTCTGCAGATCCATCATGGCGACGAATTCGTTAGAGACCAGTTTGGTCGCCATGATGCTGCCGACCTGCAGCGCTTCGCTTGCCGGAACGCCCATCACCCATGCAACCGGGTAGAAGATATAGCCGAGGATGCCCTGGAAGGAGATGCCCAGTACGGCAGCGAACAGCGCGTTCAGACCGGAGATCAGCGCGATGAAGCCGATCAGCATTGCGGCAACGATAATCGCCACTTTAAAGCCCGCGAGGATGTACTCACCCAGCATCTCAAAGAAGCTCTGACCTTCATGCAGATTGGACATCTGCAGGTTTTCTTCGCTCTGCTCAACGCGGTACGGGTTGATGATAGACAGCACAATAAAGGTGCTGAACATGTTAAGCACCAGCGCCGCAACGACGTATTTCGGCTGCAGCATGGTCATGTACGCGCCCACGATAGACATGGAAACGGTGGACATTGCGGTTGCCGCCATGGTGTACATGCGGTTGCGCGACATCTTGCCGAGAATATCTTTATAAGCGATGAAGTTTTCAGACTGGCCCAGAATCAGGGAGCTGACGGCGTTGAACGATTCCAGTTTGCCCATGCCGTTGACTTTGGACAGCACGGTACCGATCGCGCGAATAATAACAGGCAGAACGCGGATGTGCTGCAGGATGCCGATCAGCGCGGAAATAAAGACGATTGGGCACAGGACCTTCAGGAAGAAGAACGCCAGGCCTTCATCATTCATTTTACCGAAGACGAAGTTTGTCCCTTCGTTAGCGAAACCGAGCAGTTTCTCGAACATCTCGGAGAAGCCTTTTACGAAGCCCAGACCGATATCTGAGTTCAGGAAGAACCACGCCAGCAAGACTTCAATAACAAGCAGTTGAACGACATAACGAATACGAATTTTTTTACGGTCATGGCTGACCAGTAACGCCAGAATGGCCACCACGACAAGCGCGAGGACAAAGTGCAAAACGCGGTCCATATTTGCTCCAAATATGAGGCAGGTTAAATTTCCTTGCACATTCTATGCAACAGGGTAAAAGAAAACGAGATCTTCGCCGCACTATAGTAAGAAGCTGTGAGCAATCTCAAAAAAGGTGATCAAGCATACAAAACTGTTATGTTATGTAAAGGTATCTAAAGTTGCGTTATTGTACTAGCCTGATGAAAGGATAGTACGCACTGACTCAATCCTGACAACATGGCTGACATTCAGGCCCGCTATCGTTCCTGCCTGGCAGAGAAATCATTATCACCTCCCTTAAATGAACTTGATAATCATTCTCACTTTGGTAGTATGAAACATAGCAAAGGCTATATTTCCGAGGCAGAAAATGGCAAACAGTCGCGTTGAGAGTAGCAGCGGTCGCGCAGCGCGCAAGATGAGGCTCGCATTAATGGGACCTGCATTCATTGCTGCTATCGGTTACATCGATCCAGGCAACTTTGCCACCAACATTCAGGCCGGCGCCAGCTACGGCTATCAGTTGTTATGGGTTGTCGTATGGGCAAACCTGATGGCGATGCTAATCCAGGTACTGTCCGCCAAGCTGGGTATCGCTACCGGTAAAAACCTTGCGGAACAAATTCGTGACCATTACCCGCGCCCGCTGGTGTGGTTCTACTGGATACAAGCGGAAATTATCGCGATGGCGACCGATCTCGCGGAATTTGTCGGCGCGGCGATCGGCTTTAAGCTTATTCTCGGCGTTTCTCTGCTGCAGGGGGCGGTGCTCACCGGGGTTGCCACTTTCCTGATCCTGATGCTGCAACGCCGCGGGCAAAAACCGCTGGAAAAAGTTATCGGCGGCCTGCTGCTGTTCGTTGCGGCGGCCTATATCGTCGAGCTGATTTTCTCGCAACCCGCGCTGGCGCCGCTGGCAAAAGGGATGATTTTACCTTCGCTGCCGACATCCGAAGCCGTTTTCCTGGCCGCCGGGGTGCTCGGGGCGACCATTATGCCGCACGTCATCTATCTGCACTCATCGCTCACGCAGCATCTGCATGAAGGTACGCGCAAAGAGCGCTACAACGCGACGCGCTGGGATGTCGCTATCGCCATGACCATTGCCGGGTTTGTCAACCTGGCGATGATGGCGACCGCAGCGGCGGCATTCCACTTCAACGGCCATACCGGCGTTGCCGACCTCGATCAGGCTTATCTGACGCTGGAGCCGCTGTTGAACCATGCGGCGGCGACTATCTTCGGTTTAAGCCTCGTTGCCGCCGGGCTGTCCTCAACGGTGGTGGGGACGCTGGCAGGGCAGGTGGTGATGCAGGGCTTTATCCGTTTCCACATTCCGCTGTGGTTTCGCCGGACTATCACCATGCTGCCGTCGTTTATTGTTATCCTGATGGGGCTCGACCCAACCCGGATTCTGGTGATGAGCCAGGTGCTGCTGAGCTTTGGTATCGCCCTGGCGCTGGTACCGCTGCTGCGCTTTACCAGCGATGCATCCCTGATGGGCGAACTGGTTAACTCTACGTGGGTGAAACGCGCAGGCTGGACTATCGTGGTGCTGGTGGTGGCGCTGAACGGTTGGCTGGTGGTCGGCACGTTGTTCGGTATGTAAAACCCGCGCAACACCGGAAGAGAAAAAAAGCAGCCCCTGGCTGCTTTTTTTACATTGGTCAGTGGTGATGACCGTGTCCGTGGCCCCAACCGCGACGATCGTCACGATCCTCCCAACCGGCGCGGTAGCCGCGTTCATAGGCTTTACGGTTATCCCAGCCGCGGTGCCTGCCATTGTCATGTCGCCACCAGCGGTCTCTGCGCCACTCATAGTTGCGATGCCAGTAATCGCGGTCGCGCCAATGATCACCGTCCCAGTAGTTACCGTAATTATCACGATCGCCAATTTGTAATTTTATAGATGGCAGCAGGGTGATTTCGCCAGCATTTGCCACCAACGGGGCTGAAGCGACTAATACCGCGGCCAGAATCAGTGACCTGAACATTGTTGTCTCCTTGCTACATACGATCGTGGCCGTAAATGGCCTGTTAGCGGCATCTTACGAGGCGGTAAAGTCCTTCATCATTGGAGCAACTCCTAAAGTACGGTAAATAGCACTTTTTGCTAAGAAATAAAGATGTATAGTTTTCTTTCCAGTGTGATTTTTTTGACCGTTCTGGACAGCTGTCAGCGTTCTCCAATACTCAGAGAAACAACGCAGCAAGGGGATGATGGCTATGCAACCGACCTATACCATTGCAGATTATCTGCTGGATCGTCTGACAAACTGCGGTATCAACCATCTTTTTGGTGTACCGGGCGACTACAACCTGCAGTTCCTCGATCACGTCATTGAGCACCCCAGGGTTTGCTGGGTTGGTTGCGCCAATGAACTTAATGCCGCTTACGCCGCAGACGGCTACGCCAGAACGCAGGGGGCTGGCGCCCTGTTGACGACCTACGGCGTGGGTGAGCTGAGCGCGCTAAACGGCGTCGCGGGGAGTTATGCGGAGTTTGTGCCAGTGCTGCACATCGTCGGCGCGCCGGGAACGCGGAGCCAACAGCGCGGCGAGCTGGTTCACCATACCCTGGGCGATGGCGATTTTAGCCATTTTTATCTGATGAGCGAACAAGTGACCGTCGCCCGGGCAAAGCTGACCGCCAGCAATGCCTGTCAGGAGATAGACCGGGTGCTGCGTGAAATGCTGTTGCATCGTCGTCCGGCGTATCTGCTGTTGCCTGCTGATGTGGCAAAAGCGCCCGCGACGGCGCCGGTCAGCGCGCTATCCCTGGGGGAAATGGCGGCAGATGACAACGCCATGACGGAATTCCTGCAGGCGGCGCGGGAGATGCTCATCGGCTGTCGTCGTGTGTCGCTGCTCGCGGATTTCCTCGCCCAGCGTTATGGATTACAGCCCATGATGCGGGAGTGGGTAGCGACGCAGCCGCTGGCGCACGCGACGATGCTGATGGGCAAAGGGTTATTCGATGAACAGCAGCCAGGGTTTGCCGGCACCTACAGCGGCGCGGCGAGCGCCCCGGAAACGCGGGAGGCGATTGAGGGGGCGGATGTGACGTTATGCGTCGGAACCCGTTTCACCGATACCATTACCGCTGGTTTTACCCAGCAACTGCCGGTGGAGAAAACCATCGAACTGCAACCCTTCTCCACCCGGGTCGGCGCGCGCTGGTTTAGCGGCCTGCCGATACGCCAGGCGGCCAGTGCGTTGAAGCAGCTTTGTGCTGAGCTGTCCGTCGGCTGGACGCGTTTCACTACCTACAGCGCAGAGCCTGACGACGACATTGACGGCGCATTGACGCAACAACGTTTCTGGCAAACGCTTCAGACCTTTTTGCGGCCCGGTGATATTCTGTTGGCCGATCAGGGCACTGCCGCCTTTGGCGCTGCGGCGTTGAAGTTACCGTCAGAAGCGATGCTGATTGTTCAGCCGCTATGGGGGTCGATAGGCTTTACGCTTCCGGCTGCTTTTGGCGCGCAGACCGCAGCGCCAGAACGTCGCGTCGTGCTGATTATCGGCGACGGCGCTGCGCAGTTGACCATTCAGGAGCTGGGATCGATGCTGCGGGATGAACAGCGGCCGCTGATCCTGTTACTCAATAACGAAGGGTATACCGTTGAGCGTGCGATTCATGGCCCCGAGCAGCGCTATAACGACATTGCATTGTGGAACTGGACACAGCTGCCGCAGGCCCTGAGCCTGGAGTGTCAGGCGCAGACCTGGCGGGTGGCGGAGACGGTACAGCTCAGGGATGTTCTGGCGCTCGCCGCATCGCGACAGCGCCTGACGCTGGTGGAAGTGGTACTGCCGAAGCAGGAAGTTCCGGCATTACTGCATGCCGTCACGCAGGCGCTGGAAGCCCGCAACAAGATTCACTGATGCGGTTTTGCCATCATCATCGGTTTGCCCGCCAGCAGGAGCCAGGCGGGCAACATCACGATACACAGCAGGGGCAGCAGCGTTGAGTCCGGCACGACGACCGCAGCCATAAACAGGCTCAGCCAACCGTCGCGGGTCACGACCAGCACCATGCCTAAAATGGCGCAGGAAACGGTAATCGCCGCCGGAACCGCATTGACATGCGCATGCAGCATCAGCCCCAACGCCACCGCCACGAAGACGGCCGGGAAAATTCGCCCGCCGCGAAAACCGCTGGCCGCCGCGACAACAAGCGCCGTGAGTTTCATCAGAGCGATAAACAGCAAATCCGTCGTGGTCAGGGTCTGACTGAACGCCAACTGGTGCATTTCATCAAGCCCCTTAAACAGCGTGATGTGTCCGCCCAGTGCGCCGATGACCCCCAGAATAAATCCGCCAAGACCGAGAATAAGGACCGGATGCTTCAGCCGGTGCATCAGCGCGTGCAGACGCGGCAGGCACCAGACGGCAACCATCCCGAGGGCAATGGCAATCGCGGCAACGACCGCGCCGCTCAGGATATCGACCAGCCGCATCTGCTGGTAGTGGGCAATGGGCAGCGAAAACTGAGGATGGAAGAACAGGCTGGTGGTGAGCGCGCCTGCTGCCGCGGAAATCATTGGGGCGAAAAGCCGATCCCACATCGGCACATCGTTGTTGCTGGTTAACGTCTGCGAGAAAATCAGCGCTGCGGCAACCGGGGTGCCAAACAGCGCGCCGATGGTGCCGGAGGCGGCGAGGATAGTCCAATCGAGAGCGCCGACGCGAGGAAAGAGGCGGGCGCCGAGGGCGACCGCCAGCGCGATATTAACTGACATAATCGGGTGCTCAGGGCCCAGGCTGACGCCGCCTGCCAGGCCGAGGATCAGGGCGATAATAAGGCCCGGTAACGCCGAGGAGGGCATTGGCGTGCCAATCAGGGGTTCAGTTGCAGGGTCCGGTCCCGCATGTCCAGGGCTAAAGCGGATCACTAACCCTACGGCGATACCGGTTGCGGTCAGCATAAAAATGATCCAGGCGCCGGAGTCAAACGGCAGACCGATGCTTGCAGGAAGCGTCGTCCAGAGAATGTTTTGCAGTATCGCGGCGATTTCCATCACCACCACCAGGATGAGGCTGGAGACCACACCGATAATCAGTGCGGGAACGGAGAGCAGCAGCATGGTTCTGGCTCGTGGGTGGAGCATGTTCATTTCCTTCTAACGATGAGCGCGCAACACTTTGCCCGGAACAGACTAAACCGTCAGTGCAAATGGTGCTGAAACGATAAAGTTAATGTGTGAGCGGGATCGATAAATCAGGGGCTCTGGTGTATTGCTCATTGTTGTTATCGCGCCATGAATTTACAGTGTGCCAAAGATTTATTCTGACTTTAGCGGAGCCGTAACAGAATGACAAAATTTGCTTTAGTAGGTGACGTCGGCGGCACAAATGCGCGTCTGGCGTTATGTGATGTCGCGACAGGCGAGATTTCACAGGCAAAAACCTATTCTGGTCTTGATTACCCGAGCCTCGAAGCCGTCGTTCAGGTTTACCTCAAAGAACGGAACGTGGAGGTCGACGACGGCTGTATCGCCATTGCCTGCCCGATCACTGGCGACTGGGTGGCGATGACCAACCATACGTGGGCGTTTTCCATCGCCGAAATGAAGAAAAACCTCGGTTTTGCGCATCTTGAGATAATCAACGATTTTACCGCGGTCTCCATGGCGATACCGATGCTGCAAAAAGAGCATCTGATTCAGTTTGGCGGCGCGGGGCCGGTTGAGGGGAAACCCGTTGCCGTTTACGGTGCGGGCACGGGGTTGGGCGTTGCCCACCTGGTGCACGTAGATAAGCGTTGGGTCAGCCTGCCGGGCGAGGGCGGTCACGTCGATTTCGCGCCGAACAGTGAAGAAGAGGGCATTATCCTGGAAGTGTTGCGCGCTGAGCTGGGGCACGTCTCCGCCGAACGCGTGCTCTCTGGGCCGGGTCTGGTTAATCTTTATCGCGCGATTGTTAAAGCCGACGGGCGTTTGCCGGAAAATCTGCAGCCGAAAGACGTGACCGAGCGCGCGCTGGCCGACAGCTGCACCGACTGCCGTCGCGCATTATCGCTGTTCTGCGTGATCATGGGGCGTTTTGGCGGCAATCTGGCGCTGACGCTCGGCACCTTCGGCGGCGTCTATATCGCGGGCGGGATCGTTCCGCGCTTCCTCGAATTCTTTAAATCCTCAGGTTTTCGCGGCGGGTTTGAAGATAAAGGCCGCTTTAAGGCTTACGTGCAGGATATTCCGGTGTTTTTGATAGTCCACGATAACCCGGGACTGCTCGGCTCCGGCGCGCATCTGCGCCAGACGCTGGGTCAAATCCTCTGATAACAGGGCGCCGACGGCACCCTGTTTACAGGTGCATGAGCTGGCGGAACTCTTTAACCTTGCTGCGGCTCACCGGTACCTGAAAATCGAGGTCGCGCAGGCGCAGAATGTAGGTGTTGTTGAACCAGGGCTCGATTTCGCGAATTTTGTTCAGGTTCACGCAGTAGGAGCGGTGACAGCGAAAAAAGTGCGAGGCGGGCAGTTTGCTGCAGAATTCAGTGATATTCATCGGCATCACGTACGACTCGCGCTTTGTATACACAAAGGTCATCTTTTCATGCGCTTCCGCATAATAAATATCGTTGATGCTGGTCACGATAATCCGCTCATCTTTGATGAGGTTGATGGTATCGCTTTCCCGCGCCGGGCTTCCCGGGCTGACACTGCCTGACTGCTGCTGCCATGCGGCTTCGAGCTTTTGCAGCATGCTGATAATCCGCGATTCCTGGTAAGGCTTGAGAATATAGTCGAACGCCTCCAGTTCGAAGGCCTCCACGGCGTGTTCCTTCCAGGCGGTAATAAACACAATAAACGGCTTATGGGCGAACTGGCTGATGTTTTGCGCGAGCAGCACACCATCCAGCGACGGGATATTGATATCGAGGAAGATGGCGTCGACTTTGTTGTGCTGGAGAAACTTCAGCACGTCCAGACCGTCTTCAAACGTCCCCACGATCTCCATCTGACTATGGGCTTTAATCAGCCACGTCAGCTCCTGCTGGGCCAGAACCTCGTCTTCGACAATGATGACTTTCATAATAACTCCGGTTATGACAGCAGGGTGGCCGGGGCGGCGGCTGGCGTGCGCTGGTTAGGAACGTAAAACGCAATTTCTGTGCCCGGCTCCAGTCGGCGAATATGCAAGCCTTCGCCATACAGCAGCTTCACCCGGTGGTGTACGTTGAGTAAACCAATTTTGTTGCCGGGCATTTCGTCAGCCTCCACGCGGGCGATAACATTGGGGTCGATACCGTTGCCGGTATCGCGCACGCTGATGCGCACCCGGTTACCGCTCTCCGTGATGCTGATGGTCACCACGCCTTTGCCTTTGCAGGGCTGAATACCGTGCACAATGGCATTTTCCACCAGCGGCTGGATAAGCAGACTTGGGATCATGCAGTTCACCTCGTCGTCAATATCGTAGATAACGGTCAGTTTATCGCCGAACCGGGCCTGTTCGATGGTGATGTAATCCTTGATTTGGTACAGCTCCTTGCGGATGTCAATCTGCTCGTCATCTTTTAATTCAATGTTATAGCGCAGATAACGCGACAGGTTAAAAATCAGCTGACGGGCGGTATCCGGATTCAGGCGAATCGACGACGAAATGGCGTTCAGGGCGTTAAACAAAAAATGGGGATTAATTTTACTTTGCAGCGCCCGCAGCTCTGCCTTATTTGCCATTTCACGTAACTGTTCCGCGCGGGATACCTCAAGCTGAGTGGAGATTATTTGCGACAGGCCAATCGCCATCTCCTGCAGCGAGGAGGTTATCTGGTACGAATGGCAGTAGTAGATTTTCAGCGTGCCAGTGACGATGCCTTTTTCCCACAGCGGGATCACTAACATAGAGTGAATTTCCGGCGTCCGGTGCGCTTCATCATTGTTTTTTATAATGATGTTTCCGCTGTCAATGGCCAGACGCGTGGTGGGGCTGATGATATCGTCATTGTCGCGGTAGTTATGTTCCCCAACCCCGACATAGGCGAGTACGTGGTCAATATTGGTAATGGCGACCGCGTCAGCGTGGATATCGCGACGGATAATATCGCAGACCTGACGTAGCGACTCGGCGTTGACGTGGCGAAACAGCGGTAACGTTTTATTGGCGATATCCAGTGCAAGCTTCGCCTGCCGCGCGGCGCTGGCCTCTTTTTCACCCTCCACGCTTTGCACCAGCAGGACAATAAAGCCGATACAGACGCTGCCGAGGATCATTGGAATCCCTATCTTTGACACGATATCAAGGCCCAGCTCAGCGGTAGGCGCCCAGATAACCACGAGGATCATGGTCAGTGTTTCGCACAGCATCCCGGCGAGTATCCCCACGCGCCAGTGCCGCGGTTTGGGGATTTTGCGATTGATCCAGCCGGAGAGCGCCCCGGCGATGATGCTGGTAATGAAGCAGGGAATCGCGGTGACGCCGCCGATATCAATCAGATAACGGTGCACCCCGGCGATAATGCCGGTAATGATGCCCACCCAGGGGCCGAAAAGAATGCCGCCGGACATCACGGCGATAATGCGCACGTTGACCAGAGAGCCTTCGACGGGAACGCCGGACCAGGTACTGAAGAGGGCGAACATCGAAAAAATGGCGGTCACCGCCAGCAGTTCTTTCGGTGTATGGGCTGTTTTGTGCAGCAGCTCGCGGAACAACCGGATACGGATCAGAAAGAACAGACAGATCAGCATCAGGGCAGCCCGATCGAACACTGCCAGCAGCATGTCAAAGGTTTCGTGCATAGAGGCGCCGTGGGTATCGCAGAAAAGGCTATGATAAAAAACCTTGCGCCAGATCACCAGTGAACCCGTCGTCAACGGAATAGGGATAAACCCTGTTTTTAAAAGGGGATTGAACTGCGTGTGTCCGTGGCAGAGTGGGTCATGCGATGAGTCCGGTATTTAACGTAAGATAAAAGATATCATCATGTTGCGTAATTGATTTGTTGGCGCCAATAACAGGTTGTTTATCAGCGCAGTACGTTTTCCGCTCTTCCCCTTTTTTAGGTAGTGAAAAATTTTTCAGATTACCTCTCGACAGCAGGAAATTTTTCAGGTTATTTTCTGGACATACCACACGATGTGGTCGCGTCGCTCGGACGGTCCGGGCGCTAACGTAATGTCGAGGAACCTATGGCTGACTTCAGCTCTGAACGCCGTTTTACCCGTATCGATCGCCTCCCTCCCTATGTTTTTAACATCACGGCCGAACTCAAGATGGCTGCGCGTCGGCGCGGCGAAGACATCATTGATTTCAGTATGGGTAACCCTGATGGCGCGACGCCGCCGCATATCGTGGAAAAACTCTGCACCGTCGCCCAGCGTCCTGATACACACGGTTATTCGACATCACGTGGGATCCCGCGCCTGCGTCGCGCGATTTCCCGCTGGTATAAAGATCGCTATGAGGTCGATATCGATCCGGAAACCGAAGCTATTGTCACGATTGGCTCGAAAGAGGGGCTGGCGCACCTGATGCTGGCAACGCTCGATCATGGCGATACCGTACTGGTGCCGAACCCAAGCTATCCCATCCATATTTACGGCGCCGTGATTGCCGGTGCGCAGGTGCGCTCCGTGCCGCTGGTCGAAGGCGTTGATTTTTTCAACGAGCTGGAGCGTGCGATCCGCGAAAGCTACCCCAAACCCAAGATGATGATCTTAGGTTTTCCGTCGAACCCCACCGCGCAGTGCGTCGAGCTGGATTTCTTTGAGAAGGTGGTGGCGCTGGCAAAACGCTACGATGTGCTGGTGGTTCACGATCTCGCCTATGCCGATATTGTGTATGACGGCTGGAAAGCGCCTTCTATTATGCAGGTGCCCGGCGCGCGGGATGTGGCGGTCGAGTTCTTCACGCTCTCCAAAAGCTACAATATGGCCGGTTGGCGTATTGGCTTCATGGTCGGTAACCCGGTGCTGGTTAACGCGCTGGCGCGGATTAAGAGCTACCATGACTACGGTACCTTTACGCCGTTGCAGGTGGCGGCTATTGCAGCACTGGAAGGTGACCAGCAGTGCGTGCACGATATTGCCGCGCAGTACAAACGTCGACGCGACGTGCTGGTCAAAGGGCTGCATGAAGCGGGATGGATGGTCGACATGCCGAAGGCGTCCATGTACGTCTGGGCGAAGATCCCTGAACCGTATGCGGCGATGGGCTCGCTGGAGTTTGCGAAAAAGCTGTTGCAGGATGCAAAAGTTTGCGTTTCACCGGGGATTGGTTTTGGCGACTACGGCGACACGCATGTGCGTTTTGCGCTGATCGAAAACCGTGACCGTATTCGCCAAGCGATACGCGGCATCAAGGCGATGTTCCGTGCCGACGGCCTGCTGCCTGTCCTGCATAAGTCCACGGTGGATAGCGCTGAATAGCGCCGAACTTAAATGCAAACAGGAGCCGAATGGCTCCTGTTTTTTTTACCGCATGCTCAGGATTAGATCATCAGGGCGAAAGTACCGGCCCAGACGATGACCATAAACGAGATGCCCATAAAGAAATATTTCACGTCTCACCACTCCACGTATCTATCAATACGCTCTAATGAACTTTGCTCTGACCGAGTATGACGGGCTGACACCCTGGCGTTTTGACTCAGAAAATCACCCTTTATCAACGCTGGCATCACCCCAGAATTCTGCGCGTTCTGTGCTCCAGACGGCGCTAATGTACGCTTAAAAAAATGGGGTGGCAAGTGGGATTTTTTTATTAATTTTTAGTTACTTACAACTGTCGTGATTCGACGACACATTAATTTCAGAGGGTAATAAATTAACGTATAGCTAACGCCGTTTACCAGGGATAACTTCATACAATTACCTTATTGAAACTAAGGTTAATTTCAGCTTTAAAAGAGGGAGAGAAAGAGAGAAAAGCGTGTCAGCAGCAGGGGACGGGCGGTGAGCGAAGCGACGTCGAAAAATGGTTGAGAGCCAGGAATTGTCTTAAAATATAAACAGCAAGGCGCGTAAGAGCTTACGAGAAATCTTACAGCAAACAGGAGTAAAGGCCATGATTTACCTGTGGGTTTTTCTCTCGATCAGTATTCTCTCCGTAAGCGGTTATACCGGTCAGGTACTGGGCGTGGCGTCAGCGGTCACTTCTTTTATCGGCATGAGCGTCCTTGTCGCCTTTATCTATTATTTCACCACGTGGCTGACCGGCGGCGCGGAAATGGTCACGGGTCTGTTTCTCTTCCTGGCCCCGGCATGCGGCTTAATTATCCGTTTCATGTTCGGGGACGGCAGGCGCTAAGGCGGAAAATGAAAGTGCCAGCATTGCTTGCTGGCACTTTTTATCATCAACGCGTTGGCATGTCTTAGCGAGTAAAACCACCGTCGCCTACCTGCGCTTTGGCATACCATGCCATCAGTTCAGCCGTTCCGGCTTCGCCTTCTGCAGGCGCCCACGGGGCGGAATCTTGTTCGGTGACCGGCTGGTATCCGCCGTGTTTAACTTCGAAAATCACCCCGCCGTGGTCTAACGACAGCACGGCATGCCAGGTTCCGGCCTCCATCTCCAGCGCCTTGCACTCTTCGCCCAGCACGACGCGGCGGGTCACGTTGCCATTATCATCAAAATTGAGCACCACAAAGCGCCCGCTGAGCGGGATCAGCAGTTCGAACGTGTGCGGATGGCGGTGGGGACGAATATACGTGCCAGGCTCCATCGCAATCGCCAGGCGCTGTACAGGGTCGCTTAACTCCGGGTGAAAATTACGGTGTGCGCGTAAGCGGGGCGCGTTGGCTGCCGCTTCGCTCTGTTGTTGCAGGTCACTGATAGTGATTTGTTTCATGTAAGCCGCCTGATGTGAGGTCTGATGACCACATTGCATTGTGTAATGACAGAAAAGCCGGTGGCGGTATTGTACCGGGTACAGCGTAAAAAGTCGGGGGAAATTGCCGGGAGGTTCGTATAATCTCCCTCCCGCGGAAGAACCCGATTATTGGAATGGATGACAGTATAAAGCAACCTGCAAATATGGCTGACAAGAAATGATTCGGCAAGAAAGAAAATGCGATTATTTGATACTTCCCGCGCTTTAATGGATTTTATGACTGAACCGTGTGGTATATATTGTATCCGGCGCAGGGAATATCAGATAATTACTAGTGGATTTATCCCTGGTGTTGCAATGGTCTTTGACCCCTGGCCAGTATGCCCTGCTGAGGTTGCTGGTCAGGATATTTTTAAGTCTAAAGAAGGTTAAGCATAAAAAAAAGCTGTCCTAAAAGACAGGGGTAAGGTTTCAACACGTTTTGATTCAGGAGTGGCAGAATGGATGCTTTTGTTGAGTTTTCATTACATCATTACAATGATCTTCCTTCCGCTTTTTCAACAGAGCTCTATTCATTGCGGAAAAAGACCTTCCGTGAGAGGCTTGGCTGGAAAGTTGAATGTGCAGATGGCATGGAAAAAGATCGGTTTGACAACGAAAACGCAACTTACCTGCTAGGAGTACATGATGGTCGGTTGCTCTGTGGCGCCCGCTTCATTGATATAATGCAGCCCACCATGATTAGTGAAATTTTTTGTGAGTATTTTGATGGAATCACACTTCCGGATGATATTCCCTGCTGTGAGATAAGCCGCCTGTTTCTTGACAAAGAAAGACGTGATGCCGGAAACCTGCGAAGTCGATCCACCAGTAAGGCGCTGTTTCTGGCAATGATCGTGTACTGCATGAAAAAACAGTATCGGGGCATGTATGCCGTTGCCAGTCGTGGCATGTTTGCGATATTTCGTCATGCAAACTGGAAAGTGGAGGTCATCAAGAAAGGATTGTCTGAGAAAGGGGAGACAATCTACTATATTTTTATGCCTGCCAGTGAAAGCATTGCTGAGGATATCATCATTAAAGATCGCTCGGAAAGATGGCTTCGTGAAATGTTCCGGTCGTTACAGGACAGGTAGATACTCAGTTGTCGAGTAAGCGGAGCTCCATGATGAGTCTGACGGCATGTCTGGCGTTATTGACCCCCAGCTTTTTCATGGCATTGCTCATGTGAAACTTTACTGTCCGTTCCGTAATCGCCAGGATAACGGACACTTCAGCATAAGTTTTTCCTGCGCTGATCCATTTCAGGATTTGCCTTTCGCGCGGTGATAAAATTACATTTTTCTTCTGATGAATTTTACTGTAAAGACTGAGTGTTTTCTGATGTAACTGGGTGAGGAAATACATGAAATGAGGGCGACTGGCAGTCATATCAATACCTGAGTCTTCCTGGCTAATAATGGAAAGCACTACCAGATTATTCAGATAGTCATGCAGGGGGAACGTGTGCCCCTGAAATATATTGTGCCCGGAACTCTCGCTAAAAATACGGGTGAGATTATGTCCGGATGCAATGAGAACTTTGTTATCCCAGAAGAAATCCTCCACACTACTAAGCGCCCGGATAATGACCGGATCAATCAACTGGTATTTTCTTTCCAGATAGAGAGTAAACCATGCAGGGTTATTATTGATAATCCGCATCTGGGACGGATCTTTCTTGTTCATAATTGCATAAGCGTAAGTGGTATTCGTATAACCTGCAATGAGATTATTCAGGTCACTCTGAATGATCTCATTGATTCCGTTGTCATTATAATACGTATCAGTCACGTCAATCACCGCCTCCGGGATGAGTTTGGAGGAGTAGTATACCGTGAATTTCACATTGCTGCTGGCATGGAACGACAGCATTGTGTGGTATGAGAAACGTCTGAAGCGGGGGGCTTCCCTTGGATAAAAAAGCCCGGCGCTTTTCTCCTGACCTGGCAGTATCTACCTGACGTGCATTAAGGGGCATTTGGAACCTCAATTTTCATTGAACGTGATAAGGCCCCCATCCACGTGTTGATTTACGTTGAAATGGGTAGATGTCTGATGACATGAAATTGTCGGCACGGGAGCTTTGTCACTGATTATAAGGGGATTTATTGATTCAGGTAGACGTCGGGAGAGGTGCGCATGGCGTCCCCTGCAGGAATCGAACCTGCAACTAGCCCTTAGGAGGGGCTCGTTATATCCATTTAACTAAGGGGACGAAGCGGCAGGAGTATAGCCTTTTTTTACTTGTGCGTTAAGCGTATAGCCCACTGACTGCTTAAAGTGTCGCCACAATGTTCGGTATTTATTCACTTGAGGGCCAAATTCTGTCTGCCCTTTTTCATCCCTGACGGCGGCGCTACTCCTATTTTTCAGGGAATGTCATGAATAGCGATGTTGCTATGTCAAAATATGTATAAAATCAGGAGTAGATGCATTGTTATGTTTACAGGGAGACTTTTATGAACTTTCGCCTGTCAGCGTTGGCTCTAGGCGCGACATTGCTGGTGGGATGTGCCAGTTCGGGTGAACAACCACAAGGGCGCTCGGATCCGTTTGAAGGCTTCAACCGTACGATGTACAGCTTCAACTTTGATGTGTTGGATCCTTATGTCATTCGTCCGGTTGCCGTGGTCTGGCGTGATTATGTACCACAACCCGCCCGAAATGGAATCGGTAACTTCACCAGCAACCTTGAAGAACCTGCAATCATGGTCAACATGTTCCTGCAGGGCGATCCGTATCAGGGGATGGTGCACTTTACCCGTTTCTTCCTGAACACCCTTCTGGGGATGGGCGGCTTTATTGACGTCGCGGGAATGGCGAATCAGAAGCTGCAGCGGGTCCAGCCGCACCGTTTTGGCAGCACGCTTGGCCGTTACGGCGTAGGCTATGGTCCGTATCTGCAATTACCGTTCTATGGCAGCTTTACGCTGCGTGATGAAGGCGGCGATTTGGTGGATGATTTGTATCCGGCGCTGTCGTGGCTCACATGGCCGATGTCAATAGGCAAATGGGCCGTCGAAGGTATCGAAACCCGTGCGCAACTGCTGGATTCCGATGGCCTGCTGCGTCAGTCTGCCGATCCGTACGTTATGGTGCGTGAAGCCTACTTCCAGCAGCATGACTTTATCGCTAATGGCGGCAAGCTGAAGCCGGAAGAAAACCCGAATGCGAAAGCGATTGAGGGTGATCTGAAGGACATCGACTCGCAGTAACCCGGTGTGAGAAAAGAAAAAGGTGAGCCACATTGCTCACCTTTTTTATTGCGTCTGTGTTATCAGAAGCGGTAGTTGAAGTTGGTGCCGAACAGCCAGGCTTTACCTTCAGAACGGAACGTATACGGGCCTTCATTGATGGTGACGTCCTGACCGTGCATGTAGGAGGCGCCAACGTCAACAGAAGCATCTTTGTTGAACGCATAAGTGGCGCCTGCGCTCAGCCAGAAACGGTCCTGATCCGGGATAGAAATGGAACGCGTCTGCGCCGGAACCGGGCTATCATCAAACGCAATACCGGTACGGAAGGTCCAGTTGTCGTCATAGTAATAGGTCGTACCGATCGCAAGACGCATTGCGTCTCTGAAGCTCTCATCTTTGTAGAACAGCGTTTCGCTACCGTGGGTGGCCTTCAGCTCCTGGAACTGACTCCAGCTGGTGTAGGTCATGCTATAGTGAACAGCCCACTGCGGTGCAACACGGTTATAACCTGAGAGTTCCCACATTTCCGGGAGATTCAGCGTCAGAGAGCCGCCAGTGGTACGACCACTTGTCCCCATTGGCAGACCGAAGTTACCAAGGATCTGATTGTAAGCGGACGGCAGGTCGCTCTTGTAGTTACCGTCAAAATCAACTTTCACTTCAGAACGGTAGGTGAAGCCGTAACGGTTATTCTTATCCAGTTCATACAGGATACCTGCGTTCCAGCCGAAGCCCCACGCGTTGCCGTTCAGACGGGCTATCTGCGTATCGGCAGGAATCTGCGCGACTGCACCCGCCAGGCGAGGCGGCAGAGCGCCGGAACCTGCGACAATCATCCCGAGGTCACCGGCATAGCGTTCGATTTTCGCTTTTGCATACACCGCATCGAACCCAAGACCGAAGCTCCAGTTGCTGTTCAGACGATAGGCGCCGCTAAGGTTAAAGTTCGCCGTGGTCAGGTCGGTTTTCCCGCCAACGCTACCCGCGGCGTAGTTATCGCTATACTCGGTTGCCAGACCGTAGTTAGAGGTAACAGACGCGCCCCAACCAAATTGATCGTTTACAGGTGAAACAAAGTGTAAGTTTGGTACCCATGCTGACGGTGCAATATTGTTCGCATCCAGGCTCTGACCGGACGGCGATTTACCAGAGATATTGACGTCAGGGTCGATATAAACCGCACCAGCGGAGAACGTCGGGCGGTCGTACATCATAATCAGCGCTGGGTTACGGCTGGCGTTGCCCGCATCGTCTGCGATCGCGCCTTCACCAGAGTATGCGCGGCCTAAGCCAGAGGAAGAAAATTCGTTTAATTGAAATCCTGCGGACCAGGCGTGGGTGGAAACGAGTGCCACTGCGACTGCGAGAGCAGACTTTGTAAAGCGGGTTTTCTGGCTCATGACCATAACCTCATTGAGTTATTTTTATTCAAAATTTGTTACATGCCGTAACAGAAGCGCGAAGTGTAGGGTCTGTGTAGCATCAGAGAAATCAGACCAGTGCCGAGAGTATAGGTCTGACCAGCTGTAATGTTGCAAGTTTGTTTATAAGTTTTTTCAAATGTGATCGTAGAAACGCGATCCAGCTGGCAAAAATGCGGCCAGGATGAATCACCCATTCGGGTGATTTTTGTTTTAGATCATTTTTAATTGTGATTTTGGTCACTTACCACGGTTCACTGCATTAACGACTGGAGACAGGCCACGGTGGGGCGTAAAATAAGGATATTAATTGTCTGGCACCCTGGGTGCATATACAGAGGAAATCTACGATGAGTAAATGCAGTGCTGATGAAACCCCGGTTTGCTGCTGTATGGATGTTGGCACCATCATGGACAACACCGATTGTACCGCGTCCTACAGCCGCGTTTTCGCTAACCGCGCGGATGCAGAAGCGACTCTCGACGCGCTGAGCGCGAAGGCTCGCGGCGTCGAGTCTGAACCATGCCAAATCACCCCAACATTTAAAGAGGTTGATGGCGGCGTACAGCTGGATATCGACTTTGTTTTCTGCTGCGAAGCAGAAACGCTGATTTTCCAGCTCGGTCTGCGTTAATACCTGCCTGAAACGCCCCATCACGGGGCGTTTTCTTTTTCTCCTCCCTGTGTTTCAGCTCCCACTTTTTCGTTTCTCTGATTGGCTAAATGTAAAAAATTAGTTAAGACTGTTATCAGGTCAGACCACTTATTTTATGTTTAACAGGGGAGTAATATGAGTCAGGCATCACCGCTCGTTACCCGTCAGGGTGATCGCATTGCTATTGTCAGCGGATTACGTACGCCATTTGCACGCCAGGCGACGGCATTCCACGGCGTTCCGGCAGTGGATCTCGGGAAAATGGTCGTTGCAGAGATGATGGCGCGTAGTGAAGTTCCCCCTGAGGCTATCGAACAACTGGTGTTTGGCCAGGTGGTGCAAATGCCGGAAGCGCCCAATATTGCGCGCGAAATTGTGCTGGGTACGGGAATGAATGTTCATACCGATGCCTATAGCGTCAGTCGCGCCTGCGCGACCAGTTTCCAGGCCGTGGCGAACGTTGCCGAAAGCCTGATGGCCGGCACCATCCGCGCCGGTATTGCCGGCGGCGCCGACTCTTCCTCCGTGTTGCCGATTGGCGTCAGTAAGACGCTGGCGCGCACGCTGGTGGATGTCAATAAGGCCCGCACTCTGGGGCAGCGCCTCAAACTTTTTTCTCGCCTGCGCTTACGCGACCTGATGCCGGTACCGCCCGCAGTGGCGGAATACTCCACCGGTTTGCGCATGGGCGATACCGCAGAACAGATGGCGAAAACATGGGGCATCAGCCGTGAACAGCAGGACGCGCTGGCGCACCGTTCACACCAACTGGCGGCGCAGGCCTGGGCCGAAGGCAAACTGACTGATGAAGTCATGACCGCGTATGCCGCGCCGTTTCGTGAACCTTTCGGGCAGGACAACAATATTCGCGGTACCTCAACGCTGGCTGATTACGCCAAACTGCGCCCGGCGTTCGATCGCAAACATGGCAGCGTGACGGCGGCTAACAGTACGCCGTTGACCGATGGTGCTGCCGCCGTGATCCTGATGACCGAGTCCCGCGCTAAAGAGCTGAGACTCGCGCCGCTCGGCTACCTGCGCAGCTATGCCTTCACCGCCATCGATGTCTGGCAGGACATGCTGTTGGGCCCGGCATGGTCAACGCCGCTGGCGCTGGAACGGGCGGGAATTACCCTGGCGGATTTAACCCTGTTTGATATGCACGAAGCCTTTGCAGCGCAAACGCTGGCGAACCTGCAACTGCTGGCAAGCGCTCGCTTCGCCCGCGAGGTATTGGGGCGTTCGCAGGCAACCGGCGAGGTGGATGAGCGTCAGTTCAACGTGCTGGGGGGCTCCATCGCCTACGGTCATCCGTTTGCGGCGACCGGCGCGCGGATGATCACGCAAACCTTAAACGAGTTACGCCGCCGCGGCGGCGGTTTTGGTCTGGTTACCGCCTGTGCAGCAGGTGGGCTTGGCGCGGCAATGGTACTGGAGGCTGAATAATGGAGATGATGTCTGCATTTACGCTCACCGAGCGGCCTGACAACGTTGCGGTGATAGCCATTGATGTGCCGGGCGAGAAGATGAATACCCTCAAAGCGGAGTTTGGCTTGCAGGTGAGGGATATCCTGAAAAAAGTCCGCGACAACCGATCGCTGCGCGGCGTGGTGCTTATCTCGGCGAAGCCGGATAACTTTATCGCGGGCGCGGATATCAACATGATTGGCAGCTGTCGTACGGCGCAGGAAGCCGAAGCGCTGGCGCGGCAGGGGCAGCAGATCATGGCGGAAATCCATGCGCTGTCGGTTCCGGTGATTGCCGCCATTCACGGCGCGTGCCTTGGCGGCGGTCTTGAGCTGGCGCTGGCCTGCCATGGGCGTATTTGTACCGATGATGCGAAAACGGTGCTCGGTCTGCCGGAGGTTCAGCTTGGCTTGTTGCCGGGTTCCGGCGGTACGCAGCGCTTGCCGCGTCTGGTCGGGGTCAGTACGGCGCTGGAGATGATCCTGACGGGCAAGCAGCTTCGCGCCCGCCAGGCGCTGAAAGCCGGACTGGTGGATGAGGTGGTACCGCACAGCATTTTGCTGGAAGCCGCCGTGGAGATGGCGAAAATGGAACGTCCTGCCAGCCGTCGGCTGCCGGTGCGCGAGCGTCTCCTTGCCGGGCCGCTGGCGCGCAACGTGCTGTTTAAGCTGGTAGGCAAAAAGACGGAGCAAAAAACGCAGGGCAACTACCCGGCAACGGGGAGGATCCTGCAGGTGATTGAGATCGGATTAAGCCACGGCATCAGCAGCGGATATGAAGCCGAAGCGCGCGCGTTCGGCGAGCTGGCGATGACGTCGCAGTCGCAGGCTCTGCGCGGCATCTTTTTTGCCAGTACTGACGTGAAGAAGGACCCCGGCGCTTTGGCCGAGGCGCTACCGCTGCGCTCAGCGGCCGTGCTGGGCGGCGGCTTAATGGGCGGAGGGATTGCGTTTGTGCTCGCCAGTAAAGCGAAGCTTCCGGTACGCATCAAGGACATTAACAGCCAGGGCATCAACCATGCGCTGAAATACAGCTGGGAGTTGCTGGATGCGAAGGTGCGCCGTCGCCATATCAAAGCCGGGGAACGGGACAGCCAGATGGCGCTGATTTCCGGCACCACGGACTATCGCGGCTTTTCGCATCGTGATGTGGTCATCGAAGCGGTGTTTGAAGATTTAACCCTCAAGCAGCAGATGGTGGCTGATGTTGAACGGCAGTTCGCGCCGCACACGATTTTTGCCTCCAACACCTCGTCGTTGCCGATTGGCGATATCGCCGCTCATGCCGCGCGTGCGGAGCAGGTCATCGGCCTGCATTTCTTCAGCCCGGTTGAGAAAATGCCGTTGGTGGAGGTTATTCCGCATGCAGGGACGTCAGATACTACGGTCGCAACGGTCGTCAGGCTTGCCAAACAGATGGGCAAAACGCCGATTGTCGTGGCGGACAAAGCCGGATTCTACGTTAACCGCATTCTGGCCCCCTATATTAATGAGGCCATGCGCATTCTGACGGAAGGCGCCAGCATTGAACAAATCGATAATGCGCTGGTGAAGTTTGGTTTTCCGGTGGGACCAATCCAACTTTTGGATGAGGTCGGCATCGACACCGGGACTAAAATTATCCCAGTGCTGGAAAACGCTTATGGAGAGCGTTTCAGTGCGCCTGCAAATCTCATTAGCGCAATTTTGAACGACGATCGCAAAGGGAGAAAAAATGGTCGCGGTTTCTATCTTTACGACGCAAAAGGGCGTAAAAGCAAAAAACAACCCGATCCGGCCATTTATAGCCTGATCGGCAGTGGGCAAAAGTCTTCGCTAACCGACCAGCAGATTGCTGAGCGTTGCGTGATGATGATGCTCAACGAAGCGGTGCGCTGTTTCGATGAACAGGTCGTGCGCAGCGCGCGCGATGGCGACATCGGCGCCGTATTCGGCATTGGTTTCCCGCCATTCCTCGGAGGCCCGTTCCGCTATATGGATACCCTTGGGGCGGGAAGTGTGGCGGCGACATTGCAACGTCTGGCGGCCCAATATGGCGCACGCTTCACGCCGTGCGAGGGCGTCGTCAACATGGCTGAACAGCGTCTCTCCTTTTGGCCGAAGGACGAAACTGAGGCGTTAAATTAGGGTCAAAGAAAGGTAAATCCATACAAACGATGATGCTGCTGAGTGGTTAATTTGTAAACAAAGATTGACTATACTTACGCCAGTAAGGTAAAAAACAGCGTTTCATTCAGTGGATGGATAAGGCACAATGCCCGACCGCCGGGTAAACGACCTTGTTTTGTGGTCGGTTTACTCTGGTGCTTCTGGTTAACAAAAGCGGTGCAATATGCAAGTTTTTATCATGCGTCACGGCGACGCTGCCCTCGAAGCAGCTAGCGACTCGGTTCGTCCATTAACCACCTGTGGTTGCGATGAGTCCCGACAGATGGCTACCTGGCTGAAAGGTCAAAAAGTGGATATTGAACGTGTACTGGTCAGCCCTTTTCTGCGGGCGGAACAGACGCTGGATGTGGTAGGGGAGTGTATGAACCTGCCCAAAGAGATCGATGTCCTGCCGGAGCTTACGCCTTGTGGCGATGTGGGGCTGGTCAGCGCGTATCTGCAGGCGCTGACCAACGAAGGTATCGCGTCGGTGCTGGTGGTTTCTCACCTGCCGCTGGTCGGCTACCTGGTGTCAGAGCTGTGCCCTGGCGAAACCCCGCCGATGTTCTCAACGTCTGCGATTGCCAATGTCACCCTGGATGCCAGCGGGCAAGGGGTGTTCAACTGGCAGATGAGTCCCTGCAATCTGAAGATGGCGAAAGCCATCTGAGCCAAAAGGCGGGCACAGCGCCCGCCATTTTTTTAAGGCAACTCAGGCGGTTGCCACTCTTCGACTTCAATCAGCACCAGTAGCGCCGCATCGCCGCCGTACTCTTTCGGCGCCTGATGAAACGCCATTACGTGCGGATGCTGAGCCAGCCATAGCGGCGTCTGCTGCTTGAGAATATGTTTGCCGTGCCCGTGCATCACGCAGGTACAAAAGACGTGTTCCCGTCGGCAGGCGGCAATCAGTGCGCCGAGTTCCTGCTTTGCCTGCATCTGGGTTAAACCATGCAAATCGAGAAACAGTTCCGGCGAATAATCGCCCCGACGCAGCTTTTTGAGCTCAAAATGGCTGACGCCGTCGCGGACATACTTTATCGCGCCTTCCGTATTCAGCAGCGGCTGGAATTCATCAGAAAAATAGTGGCTATTATCGGCTTGCTCCTGAATCAGACGTTTTACCGGCACTTCATGGGTTTTTTTGCGTGTTGGCCGGTGGACGATTGTATCCTGTTTGATTTGGCGGGTGCCGGTCATCAGCTGGCGGAACAGCGCCTGATCCTCCTCGCTGAGCGGGTTTTTCTTCTTCATCTTATCTTCTCTGTATCGCTTTGCGACAGTTTACCCGACTCACCGGCGTTGCGGGCAGGGAAAACGCATTTTTCCCCTCTCTGGTGATGCAAGAATGCTGATTTATCGCGGACATCATGGCACACTAGCCGCCGAATTCGAGCGAGACATGCCCTGGAGGCGAGTGTGGATAAAATTTTTGTTGATGAAGCAGTCAATGAACTGCATACCATTCAGGACATGTTGCGTTGGGCGGTCAGCCGCTTCAGCGCGGCGGGCATCTGGTACGGCCACGGTACGGATAACCCGTGGGACGAGGCTGTTCAACTGGTTCTGCCTTCTCTTTATCTGCCGCTGGATATTCCTGAGGACATGCGTATCGCCCGTCTCACCTCCAGCGAAAAGCACCGGATTGTCGAGCGTGTCATTCGTCGCGTGAATGAGCGTATTCCGGTGGCATACCTGACCAATAAAGCCTGGTTCTGCGGCCACGAGTTTTACGTGGACGAGCGCGTGCTGGTGCCGCGTTCGCCGATTGGCGAGCTTATCAATAACCGCTTCGCCGGGCTTATCAACCGCCAGCCGCAGCATATTCTTGATATGTGCACCGGCAGCGGATGCATTGCGATTGCCTGCGCTTATGCTTTCCCGGAAGCGGAAGTTGACGGCGTTGATATCTCTGCGGACGCGCTGGCGGTGGCAGAGCAGAATATTGAAGACCATGGCCTCATTCATAATGTGACGCCGATTCGCTCCGATCTGTTCCGCGATCTGCCGCAGGTGCAGTACGACCTGATCGTGACCAATCCGCCGTACGTTGATGCCGAAGACATGGCCGACCTGCCGGGCGAGTATTGTCATGAGCCTGAGCTGGGGCTGGCCTCCGGCACCGATGGTCTGAAGCTGACCCGCCGCATTCTTGCCTGCGCGCCGGACTACCTTTCCGACGACGGTATTCTGATTTGTGAAGTGGGTAACAGCATGGTACATCTGATGGAGCAGTATCCTGATGTCCCATTCACCTGGCTTGAGTTTGATAACGGCGGTGATGGCGTCTTTATGCTCACGAAAGCGCAGCTGCTGGCTGCCTGCGAACACTTCAGTATTTACAAAGACTAATAACACTTTCGATCGGAGCTGTGATGGCAGGAAATACAATTGGGCAACTCTTTCGCGTAACGACCTTCGGCGAATCGCACGGCGTCGCGCTTGGCTGCATCGTCGACGGCGTACCGCCGGGCATTCCACTGACAGAAGCCGATTTACAGCACGATCTTGACCGTCGCCGTCCAGGGACCTCACGTTATACCACCCAGCGCCGTGAGCCCGATCAGGTGAAGATCCTTTCCGGCGTCTTTGACGGCGTTACGACGGGCACCAGCATTGGCCTGCTGATTGAGAATACCGATCAGCGCTCCCAGGACTATAGCGCGATTAAAGACGTTTTCCGCCCGGGGCACGCTGATTATACCTACGAGCAAAAGTATGGCCTGCGCGACTACCGCGGCGGCGGGCGTTCCTCGGCGCGTGAAACCGCAATGCGCGTTGCGGCAGGAGCCATCGCCAAGAAATACCTTGAGAGTAAATTCGGTGTGGTTATCCGCGGTTGCCTGACGCAGATGGGCGATATCCCGCTGGCGATTAAAGACTGGTCGGCGGTCGAGCAGAACCCATTCTTCTGCCCGGACCCGGAAAAAATCGACGCGCTGGATGCGCTGATGCGCGGCCTGAAAAAAGAGGGCGACTCCATCGGCGCGAAAGTGACCGTGGTGGCCGACGGCGTGCCGCCGGGGCTTGGCGAGCCGGTTTTTGACCGTCTGGACGCCGATATTGCGCATGCCTTAATGAGCATCAATGCGGTAAAAGGCGTGGAGATCGGCGACGGGTTTGGCGTTGTCAGCCTGCGCGGCAGCGAAAACCGCGATGAAATTACCCAGGCAGGTTTCCAGAGCAACCACGCAGGCGGAATCCTGGGCGGCATCAGCAGCGGGCAACAGATTGTCGCCCATATGGCGCTGAAGCCGACGTCAAGCATCACCGTGCCGGGACGGACGATCAACCGCTTCGGCGAAGAAGTTGAAATGATAACGAAAGGCCGCCACGATCCGTGTGTCGGTATTCGCGCGGTGCCCATCGCCGAAGCGATGCTGGCGATTGTGTTGATGGACCACTTGCTGCGTCAGCGCGCGCAGAATGCGGATGTGGTGACCTCTATTCCACGCTGGTAAATATGAAAAAAACAGCCATCGCGCTGCTGGCTCTGCTTGCCAGCAGCGCCAGTCTCGCGGCGACGCCGTGGCAAAAAATCTCTCAGCCGATCGCCGGGGAGACCCAGTCGATTGGCGCTTTCTCCAACGGCTGTATCGTAGGGGCGCATGCGCTGCCGCTCCAGTCCGATGATTATCAGGTGATGCGTACCGATCAGCGTCGCTATTTTGGTCATCCGGACTTGATTGCGTTTATCCAGCGGCTGAGCGGCCAGGTGCACAATCGCGGGCTTGGCACGCTGCTGATTGGCGATATGGGAATGCCGGCGGGCGGACGTTTCAACGGCGGTCACGCCAGCCATCAGACGGGCCTGGATGTGGATATTTTCCTGCAGTTGCCGAAGGCGCGCTGGACCTCCGCGCAGCTGCTGAAGCCGCAGGCGCTGGATCTGGTCGCGGCCGACGGCAAACGCGTGGTGCCGTCATTGTGGTCGCCGCAGATAACCAGCCTGATTAAGCTCGCCGCAAAGGATGACGACGTTACGCGTATTTTCGTCAACCCGGCTATCAAACAGCAGCTGTGCCTGGATGCCGGTACGGATCGCGACTGGCTGCATAAAGTACGGCCCTGGTTCCAGCATCGTGCGCATATGCATGTGCGCCTGCGTTGCCCTGCGGGCAGCCTGGAATGCGAAGAACAGGCTCCACCACCGCCTGGCGACGGGTGCGGCGCCGAGCTGCAAAGCTGGTTCGAACCGCCTAAGCCGGGCTCAACAAAACCTGAGAAGAAGACGCCTCCGCCGCTGCCGCCTTCCTGCCAGGCGCTACTGGATGAGCACGCACTCTAATGGACAGCTTTGTCGACATCTTTATGGTATCGCCATTTTTACTGGTGGTGCTGTTTTTTATCGCCCTGCTGGCGGGGTTTATTGATTCTATCGCCGGGGGCGGCGGTCTGTTGACCATCCCCGCGCTGATGGCGGCGGGCATGTCGCCTGCTCAGGCGCTGGCGACCAACAAGCTGCAGGCCTGCGGCGGGTCGGTTTCCTCCTCGCTCTATTTTATCCGCCGCAAGGTGGTGAATCTTGGCGACCAGAAGCTCAACATCCTGATGACCTTTCTCGGCTCGACGAGCGGGGCGCTGCTGGTTCAGCATGTGCAATCCGACATTCTGCGCCAAATCCTGCCGCTGCTGGTGATTGGTATCGGCCTTTATTTCCTGCTGATGCCAAAACTTGGCGAAAACGACAGGCAGCGCCGCTTATACGGTCTGCCGTTTGCGCTGGTGGCCGGGGGCTGCGTGGGGTTTTATGACGGCTTCTTCGGCCCAGGCGCCGGGTCGTTCTATGCGCTGGCGTTTGTGACGCTGGCGGGGTATAACCTGGCGAAATCCACGGCGCATGCCAAGGTACTGAACGCGACCTCGAACCTGGGCGGCCTGCTGCTGTTCATTCTTGGCGGAAAGGTTATCTGGGCGACCGGCTTTGTGATGATGGCAGGTCAGTTTCTTGGCGCGCGGATGGGCTCCCGTCTGGTGCTGAGCAAAGGGCAAACGCTGATTCGCCCGATGATTGTCGTCGTCTCAGCGGTGATGAGCACTAAACTACTTTATGACAGCCACGGTGCGGAAATCCTTCAGTGGCTGGGACTTAACTAATGCAACAGCAACACCACTATCAGCAACTGATCGACATTTTCGATGGCTGCTTTGCCGACGATTTTAATACCCGTCTGATTAAGGGCGACGACGAACCGATTTATCTTCCTGCTGATGACGATGCGCCGTATAACCGCATTGTTTTTGCCCATGGCTTTTACGCCAGCGCGCTGCACGAAATTTCGCACTGGTGTATCGCCGGTGCCGAGCGGCGCAAGCAGGTGGACTTTGGCTACTGGTACTGTCCGGATGGGCGCGATGCGATGACCCAGTGTCAGTTTGAGGACGTGGAAGTCAAACCGCAGGCCTTCGACTGGCTGTTTTGCGTGGCGGCGGGGTTCCCGTTTAACGTCAGCTGCGACAACCTGGAAGGGGACTTCGAACCTGACCGTATCGTGTTTCAGCGCCGGGTTCACGCACAGGTAATGGCGTATCTGGATGACGGCATTCCGGCGCGTCCGGCGCGTTTTATTCAGGCATTACAACATTATTATCAAACGCCGGCGATGACGGCGGAACACTTCCCCTGGCCGGAAGATCTAAATTGAGGAAAGAAGATGATCGCAGAATTTGAATCGCGCATTCTGGCGTTAATTGATGACATGGTTGAGCACGCCAGCGACGATGAGCTGTTTGCCAGCGGCTACCTGCGCGGCCATCTGACGCTGGCGGTCGCCGAGCTTGAAGCGGGCGACGATCACTCGCCGGAGGCTGTTTATGCAAAAGTCACCCAGAGCCTGGAAAAAGCGATCCACGCCGGTGAACTGTCGCCGCGCGACCAGTCTCTGGTGCTGGAAATGTGGGATTCCCTGTTTCAGCAGGCGAAAGTCAAGTAACCGCTGACGCTGTTTGCCCTCTCTCTTAGGGAAAGAGGGCAAAAAAACCGCACATATCTTGTCACTTCACCGCTTTACCTTTCAACAGCTTTCGTACCCAGAGTCGATTAGGGCTCAGCGCCGCCAGCGTTTGCGCATCCAGCGGCAACGGCTCTTCGCTCATCTGCGAGGCCAGAATCTCAGCCGCCAGCGGCGCGGAGCACAGACCGCGGGACCCTAATGCGCCCAGCATAAAGAGACCCTCATAAACCGGCGCCTCCCCGGCATCCTGCGGGTTGTCCGCCAGATGCGCATAGCGCGCCAGCGTTTCGTGATAATCCGGTACGCCGCCCAGCATCGGCAGATGGTCGCGGGTGGCACAACGCACGCCGCATCGTGCGTCGTTATCGCTGACGTTCACTTCCCGGGCCCACTGCGCCTGCGGGAAGCAGTCGATCAGCCGCTGGCGGTTATGCTGTTGATCCGTTTCGCTAAAGGCGATATCCGTCTGCCCGCGATGGTAGCTGGCGCCGATACAGTGCTGGTGGTTGTTGGGGTTCTGCGGCGTCAGATAACCGTCGTAGCACAGCACCTGACGCAGTGTCGCCAATGACGGCGTTGTCGGGATATGGCTGACCTGGCCGCCAACCGCATAAACCGGCAGTTGCTGCGTCTGGCTGAACTGATTAATGCGGTGCCCGTTGGCCAACACGACGGCGGCATGCGGGCAGATTTCGCCGTGGCTCAGTTGCACCTGCCAGCCGGAGGTGAGAGGGGTGAGCTGTTCGACGCGCGAACGCCAGCGCACGGTCAGCCCGCGCGTGCAGGCAAGCTCAATTGCCGAGGCGGTCAGTTCGGCCGGGCAGAGCCAGCCGCCGAGCGGATAGCTGATGCCGTCGCAGTTGGTTTCCACACCGCACAGCCTGGCGATGTCATCGGCGCTCACCGCATGGGCGATGGCGGGTGGCAGCCCCAGAGAGAGCATCTGGGCTATTTTTTGCTGGCTTTTGTCATCGAAACCTAACTGGGTGACGCCGCACCAGTCGTGGTCGAAGCGCACTGGCAGCGCATCGTACAAACGGCGGGCAAAGGTGAATGCCGCCGGGAAAAACTGCGCCAGCGCCGGGTCGTGGGCGCTGAGCAGAGGGTAGAGCGCGCCCTGACGGTTGCCCGACGCGCCCTGGGCGGGCTGCGCGTCCTCACAGTACAGCGTCACCTGCCAGCCCCGGCGCAGCAGCGCGAGGGAGAGCAGCGCGCTGGCTACCCCGCCGCCGATGACCGCGACCTCGCGGGCCGTGCTGCCGCGACGGGAAAACCACGGCGTGCGCGGCGCGCTGTCCACGCCTTCCGGCATTTCGCCGGTCAGCATTTCACGCTTGCGGCCAAAGCCTTTGCTTTTGCGCATTGCAAACCCGGCTTCCTGCAGCCCACGGCGTACAAATCCGGCGGAGGTAAACGTCGCCAGCGTACCGCCAGGGCGGGCCAGCCGCACCATCGCGTTAAACAGCCCCGGCGTCCACATATCGGGGTTTTTGGCGGGGGCGAAGCCATCCAGAAACCAGGCGTCTACTTTCTGGTTGAAGGTATCGTCGAGGGTGTCAACAAGGGTATTGATATCGCCGAACCACAGATCCAGCGTGACCTGTCCATCGTCGAGCAACAGACGATGGCAGCCGGGCAGCGCCAGGGGCCACTGCGCCTGTAGCTGCTCTGCCCAGGGCGCCAGCTCAGGCCAGTGCTGGTGGGCGAGGCGTAAATCGTCCGCCCGCAGCGGGAATTTTTCAAAACTGACGAAATGCAATCTTCGCAGCGTCGCGTCAGGATGCGAGGTGCGAAACGCCGCAAACGCCTGCCAGAGCGTCAGAAAGTTAAGCCCGGTGCCGAAGCCGCTTTCGGCGACGACAAAATGTGGACGAGGGTGCTTGTCAAAGCGGTCGGGAAGCTGATTTCCGCCAAGAAAAACGTACCGAGTTTCTTCCAGTCCGTTATCATTAGAAAAGTAGACGTCGTCAAAATCTCGGGAAACAGGTGTACCCTCATTGTTAAATTCGAGGTTGGCGGGGCGTATGGCGATTTGTTTCACGTAAGTTACTCGCATAGCAAGGCATCGGACGATCTTAACGATGTGTGCGAGGCGGCGCAAATTTATGCATTAATTGTCTGATCGGACTTGTTCGGCGTACAAGTGTACGCTATCGTGCGACACGAAACGTTAAATAGTGCGACTTACAGAGGTATTGAATGAAACGTGCAGTGATTACTGGCCTGGGCATTGTTTCCAGCATCGGTAACAACCAGCAGGAAGTCCTGGCATCTCTGCGTGAAGGACGCTCAGGGATCACTTTCTCTCAGGAGCTCAAGGATTCCGGCATGCGTAGCCACGTCTGGGGCAACGTAAAACTGGATACCACTGGCCTCATCGACCGCAAAGTTGTGCGCTTTATGAGCGACGCATCCATTTATGCTTTCCTGTCTATGGAGCAGGCGATTGCTGATGCTGGCCTCTCTGAAGAGGTTTATCAAAATAACCCGCGCGTTGGCCTGATTGCAGGTTCCGGCGGCGGCTCCCCGAAATTCCAGGTCTTTGGCGCAGACGCCATGCGCAGCCCGCGCGGTCTGAAAGCCGTAGGCCCTTATGTTGTGACCAAAGCGATGGCGTCCGGCGTTTCCGCCTGCCTCGCTACGCCGTTTAAAATCCACGGCGTAAACTACTCCATCAGTTCCGCCTGTGCGACTTCCGCACACTGCATCGGTAACGCGGTAGAGCAGATTCAACTGGGCAAACAGGACATCGTGTTTGCTGGCGGCGGCGAAGAGCTGTGCTGGGAAATGGCCTGCGAGTTCGACGCGATGGGCGCGCTGTCCACCAAGTACAACGAGACCCCGGAAAAAGCGTCCCGTACCTATGATGCGAACCGTGACGGTTTCGTTATCGCAGGCGGCGGCGGTATGGTTGTGGTTGAAGAGCTGGAGCATGCTCTGGCGCGCGGCGCCCACATCTATGCTGAAATCGTCGGCTACGGCGCAACCTCCGATGGCGCAGACATGGTGGCTCCGTCAGGCGAAGGCGCAGTGCGCTGCATGCAGATGGCGATGCACGGCGTTGATACGCCGATCGACTACCTGAACTCCCACGGCACGTCTACTCCGGTAGGCGACGTCAAAGAGCTCGGCGCTATCCGTGAAGTCTTCGGCGACAACAGCCCGGCAATCTCTGCGACCAAAGCAATGACCGGACACTCTCTGGGCGCCGCTGGCGTACAGGAAGCCATCTACTCTCTGCTGATGCTGGAACACGGCTTTATCGCCCCGAGCATCAACGTTGAAGAGCTGGATGAACAGGCTCAGGGTCTGAATATCGTAACCAAACCGACTGACGCGGCGCTGACGACCGTCATGTCCAACAGCTTCGGTTTCGGCGGCACCAACGCCACGCTGGTGATGCGCAAGCTTTAAGCGTAAAACGACTGACACTCCAGGGAGCCGAATGGCTCCCTTCTTTTTTTGTTTCCGGTTTGATTTTCCTGTTATGAATCCGCACGCGACAACAACGCCGCGCTTAGATAACCAGCCAGATAAGCACTAACACCACGACGATAGCAATCAGCATCAGGCCCGGGCGCGCTGACAGCGCTTTCACGTTGTCAATCAGCGGTGCAAACGGGCTGTAGATCGGCTGAATATTACGAATTTCCAGCGTGTCCAGTGAGCGCTGCTCGACGCGTTTGAGAAAGAGTTGATTGAGCAGTTCCTGCACCTGCGCGCTGGTCAGAATAGCCTGCGGCGTGACCTGCCAGTTTTGCTGCGCATAGTCGCGAATGAACTGCCACTCGTGGGGCTCCATCGGCTGTTTGAGTGCGGCCTGCACGCTATTGAGCGTCGGGGCGCTCTGCGTGCTGAGCGTCTGGCGCGCCTGCAGCCAGGTCATCAGCGCGTTGAAGTGCTTCGCCGGAATCAGTTCGCCGGTTTTTACCCCAGAAAGCTCAAGCATCGACTGCCAGATAATCTTGCTGGATTCCCCGGTGGCGGCCGACACCTTATTGACCAGTTGATTGAGCGTGTTGTGCTCCGCAGGCAGCAGGGGACGTGCGGTTCCCGGGCGCTGCTGAGGCTGCGGAATGTTCAGCTGATTGTTTTGCAGTAGTTGCAGCACATTACGCAACTGATCTGGCGTGAGTTGGCTGAGTGCCGTTTGTCCATACTGCTGGCGGATAAAGTCGCTGACCGCCTGACGGTTATTGCCAAGGTTCAGAAGCTCCGTCAGTTGGGATAGCGTCTGACGTACGCCCAGGTTTTGTTGGGCGCTTTCCAGGCGATGGTTAAGGTTCTGCTCCGCCGCCGGAAAGTGACGCGACAGTAGCTGAGCATCTCCCTTGAGACCCAAATCATGCTTAACACCGGCCCATACCTCTGCATTCTGCTGTGAAGTGAGGGCGATCAACCGGGTTATTAGCCGTTCAAGCACCGTACGCTGCTGGGAGGAGAGGGGCTGCTCGCCAATGGCGGAGGGGGGAGTACCTCCCGCAGGCGGGCGCGCGGGCATACCAGAGATGGGGTGCGTCATGAGAGATCCTGTGTGTCCTGGCGGTGTCATCCAGGTTGTCTGTGTTCCTGGCGGCAAGATTATGGCACACTTCCCCGGCTAACTCTCGTCTCACACAGGTACTGTACCGTGAAAATCCTCGTTGATGAAAATATGCCTTACGCCCGCGAGCTGTTCAGCCGCCTGGGTGAGGTAAAGGCCGTTGCCGGTCGCCCAATTCCGCAGCATGAGCTGGATGATGCGGACGCGTTAATGGTGCGTTCGGTGACGAAAGTAAATGAAGCGCTGCTCGCCGGAAAACCGGTCAAATTTGTCGGTACGGCAACGGCAGGCACCGATCATGTGGACGATGCCTGGCTTACACAGGCGGGAGTCGGTTTTTCGGCTGCGCCGGGCTGTAACGCTATTGCGGTTGTAGAGTATGTGTTTTCCGCGTTGTTGATGCTGGCGGAGCGCGATGGGTTTTCCCTGGCGGATCGCACCGTGGGCATCGTCGGCGTGGGCAACGTCGGCGGGCGTTTGCAAAAACGCCTTGAGGCGCTGGGGATCCGCACGCTGCTGTGCGACCCGCCGCGCGCCGATAAGGGCGACAATGAGGATTTCCGTTCGCTGGATGAGCTGGTGCAGGAAGCGGATATCCTGACGTTCCATACGCCGCTTTTTAAAGATGGGCCTTACAGGACGCTGCATCTGGCGGATGACGCATTGCTCCGTCGCCTGAAGCCGGGGACGATTTTAATTAACGCCTGTCGCGGCCCGGTGGTGGATAACGCCGCGCTGCTGGCGCGTTTGCAGGCGGGTCAGCCGCTCAGCGTGGTGCTGGACGTGTGGGAGCCGGAGCCGGATCTCAATACCGCGCTGCTCGCCCGGGTGGATATTGGTACGGCGCACATCGCGGGCTACACGCTGGAAGGGAAAGCGCGCGGGACAACGCAGGTCTTTGAAGCCTATAGCCAGTTTATCGGGCACCCGCAGCAGGTGGCGCTCGACTCGCTGCTTCCTGCACCGGAATTTGGCCGCATTACGCTTCACGGCGCGCTCGATGAGTCGACGCTGAAAAGGCTGGTACATTTAGTGTATGATGTGCGCCGCGATGATGCGCCGCTGCGAAAAGTAGCGGGAATTCCGGGTGAATTCGACAAATTGCGTAAAAATTATCTCGAACGACGTGAATGGTCGTCGCTGTACGTCATGTGTGACGATAAAGCGGCAGCCGAACTTTTGCATAAATTGGGATTTAATGCAGTTCACCATCCTGTCCGTTAATGTCTTCTTAAGACTCCCCCGTCAATATTCTGGCGGGGCGGTCATTATATTTCTGGAGTAAACCACCATGTCTGAAGGCTGGAATATTGCCATTCTGGGCGCCACGGGCGCCGTCGGCGAAGCCCTGCTCGAAACACTTGCTGAGCGCCAGTTCCCGGTGGGGGAAATCTATGCGCTGGCGCGATCTGACAGCGCTGGCGAGCATCTGCGTTTTGGCGGTAAATCCGTCAGGGTTCAGGATGCCGCCGCGTTTGACTGGACTCAGGCGCAACTGGCTTTTTTTGCCGCCGGAGCAGAGGCTTCTGCGACCTACGCCGAGGAGGCGGTTAACGCAGGCTGCCTGATTATCGATCTTAGCGGACTGTTTGCGCTCGAGCCGGACGTGCCGCTGGTGGTGCCGGAAGTGAATCCGTTCGTACTGGCCGACTACCGAAACCGTAACATCATTGCCGTACCGGGCAGCCTGACCAGCCAACTGCTGGCTGCGCTGAAACCGTTGATTGATGAGGGCGGACTGTCGCGTATTGCGGTCACCAACCTGCTGTCGGCGTCGGCGCAGGGCAAAAAAGCGGTCGATGCGCTGGCCGGTCAGAGCGCGAAGCTGCTCAACGGGATCCCTATCGACGAAGATGACTTCTTTGGTCAGCAACTGGCGTTCAACATCCTGCCGCTGCTGCCGGACAACGAAGGCAGCGTGCGCGAAGAGCGCCGTATTGTCGACGAGGTCCGCAAGATCCTACAGGACGAAGGCGTCATGATTTCCGCGCACTGCGTCCGCGCGCCGGTCTTTTACGGCCATGCCCAGATGGTGAGCTTCGAGGCGATGCGCCCGCTGGCGGCGGAAGAAGCGCGTGATGCCTTTGCCCGTGGCGAAGATATCGTCCTGTCGGAAGAAAACGAATTTCCAACCCAGGTAGGCGATGCTTCCGGCAGCGCGCATTTGTCGGTGGGCTGCGTGCGTAACGACTACGGCATGCCGGAGCAGATTCAGTTCTGGTCGGTTGCCGATAACGTACGTTTCGGCGGCGCGCTGATGGCGGTGAAGATTGCTGAGAAGCTGGTGCAGGAGTACCTGTACTGATGTCTGAAGTGGAACAGCTGCCGGTGTATAAAATCGCGCTCGGTATTGAATATGACGGTAGCAAGTATTACGGCTGGCAGCGACAAAACGAAGTGCGCAGCGTTCAGGAGAAGCTGGAAAAAGCGCTCTCGCAGGTCGCTAACGAGCCGGTGACCGTATTTTGCGCCGGACGTACTGATGCTGGCGTGCATGGCACCGGACAGGTTGTCCATTTTGAAACCCGCGCGGAGCGTAAAGACGCCGCGTGGACGCTGGGCGTAAATGCGAATTTGCCTGGTGACATTGCGGTGCGTTGGGTGAAATATGTCGCCGACGATTTCCACGCGCGTTTCAGCGCGACGGCGCGTCGTTATCGCTATGTCATCTATAATCATCGCCTGCGCCCGGCGGTGTTAAGCCAGGGCGTTACGCATTACCACCAGCCGCTGGATGTCGCGCGGATGCAGCGTGCCGCGCAGTGTTTGCTGGGGGAGAATGATTTTACGTCGTTTCGGGCGGTACAGTGCCAGTCGCGCACGCCGTGGAGAAACGTTATGCACATTAACGTTGAACGTTACGGTGCATATGTGGTGGTGGATATCAAAGCCAACGCGTTTGTACATCATATGGTGCGGAATATCGTAGGCAGCCTGATGGAAGTAGGCGCCGGAAACCAGCCGGAGAGCTGGATTGCAGAGCTGTTGGCCGCTAAGGACAGGACGCTTGCGGCGGCCACGGCAAAAGCGGAAGGGCTGTATCTCGTTTCGGTGGATTACCCGGAACGTTTCGACCTTCCAAAATCGCCTATGGGGCCGCTGTTTCTGGCGGACTAAATAATGCAGTCATTAAAGGTTAGACAACTATGGATTTGATTCGCTTTTTAATTGATTTCATTCTGCATATCGATGTTCACCTGGCCGAACTGGTCGCCAACTATGGTGTCTGGGTTTATGCCATTCTGTTTTTGATCCTGTTTTGTGAAACGGGCCTGGTGGTGACGCCGTTCCTGCCTGGCGATTCGCTGCTGTTTGTCGCCGGTGCGCTCTCCGCGCTGCCGACGAACGACTTGAACGTACACCTGATGGTGGCGCTGATGGTGGTAGCGGCGATTATCGGCGATGCGGTGAACTACACCATTGGCCGAGTGTTCGGCGAGAAGCTTTTTAGCAACCCGAATTCGAAGATCTTCCGCCGCAGTTATCTCGACAAAACCCACGCGTTTTATGAAAAGCACGGCGGGAAAACCATTATTCTGGCGCGTTTTGTGCCGATCGTCCGTACGTTTGCGCCGTTTGTGGCCGGTATGGGGCACATGTCCTACCGTCACTTTGCCGCCTATAACGTGGTGGGCGCGCTGCTGTGGGTGTTGCTGTTCACCTATGCAGGCTACCTGTTCGGCGATCTGCCTATCGTGCAGGAAAACCTGAAACTGCTGATTGTCGCGATCATTGTTCTGTCGATTCTGCCGGGGGTGATTGAAATCATCCGCCACAAGCGCGCCGCGGCAAAGCAGGCGAGACAGGTCAAATAACGCCACGAGCGTGGTAAAGCAGGGGACGAAGAGGGGTTCGACCACTTTTTTGTCCCATGTTTCTGGCTCTTATGTTTTAATGTGCAACATTTCATGGTCTGTAAGCGGTAAAAATGGCATTATTTGCCGCTTATGGCAAAACTGGCATCGACCAGGTTCAGGCAGAAAGGTTATCAATGAGCTGGATTGAACGAATTAAAAGCAATATAACCCCCACCCGCAAGGCGAGTATCCCGGAAGGGGTATGGACCAAGTGCGACAGCTGCGGTCAGGTTCTGTACCGTGCAGAGCTGGAGCGCAACCTGGAGGTTTGCCCGAAGTGCGATCACCACATGCGTATGACAGCGCGCAATCGCCTGCATAGCCTGCTGGACGAAGGAACGCTGGTGGAACTGGGTAGCGAACTTGAGCCGAAAGACGTGCTGAAGTTTCGTGACTCTAAGAAATACAAAGACCGTCTGGCCTCTGCGCAGAAAGAGACCGGCGAGAAAGACGCGCTGGTCGTAATGAAAGGTACGCTGTTCGGCATGCCTGTTGTCGCGGCGGCGTTTGAGTTCTCCTTTATGGGCGGCTCAATGGGCTCTGTGGTCGGCGCGCGTTTTGTCCGTGCCGTCGAACAGGCGCTGGAAAATAACTGCCCGCTGGTGTGTTTCTCCGCCTCCGGCGGCGCGCGCATGCAGGAAGCGCTGATGTCGCTGATGCAGATGGCGAAAACCTCTGCAGCGCTGGCGAAAATGCAGGAACGTGGTCTGCCATACATCTCCGTACTGACTGACCCGACCATGGGCGGCGTGTCCGCAAGCTTTGCGATGCTTGGCGATCTCAACATTGCCGAACCGAAAGCGCTGATCGGCTTTGCAGGCCCTCGCGTTATTGAGCAGACTGTACGTGAAAAGCTGCCACCGGGCTTTCAGCGTAGCGAATTCCTGATCGAAAAAGGCGCGATCGACATGATTGTTCGCCGTCCGGAAATGCGCTTTAAGCTTGCCAGCATCCTGGCGAAGCTGATGAATCTCCCGGCGCCGAATCCCGATACACCGCGCGAAGGCGTGGTGGTGTCGCCGGCACCGGATCAGGAACCAGAGGCCTGATAATGCAAAGGGCAGGGCCACCAGGCGCTGCCCTTTTTGCTTTTCTTAACCGTTAACAATCGCGGGCATCATGGAAAAAGACCAAATTCCTCTCGCCACGTCGCCCCTGGCCACGTGGCTTTCTTATCTTGAACATCTGCATACAAAAACGATCGATCTCGGGTTAGTGCGCGTGAGCGATGTGGCGGCGCGGATGGCCGTGCAGAAACCGGCGCCATTCGTCTTCACCGTCGCGGGAACCAACGGTAAAGGCACGACCTGCCGCACGCTGGAATCCGTCCTGATGGCCGCAGGCTATAAGGTGGGCGTCTACAGTTCGCCGCACCTGGTGCGCTACACCGAGCGGGTGCGGATTCAGGGCGAAGAATTGCCGGAATCGGCGCATACGGCTTCATTTGCCGCCATTGAAGCGGCAAGGGGCGAGACATCGCTGACCTATTTTGAGTTCGGCACCTTGTCCGCGCTGTGGCTGTTTAAAGCCGCTCAACTGGATGTGGTTATCCTCGAAGTGGGGCTTGGCGGCCGCCTGGACGCGACGAACATCGTGGATGCTGATGTTGCGGTGGTGACCAGTATTGCGCTGGATCATATCGACTGGCTGGGGCCGGACCGTGAAAGCATTGGCCGCGAGAAGGCGGGGATTTTCCGTGCGGGCAAACCGGCCGTGGTCGGGGAGCCGGAGATGCCGCAGACCATTGCCGACGTCGCGGTGGAAAAAGGGGCGCTACTGCGGCGCCGCGGCGCCGACTGGGCTTTTGAGGTGGCGAACGACAGCTGGCGGTTTAGCGATAAGCAGGGCGTACTGGGCGGTTTACCGCTGCCGCAGGTGCCGCAGCCTAACGCCGCGACCGCGCTTGCCGCATTGCGCGCCAGCGGGCTTTCGGTCAGTGAGCAGGCGATTCACGACGGTATCGCCAGCGCGATATTACCGGGGCGTTTTCAGGTCGTCAGTATGGCGCCGCGGCTTATCCTCGATGTGGCGCACAACCCGCACGCCGCGGCATACCTCGCCGGACGTCTCAAAACGTTGCCAAAGACCGGGCGCACGCTGGCGGTGATTGGTATGCTTCATGATAAAGATATTGCGGGTACGCTTGCGTGTCTGACGGATGTTGTCGATAAGTGGTACTGTGCGCCGCTTGAGGGGCCGCGAGGCGCGACGGCGGAACAGCTGGTGGAACATTTGCGTGATGGCGAAGTCTATGCCACTGTAACGCAGGCGTGGCATACGGCAATGGCCGATGCGCGCCCGGAAGATACGGTGCTGGTGTGTGGTTCTTTCCACACGGTAGCCCATGTAATGGAAGAGATGGACGCGGGGAGAACCGGTGGCGAGTAAGTTTCAGAATCGTTTAGTCGGAACCATTGCGCTGGTGGCGCTCGGGGTGATTGTGCTCCCCGGGCTGCTTGACGGGCAGAAAAAGCATTATCAGGATGAGTTTGCGGCGATCCCGCTGGTGCCGAAGCCTGGCGACCGGGATGAGCCGGATATGCTGCCTGCCGCAACACAGGCGTTACCGTCGCAGCCGCCGGAAGGGGCGGCGGAAGAGGTGCGGGCCGGGGATGCCGCTGCGCCTTCGCTGGACGCATCGCGAATGGCGGTTAACAGCGGCGGTAGCGATATCGACGAAACGCCAGCGCCGGTGATTCCGCCGAAGCCCAAACCGGTGGCGCAAAAGCCACAGCCACAGCCGCCGAAACCGACGCGTGATGTTGCCAGCGAGCAGCTGGCCGTGGCGACGGAGTCGGCGCCTGCGCCGCAGAAACCGGTTGCGGACAACATGCCCGCGCCGGTCGGCAAGGCCTATATCGTGCAGCTTGGCGCGCTGAAGAATGCCGACAAAGTCAATGAAATCGTAGGGAAATTACGCGGCGCAGGCTTTAAGGTTTATACGTCGCCTTCTACACCGACACAGGGTAAAATTACCCGTATCCTGGTGGGGCCTGACGCGTCGAAAGACAAGCTGAAAGGTTCACTGGGCGAACTGCAGCAGTTGTCGGGGCTGAGCGGCGTCGTGATGGGATATACGCCGAACTAATCCGTCCTTTGGCTGGCCGCTCTTCCGCAAGAGGAGAGGGCCTGCGCGAGGGAAAAAAGCCGTTATGGCACCTGGCGCTGAACATTTTTTCAGCGCTTTTTTTATTTTGTAGGGCACGGAAATCCCTACGCAAACGTTTTCTTTTTCTGTTAGAATGCGCCCCGAACCGGACGACAGGGCGTAACATCGTGGGACACATATGGTCTGGATTGATTACGCCATCATTGCGGTACTGGGCTTTTCTTGCTTGGTGAGCCTTATCCGCGGCTTTGTTCGTGAAGCATTATCGTTAGTGACGTGGGGCTGTGCTTTTTACGTGGCAAGCCATTACTATACTGATCTGTCTGTCTGGTTTACGGGCTTTGAAGACGAACGGGTTCGAAACGGGATTGCTATTGCGGCGCTGTTTATCGCGACGCTCATCGTTGGCGCTATCATCAACTACGTGATAGGTCAGCTGGTGGAGAGGACCGGTTTGTCGGGTACTGACAGGGTATTGGGGATCTGCTTCGGCGCATTGCGTGGGGTGCTGATTATCGCCGCTATTCTGTTCTTCCTCGACACCTTTACCGGTATGGCAAAGAGCGCAGACTGGCAGCAGTCGCAGTTTATTCCCTATTTTTCACCGGTTATCAGATGGTTTTTTGAATACCTTCAAAGCTCGTCAAGTTTCTTGCCCAAAGTATAAGCTTTGGGTCGTTGCTTAACGAGGAAAAGACGTATGTGCGGTATTGTCGGTATCGCCGGTGTTATGCCGGTCAACCAGTCGATTTATGACGCGTTAACGGTGCTGCAGCACCGTGGTCAGGATGCCGCTGGCATCATCACGATTGATGCAAACAACGGCTTCCGTTTGCGTAAAGCGAACGGCCTGGTGAGCGATGTATTTGAAGCCCGCCACATGCAGCGTCTGCAGGGTAATATGGGGATTGGTCATGTTCGTTACCCGACGGCAGGCAGCTCCAGCGCGTCTGAGGCGCAGCCTTTTTACGTCAACTCTCCTTATGGCATTACCCTTGCGCACAACGGCAACCTGACCAATGCCCATGAGCTGCGTAAAAAGCTGTTTGAAGAGAAACGTCGTCACATCAACACCACGTCTGATTCTGAAATCCTGCTCAACGTATTTGCCAGCGAGCTGGATAACTTCCGTCACTATCCGCTTGAAGCCGACAACATTTTTGCTGCAATTGCGGCGACTAACCGCCAGATTCGCGGGGCTTACGCTTGTGTGGCGATGATTATCGGACACGGTATGGTGGCCTTCCGCGATCCGAACGGCATTCGTCCGCTGGTGCTGGGTAAGCGCGATATTGGCGATGGCCGTACCGAATATATGGTGGCGTCGGAAAGCGTGGCGCTGGATACCCTGGGCTTCGAGTTCCTGCGCGACGTCGCGCCGGGCGAAGCTATCTACATTACCGAAAAAGGTCAGCTCTTTACCCGTCAGTGCGCGGATAACCCGGTCAGCAACCCGTGCCTGTTCGAGTATGTCTATTTTGCGCGTCCGGACTCTTTTATCGATAAAATTTCCGTCTACAGCGCGCGCGTTAACATGGGCACCAAACTCGGCGAGAAAATTGCCCGCGAGTGGGAAGATCTGGATATCGACGTGGTCATCCCGATTCCGGAAACCTCCTGCGATATCGCGCTGGAAATTGCGCGCATCCTGGGCAAACCGTACCGCCAGGGATTTGTGAAGAACCGCTACGTGGGTCGCACCTTTATCATGCCGGGCCAGCAGCTGCGTCGTAAGTCCGTACGCCGCAAGCTTAATGCTAACCGCGCTGAGTTCCGTGGCAAGAACGTGCTGCTGGTGGATGATTCCATCGTCCGCGGCACCACGTCGGAGCAGATCATTGAGATGGCGCGTGAAGCCGGGGCGAAGAAGGTGTATCTGGCTTCCGCTGCACCGGAAATTCGCTTTCCGAATGTGTACGGCATCGATATGCCGACCGCTAACGAACTGATCGCCCATGGCCGTGAAGTTGATGAGATCCGCCAGATTATCGGCGCTGATGGCCTTATCTTCCAGAACCTTGACGATCTGATCGACGCTGTGCGTGCTGAAAACCCGGATATCCAGCAGTTTGAATGCTCGGTGTTTAACGGCGTGTACGTGACGAAAGATGTCGATCAGCAGTATCTCGACTATCTGGATTCCCTGCGTAATGACGATGCCAAAGCGGTGCAGCGTCAGAACGAAGTGGAAAACTTAGAGATGCATAACGAAGGGTAATCTCCTCCGCTCCCCCGTTTCGTCAGAATCGGGGGACTGCTTCTTGCAACGGCCCGCCAAATGCGTCACAGTCTGCTCCAGGTGAATGGCGGGGCTACATCATGAAACGACTCATTGTTGGCATATCGGGCGCAAGCGGCGCAATTTACGGCGTGCGTTTACTGCAGATATTGCGCGATATTCCCGAGGTGGAAAGCCATCTGGTGATGAGTCAGGCCGCCCGACAGACGCTAACGCTGGAAACCGATTTTTCTCTGCGCGACGTGCAGACGCTGGCCGACGTGGTGCATGACGCTCGCGATATCGCCGCCAGTATCTCTTCCGGGTCATTTAAAACGGCAGGCATGGTGATTTTACCGTGTTCGATGAAGACGCTGTCCGGCATTGTGAACAGCTATACCGACGGTCTGCTGACCCGCGCGGCGGATGTGGTATTGAAAGAGCGCCGCCCGTTGGTGCTGTGCGTGCGCGAGACGCCGTTGCATCTTGGCCATCTGCGGTTGATGACCCAGGCGGCGGAAATCGGAGCGATGATCATGCCGCCGGTGCCGGCGTTTTATCATCGACCGCAGACGATTGATGACCTTATTAATCAGACGGTTAATCGGGTGCTGGACCAGTTTGACATAACTCTCCCCGAGGACCTCTTTACCCGCTGGCAGGGCGCACATTAGCTGCACTAATATAGTGCATGATTTGCCGCTTCGCCCTGGAATTGGGCGATTTTGTAACCCCGATCAAATCCTCAACATTTAATCCCTTTTTTCGCTGTTTAGCGCTGCGGTTTATTTGCCATAGCTGTTATCTTTCATTCTTGAGATATATTTGCAACGTTTTATTAACACGCTAGCGATTATTTTAAACCGATAGTCCAGAATGGCATGAAACGTGCATATGTGGATTGCAACACACAACACGATAAACAACATAACACACGCAACGGCATCATGAGACTTAAGGGTAATGTATGAAGAAGACAGTTCTGGCTCTCTCTTTATTGCTTGGGATCAGCAGCGCTTCCAGCGCTTTTGCGGCGCTGCCGCAGAACGTTCGCATCGGAACTGATGCGACCTATGCGCCATTTTCATCGAAAGATGCAAAAGGCGATTTTGTCGGGTTCGATATCGACCTGGGTAACGAGATGTGCAAACGCATGCAGATTAAGTGTACCTGGGTAGGCAGTGATTTCGACTCCCTGATCCCGTCGCTGAAGGCAAAGAAAATCGATGCCATTATTTCCTCCCTCTCAATTACCGAGAAGCGCCAGCAGGAGATAGCGTTCTCTGACAAGTTGTATGCGGCGGATTCACGTCTGATAGCGACTAAGGGCTCCCCGATTGTCCCGACCATTGACTCCCTGAAAGGCAAGCATGTCGGGGTACTGCAGGGCTCCACTCAGGAAGCGTATGCCAATGAAAACTGGCGTACCAAAGGCGTGGATGTTGTTGCCTACCAGAACCAGGATCTGATCTATTCCGACCTGGCCGCCGGTCGTCTTGATGCGGCATTCCAGGATGAAGTCGCCGCCAGCGAAGGCTTCCTGAAACAGCCAGCCGGTAAAGAGTATGCGTTTGCGGGTCCATCCGTTAAAGACAAGAAATTCTTTGGCGATGGCACCGGCGTGGGTCTGCGTAAGGACGATGTCGAGCTGAAAGCGGCATTTGATAAAGCGCTGGCTGACCTGCGCAAAGACGGTACTTACGACAAGATGGCGAAGAAATACTTCGACTTCAACGTCTACGGCGAGTAAGACGCTACAGGCCCGGCTTGCCGGGCCTTTCGGGCAAAACAGTGATCTATACAGGTGTGTATTAACCTTCGCCTGCTCTTTTATGGTGCAAAAAACGCACCATTTTGGTGAGGGTGTGCATAGTTAAGCATTTATAATGCAAAAAAGTGCTGCGTGAAGGGTGGAAAGTTTTGCCTTAATCGCCTAAAAGGTGGCACGATAACTGTTTCAGATATTTCTGTTAAACCCGTAAAAATGACAGTCTGTTGAGGATAGTTATGAAAAAACTGGCGTTGACGCTCTCTCTTGCGCTGGCACTTTCCAGTGTTTCTTGCGCTTTCGCAGCAATTCCGCAAAAAATTCGTATCGGTACCGATCCGACTTATGCGCCCTTCGAATCGAAAAACGCGCAGGGTGAACTGGTGGGTTTTGACATCGATCTGGCGAAAGAGCTGTGTAAGCGTATTAATACGCAATGTACCTTCGTCGAGAACCCACTGGATGCGCTGATCCCATCGTTAAAAGCGAAGAAGATCGACGTCATTATGTCCTCGCTGTCGATTACCGAAAAGCGCCAGCAGGAGATCGCCTTTACCGACAAGCTCTATGCAGCCGATTCTCGTCTGGTCGTGAAAAAAGGCAGCCCGGTAACGCCTGAACTCAGCACGCTGAAGGGCAAGCGCGTCGGCGTTCTGCAGGGCACCACGCAGGAAACTTACGGTAACGAACACTGGGCGCCGAAAGGCATTGAAATCGTCTCCTATCAGGGCCAGGACAATATCTACTCTGACCTGACGGCAGGCCGTATCGATGCGGCATTCCAGGACGAAGTCGCGGCCAGCGAAGGTTTCCTCAAGCAGCCAATCGGTAAAGATTACCAGTTCGGCGGTCCGTCGATTAAGGACGAAAAACTGTTTGGCGTTGGCACCGGTATGGGCCTGCGTAAAGAGGATAACGAGCTGCGCGAAGCGCTGAATAAAGCCTTTGCACAAATGCGTGCAGATGGCACTTACGAGAAGTTGGCGAAGAAGTACTTCGATTTCAACGTATACGGTGAGTAATCACTGCATTAGCCGCCGTTTCTGACGTTTCCAGAGACGGCGGTACTGGACAGACAGGACAGGCTGAATGCTGTACGGGTTTTCACAAGTTATTTTCCAGGGAGCCCTTGTCACACTTGAGCTGGCTATCAGCTCGGTGGTGTTGGCGGTGCTGATAGGCCTGGCGGGTGCGGCGGCGAAGCTTTCGGGCAATCGCGTGCTGGCGCTGATTTTTGAAGGGTATACCACGCTGATTCGCGGTGTACCGGATCTGGTGCTGATGCTGCTGATTTTTTACGGGCTGCAGATTGCGCTGAACACCGTGACTGACGCTATGGGGATGGCGCAGTTCGACATTGACCCGATGATTGCCGGTATTATTACGCTGGGTTTTATCTATGGCGCGTATTTTACCGAGACCTTCCGCGGCGCGTTTCTGGCGGTGCCGAAAGGGCACATTGAAGCCGCGACCGCCTTCGGTTTTACCAGCCGTCAAACCTTTCGACGTATTCTGTTTCCGGCGATGATGCGTTTCGCGCTGCCGGGGATCGGCAACAACTGGCAGGTTATCCTCAAAGCGACGGCGCTGGTCTCTTTGCTGGGACTGGAGGACGTGGTTAAGGCGACGCAGCTTGCCGGTAAGAGTACCTGGGAGCCGTTTTACTTCGCCATCGTCTGCGGCGTAATTTATCTGGTATTCACAACGGTTTCGAACGGTGTTCTGCTGCTGCTTGAGCGTCGCTACTCCGTGGGTGTGAAGAGGGCCGACCTGTGATCGATATTATTCAGGAATACTGGAAGTCCCTGCTGTGGACCGACGGCTATCGCTTTACCGGCGTGGCCATTACCCTGTGGCTGCTTATCTCCTCCGTGGTGATGGGCGGTATCCTGGCGCTGTTCCTGGCGATTGGCCGCGTCTCCAGCAACAAATACATCCAGTTCCCTATCTGGCTGTTTACCTATATCTTCCGCGGCACGCCGCTGTACGTTCAACTGCTGGTGTTTTACTCGGGGATGTATACGCTGGAAATCGTGAAAGGCACTGAACTGCTGAACGCGTTTTTCCGCAGCGGGCTGAACTGTACGGTGCTGGCGTTGACCCTCAACACCTGCGCGTATACCACTGAGATTTTTGCCGGTGCGATCCGCGCCGTTCCTGCCGGAGAGGTAGAGGCCGCTCGCGCATACGGCTTCTCCAGCGTGAAGCTCTATCGCTGCATTATTCTGCCTTCCGCGCTGCGTATTGCGCTGCCGGCCTACAGCAACGAGGTTATCCTGATGCTGCACTCCACGGCGCTGGCGTTTACGGCCACGGTGCCGGATTTGCTGAAGATAGCCCGCGATATTAACTCGGCGACCTATCAGCCCTTTACGGCATTCGGTATCGCCGCGGTGCTGTATCTGATTATCTCTTATGTGCTGATTAGCCTGTTCCGCAAGGCGGAAAAACGCTGGCTGCAACATGTGAAACCCTCTTCGACACACTGAGAACATCATGCCTGACAATAAATTAAACGTAATCGATCTGCACAAACGCTACGGCGAACATGAAGTGCTGAAAGGGGTGTCACTGAAGGCTAATGCCGGTGATGTGATCAGTATCATTGGCTCATCGGGGTCGGGGAAGAGTACCTTCCTGCGGTGCATTAACTTCCTCGAGAAACCGAGCGCAGGCAACATTGTGGTCAGCGGTCAGAATATCTCGCTGGTGCGTGATAAAGACGGGCAACTGAAGGTGGCGGACAAAAACCAGCTTCGCCTGCTGCGCACCCGCCTGACAATGGTGTTCCAGCACTTCAACCTGTGGAGCCATATGACGGTGCTGGAGAACGTCATGGAAGCCCCGATTCAGGTGCTGGGTCTGAGCAAGCAGGAAGCCCGCGAGCGCGCAGTGAAATATCTGGCAAAAGTGGGTATTGATGAGCGCCAGCAGATTAAATACCCGGTGCATCTTTCCGGCGGCCAGCAGCAGCGTGTGTCCATCGCCCGCGCGCTGGCAATGGAACCGGAAGTGTTGCTGTTCGATGAGCCGACCTCGGCGCTTGACCCTGAACTGGTCGGCGAAGTGCTGCGTATCATGCAAAAGCTGGCGGAGGAGGGGAAAACCATGGTGGTGGTCACGCACGAGATGGGCTTTGCCCGCCACGTGTCATCGCACGTGATTTTCCTGCACCAGGGGCTTATCGAAGAAGAGGGGCATCCGGATGAACTGTTCGGCAACCCAAAAAGCCCACGCCTGCAGCAGTTCCTCAAAGGTTCGCTGAAGTAACCCGTCTAAAACCCGGTAACGCGCGTTACCGGGTTTTTAGCATGCTGCTGACGGCATCATTTCACCACGTTCGCCAGCGCTTCTTCTAAGTCATACCAGCGAAATGCGAAACCGCTCTCTTCAAGGCGTTTTGGCAGCGCCCGCTGCCCGCCCAGCACCAGCGCTGAAGATTCGCCCATCAACAGCCGTATTGCCGCAGCGGGTGTGCGGAAAATCGCCGGGCGATTCAGGGCATGCCCGAGTGCGTGAGCAAACTGTTCGTTCCGAACCGGGTAGGGTGACACCATATTAAACGGTCCACGGAGGGGGTTATCGAGCAGCCAGAGAATGCCGTTTACCATATCATCGATATGGATCCACGCCAGATACTGACGCCCGCTGCCAATCGGCCCGCCGAGCCCGAGCTTAAACGCAGGCATCATTTTCGACAGAATACCGCCTCTTGGCGCCAGCACCACGCCGGTACGTAGCAGACAGACGCGGGTCGTGTCGCTTTGCGCCTGCAGGGCGATTTGCTCCCAGCGGGCGCAAAGCTTGTGGGTAAATTCGTTGTGCGGCGGCTCATCTTCGGTGACGACCACTTCGCCGAGATCGCCGTAATAACCCGCCGCAGAGCCCGAAATTAAGACCGATGGGGGCGTACTGCCCGCTCTGAGTAAATCAACCAGTTTCTGGGTTATCTGCCAGCGGCTGTCGCACAGACGCTGCTTTTGCTGGGCCGTCCAGCGTTTGTCGGCAATGGATTCCCCGGCGAGGTTAATGACAGCATCAATACCGTCGAGATTCTGGCAGGCATCGAGCCCTTTCCACAATTCGACGCGCGCATCGAGCCGCTGGCGTGCTCTTTCCGGACTACGGGTCGCCACGATAATCTGGTGGCCGAGTTCAAGCAGACGCGGGATCAGATGACGGCCAATCAGCCCCGTACCGCCGGTAATCAGGATTTTCATGCAACCTCCCGGGTTGCGCTTTAGCGTCGCCAGCTCATGGTCATCGACACGGAGTCGGCATACCGCAGCGCGTGAAGTTTATCGATCTCTACTTCAGCATAAGTGACCCAGTGATGTTCGCATGCGATGTTGAGCACATCCTGAGTTAATTTTTCCAGCAAAGAGAAGCGGTTATTCTCAATATGTTGAATGATGGCTTTGGTGATGGTGCGGTAGTTCAACGCATCGTTGATATCTTCGCTGTTACGCGCTTTTTCGGCGGGATAGTGGATGGCGACATTGATAGTGACGTCCTGCCGGTTGGCGATTTCCTCTTCTTTGATGCCGATAAAGGTACGCAGACGCAGATTTTTAATGCGGATGATGGCATCTGGCTGGGACATAGACATTGCAGGTTTCCTCCTTATTGTTATCCCAGCCATAATACATGAAAAGGGCGGGATTAAGCTTGCGCCTTCTGCATCGCCAGAACCGTTGCCGGGCGCTGACTGATGCGCTCAAACCAGTTCTTCACTGCCGGGAAATTGTCGAGGTCAATACGCTGGCGTTGGTGGGCGTTGATCCACGGCCAGCAGGCGATATCCGCAATGCTGTAGTGTTCGCCGCCAAGCCAGGGGGAGACCTCGAGCCGCTTATTCAGCACGTTGTATAACCGCAGAGTCTCAACCTGATAACGCTCGATGGCGTACGGCACTGGTTGAGGCGCAAAATGATTGAAATGATGGTTTTGCCCAAGCATAGGCCCCAGTCCGCCCACCTGCCAGAACAACCACTGCAGGGTGACGTGGCGTTCTCGCAACTCTCCGCTGAGCAGTTTTCCTGATTTTTCCGCCAGATACAGCAATATTTCCCCTGATTCAAACAGGGCCAGCGGCGCGCCGCCGTCCACAGGAACGTGGTCGACGATGGCCGGGATTTTATTATTCGGTGAAATCGACAGGAACTCCGGGCGGAACTGGTCGCCCTTACTGATATTGACACGTATCAGCCGGTAAGCCAGCTGCGCTTCTTCAAGGAACAGCGTGACTTTGTGGCCGTTTGGGGTAGGAGCATAATAGAGATCAATCATCTTAACTCCCGAACTCAGGTGATTATTGTTGTGGGCACCGCTTTTCGAGTATAGGCGGCGAAGACCACTCTGTGAGTTTTCATCAAGTGACAGCCTGGAAAAGACGCGATATGTTGAAGTATTCACCCGTTAGCCGTTGAGGAAACTATGAGCCGTCCTGTGATTACGCTGTGGTCAGATTCTCAGTTTTATTCGCCATATGTGATGTCCGTCTACGTCGCTTTGCAGGAAAAAGGCCTGCACTTTAGTGTGAAAACCGTTGATCTCGACCGTGGCGACCATCTGCAGGATAGCTGGAAAGGCTACGTGCAGACGCGTCGCGTGCCGTTGCTGGAGGTGGATGCGTTCGAACTCAGCGAATCATCAGCGATTACGGAGTATCTCGATGAGCGCTTTGCGCCGCCGCAGTGGGAGCGTCTCTACCCGCACGACCTCGAAAAACGCGCCCGCGCCCGGCAGATTCAGGCCTGGCTGAGAAGCGACCTGATGCCGATTCGCGAAGAGCGCCCGACGTCAGTCATCTTTGGCGGCTTGACGCTGTCGCCGCTGAGCCCGACGGCGCAGGCGAGCGCGGCAAAGCTATTTAGCACCGCCGGGGCGTTGCTGGCGCATGGCAAACCGAATCTGTTTGGCGAGTGGTGTATTGCTGATGCCGATCTTGCGCTGATGATTAACCGACTGATGCTGCACGGCGACGACGTACCGGAGGTTCTGGCGGATTACGCTGCATTCCAGTGGCAACGTGCCTCAGTACAGCGTTTTGTGGCGCTTTCAGCGACACGCGCAGGCTGAAGAGAGTCGCGTAATCCGCTATGATAGTGCGGTTATTTGTGGAGAAATGATTGATGAAACTGATGTTTACATCGGATATTCACGGCGCGCTGCCAGCCACAGAATGCGTACTGTCACTGTTTGCGGAAAGCGGCGCGCGTTATCTGGTGGTGCTGGGCGATGTGTTAAACCACGGACCGCGTAATGCCTTGCCACCCGGGTATGCGCCCGCAGAGGTCGCAGAACGGCTTAATACGCAGGCCGCACGCATTATCGCCGTGCGCGGCAACTGCGATAGCGAAGTGGACCAGATGCTGCTGAAATTCCCTATTACTGCGCCGTGGCAGCAGGTCTTGACGCCAAATCAGCGGCTGTTCCTGACGCATGGGCATCTGTTCAGCCCGGATAACCTACCGCCGCTGGCAACTGGCGATGTGCTGGTTTATGGTCATACTCATATTCCGGTTGCCGAAAAACGGGGCGATATCTTCCATTTTAATCCCGGCTCCGTCAGCCTCCCGAAAGGGGGATATCCCGCCAGTTTCGGCATGTTGGACGGAGATAAATTGCAGGTTTTAGCACTCAATGATCAACGGGTTATTGCAGAGGTGGCAATTAACCCGTAATTTACCCGTCAACTGCACAACGCGCCGCAAGAGCGCATGAGAGAGAAGGTTTTCTGATGGTGGAGCAGAATCATTTGGCAAGCACGGAATGGGTGGATATCGTCAACGAAGACAATGAGGTGATTGCGCAGGCCAGCCGCGAACAAATGCGCGCGCAGTGCTTGCGCCATCGTGCAACCTACATTGTGGTTCACGACGGCATGGGAAAAATTCTGGTGCAACGCCGCACTGAAACCAAAGACTTTATGCCAGGCATGCTGGACGCGACTGCGGGCGGCGTGGTGCAGGCCGATGAGCAGATGCTTGAGTCCGCTCGCCGTGAAGCGGAAGAGGAATTGGGCATTGCCGGTGTGCCGTTTGCCGATCATGGACAGTTTTATTTTGAAGATAAACACTGCCGCGTGTGGGGCGGTCTTTTTAGCTGCGTCTCTCACGGCCCGTTTGCGTTGCAGGAAGAAGAGATCAGTGAAGTGTGCTGGTTAACGCCGGAAGAAATTACCGCGCGCTGCGATGAATTCACCGCAGATTCCCTGAAAGCGCTGGCGCTGTGGATGACCCGCAATGCGAACAATGAAACGCACGCTGAGGAAGAAGCCGAATAATTTCGTGCTGAACGGCGGGCATAAAAAAATCCGGAACGGTTTCCCGCTTCCGGATTTTTTTCGCCTTAAAACCGCCCGCGAACGGGCGGGGAAAGGATTACTGCTGCTGTGAAGACTGGATCGCGGTCAGTGCGATGGTGTAGACGATATCGTCAACCAGCGCGCCACGGGACAGGTCGTTCACCGGCTTGCGCATCCCCTGCAGCATCGGCCCGATGGAGATCAGGTCGGCAGAACGCTGTACCGCTTTGTAGGTGGTGTTACCGGTGTTCAGATCCGGGAAGATGAACACGGTAGCGCGACCGGCAACCGGAGAGTTCGGCGCTTTGGATTTCGCAACGTCAGCCATGACTGCGGCATCATACTGCAGCGGGCCGTCGATCATCAGGTCAGGACGTTTTTCCTGCGCCAGACGAGTCGCTTCACGCACTTTCTCTACATCGCTACCCGCGCCAGAGGTGCCGGTGGAGTAGGAGAGCATCGCAACGCGCGGCTCGATACCGAAGGCAATCGCGGAGTCGGCAGACTGAATCGCGATTTCCGCCAGCTGTTCTGCGGTCGGGTCCGGGTTGATCGCGCAGTCGCCGTAAACGTAAACCTGTTCCGGCAGCAGCATGAAGAACACGGAAGACACCAAGGAGCTGCCCGGCGCCGTTTTGATCAGCTGCAGCGGCGGACGAATGGTGTTTGCTGTGGTATGCACCGCGCCAGAAACCAGACCGTCAACTTCGTCCTGTTCCAGCATCAGGGTACCGAGAACCACGTTGTCTTCCAGCTGTTCGCGGGCGACGGCTTCGGTCATACCCTTGCTCTTACGCAGCTCAACCAGACGGGCGACGTAGCTTTCGCGTACCACTTCAGGGTCAACGATTTCGATACCCGCACCCAGTTCAACGCCCTGAGACGCCGCGACGCGATTGATTTCGTCCGGGTTGCCCAGCAGCACGCAGGTCGCGATGCCGCGCTCTGCACAGATAGCAGCGGCTTTAACGGTACGCGGCTCGTCGCCTTCCGGCAGAACGACGCGTTTGCCCGCTTTACGCGCCAGCTCGGTCAACTGGTAACGGAAGGCTGGCGGAGACAGACGACGGCTGCGCTCGGAGGTCGCCGTCAGGGATTCGATCCAGTCTGCGTTGATGTAGCCAGCAACGTATTCCTGGACTTTCTCGATACGCTCGTGGTCGTCAACCGGGACTTCCAGGTTGAAGCTCTGCAGGCTCAGCGAGGTCTGCCAGGTGTTGGTGTTAACCATGAATAACGGCAGGCCGGTGGCGAAGGCACGTTCGCACAGCTTGTTGATGCGCTCATCCATTTCGTAGCCGCCGGTCAGCAGGATGGCGCCGATATCCACGCCGTTCATCGCGGCCAGACAGGCGGCAACCAGCACGTCAGGACGGTCAGCGGAAGTCACCAGCAGGGAGCCTGCGCGGAAGTGCTCCAGCATGTGCGGAATGCTGCGTGCGCAGAAGGTTACAGATTTCACGCGGCGGGTGTTGATGTCGCCTTCGTTGATCACGGTGGCATTCAGGTGGCGAGCCATGTCGATTGCACGGGTCGCAATCAGATCGAAGCTCCACGGCACCGCGCCCAGAACCGGCAGCGGACTGGATTCCTGCAGCTTAGCCGGATCGACTTTGATGACTTTTGCTTTGGAAGAGTCATCGAAGATTTCGGACAGGTCAGGGCGGGTACGGCCCTGCTCATCAACCGGGGCGTTCAGCTTGTTCACGATAACGCCGGTGATGTTGGTGTTTTTCGCGCCGCCGAAGCTGCTGCGGGTCAGTTCGATACGCTCGTTCAACTGCTCCGGCGTGTCGGTGCCCTGAGACATCACGAACACGATTTCCGCGTTCAGCGTTTTCGCGATTTCGAAGTTCAGCGACTGCGCAAACTGGTGTTTACGGGTCGGCACCAGACCTTCTACCAGTACGACTTCAGCATCGGTCGTGCTGGAGTGGTAGTTGGCGATGATCTCTTCCATCAGCACGTCTTTCTGATTGCTGGAGAGCAGAGACTCTACGTGGCTCATCTTCAGCGGCTCAGCCGTCTGAAGATTGGAGTTTTTGCGCACGATAGTGGTGGTCTGGTCTGGTGCATCGCCGCCAGCACGCGGCTGGGCGATAGGTTTGAAGACGCTCAGACGAACGCCTTTGCGTTCCATAGCACGGATGACGCCAAGGCTGACGCTGGTCAGACCGACGCTGGTTCCGGTAGGGATCAGCATAATAGTACGGGACACGGTTTATCCTCTTTTGGTTACCGCCGCACAGGGCGGGATACAAAACAGCACCGCCAGCGTTGGCTGGCGGTGTGGAATCAGGCAGTCAGACGAGCTGCGTCTTGCGCGATGACCAGTTCTTCGTTGGTTGGGATAACCACCGCAGGACGGGTACCTTCTTTGTTGATGAAGCCGGACTTGCCGAAACGGGCAGCCAGGTTACGTTCGTGATCAACTTCGAAGCCCAGAACGCCCAGTTTACCCAGGGACAGTTCGCGAACCATCGCCGCGTTTTCACCGATGCCGCCGGTGAAGATGACGGCATCCAGACGACCGTCCATCAGCGCGGTGTAGGAGCCGATGTACTTCGCCAGACGATGGCAGTAAACGTCCATTGCACGTTTAGCATCTTCTTTGCTGGTGTAGTTGTCTTCAACATAGCGGCAGTCACTGGTGACTTCGGTCAGACCCAGCAGACCAGATTCTTTGGTCAGCAGCTTGTTAATCGCGTCAACGCTCATGCCCAGCGTGTCGTGCAGGTGGAAAACGATAGCCGGGTCGATGTCACCGGAACGGGTGCCCATGACCAGGCCTTCCAGCGGGGTCAGACCCATAGAGGTGTCAACACACTTGCCGTTACGGATAGCGGAAACAGAACCCCCGTTGCCCAGGTGGCAGGTGATGATGTTCAGTTCTTCAACCGGCTTGTTCAGGACTTTAGCGGCTTCCTGCGTTACGTAGAAGTGGCTGGTGCCGTGAGCGCCGTAGCGACGGATGCCGTGTTCTTTGTACAGGCTGTACGGCAGGGCATACAGGTAAGATTCTTCCGGCATGGTCTGATGGAACGCCGTGTCGAATACCGCCACGTTTTTGTTTTTCAGATTCGGGAAGGATTTCAGCGCTTCAGCGATACCGATCAGGTGAGCCGGGTTATGCAGCGGTGCGAAAGAGGCTGCATCTTTAATTCCCTGAATAACGGAATCATCGATAATGACAGAGCTGGTGTACTTCTCGCCGCCGTGTACGATTCGGTGACCAATTGCGGTCAGCTGGGCAGACAGTTCTGGTTTTTGTGCCAGAATAGTGTTAACGATAAAGTTCAGCGCTTCACTGTGAGCGGCGCCTGCACCTAAAGCCGCTTCTTGTTTGCCGCCATCCATTTTCCACTTAATACGTGCTTCAGGAAGATGGAAACATTCGGCTAAACCAGAAAGGTACTCATCACCGTTGAGCGCATCGATGATGGCGAATTTCAGTGAGGAGCTACCGCAGTTCAGAACCAGTACTAACTTACTCGACATGGAAGTACCTATTTATGATACGTGGCTAAAAAAACGTCAGTGAGTCACAGAGCGTAGCGCATGATGACGCTGACATTTATGATTAACATCATGCCTGATACTTTTTTCAGGCATAACGAAAGAAATATCTATTGATTCTATGCCATTTTGCGCAATTTTCAGCCGATGGCAGAATGTGCGATAATTTGACGAATCGTGAATCAGGGTCTATGCCCTGGTCAGGCCGGCACAGGATACCTGATTGCCACATCCTTTGCCAAAATCTTTTGAACGATGTCATGCCCAGTTGTTGTTTTGTAAAATTATTTGATTTTTTATATGTGAAGTTGAGGTAACGCCATGTCGACATCCGAGAATCGCCCGGTAAACTTTTTCAGTTTGTTTCGCCGTGGGCAACATTATGCAAAGACGTGGCCCCTGGAAAAACGCCTTGCGCCTGTGTTTGTGGAAAACCGCGTGATCCGCGCCACTCGCCACGCCATCCGCTTTATGCCGCCCGTCGCGATATTTACCCTGTGCTGGCAAATCGCCCTCGGCGGACAGCTCGGCCCGGCGGTGGCTACCGCGCTCTTCGCCCTGAGCCTGCCGATGCAGGGACTCTGGTGGTTAGGTAAACGCTCGGTAACGCCGCTGCCGCCGTCTGTTTTACATTGGTTTTATGAGGTGCGCGGCAAACTGCAGGAAGCGGGCCAGGCGCTGGCGCCTGTCGAAGGCAAGCCCGATTATCAGGCATTAGCTGACACGCTTAAGCGCGCCTTCAAACAACTCGATAAAACTTTCCTTGATGATTTGTAATTAACCCCATAAAACGCATATAAAAGAAGGCACACAGTGTGTGTCTTTTTTTATGCCGCAAAGCGCAACAGGAGTAGAAGAATGGAAATGACTAACGCTCAACGTCTGATTTTGTCAAATCAGTACAAAATGATGACCATGATGGACCCGGACAACGCCGAGCGTTATCGCCGCCTGCAGACGATTGTCGAGCGCGGCTACGGCCTGCAGATGCGCGAGCTGGACAGAGAGTTTGGTCAACTGACTGAAGAGACCTGCCGCACCATCATTGACATCATGGAGATGTATCACGCTCTGCATGTCTCCTGGGGCAACCTGAAAAACAGCAGCAGCATCGATGAGCGTCGCGTGACGTTCCTGGGCTTTGATGTCGCAACGGAAGCCCGCTACCTCGGCTATGTGCGCTTTATGGTGAACGTAGAGGGGCGTTACGCCCACTTCGACGCCGGTACCCACGGCTTCAACGCGCAAACCCCAATGTGGGAGAAATACCAGCGGATGCTGAGCGCCTGGCATGCCTGCCCGCGTCAGTATCATCTGAGCGATAACGAAATTAACCAGATTATCAATGCCTGACGGAGGGCGCGCTGTGCAGTGCAAAGGTTTTTTGTTCGATCTTGATGGCACGTTGGTCGATTCGCTCCCGGTTGTTGAGCGTTCATGGTGCCGTTGGGCGGATCGCCATGGGCTTGATCATCAGCGTGTGCTGGATTTTATTCACGGCAAGCAGGCGATAACCTCACTGCGTCACTTCCTCCCTGGGTGTTCGCAAGAGGAGCTCCAGGCCGAATTTCGTCTTCTCGAAGGTATTGAGTCCAGCGATGTTGACGGTATTACCGCGCTGCCCGGCGCGGTCGCGTTACTTAACCACCTCGATGAGGCCGGTATTCCGTGGGCGATTGTCACATCGGGATCGGTGCCGGTCGCCCATGCCCGCCACCGTGCGGCGGGTTTGCCTGACGCGAAGGTATTCGTGACGGCGGAGCGGGTTAAACGCGGAAAGCCCGAGCCGGATGCCTACCTTCTCGGGGCGGAACAGCTGGGCCTTGCGCCACAGGACTGCGCGGTGGTGGAGGATGCCGTCGCGGGCGTGCTGTCCGGGCTGGCGGCGGGATGTCGCGTTATCGCGGTCAACGTCCCTGCCGATGCGCCTTGTCTCAATGACGTCGACATTGTGCTGTCATCGCTGGAGCCGCTGGCGATTAACAAACAGTGCGATGGCTGGGTGAATGTGTCATTGAACGCCTGAGTCATGATGTAGCCCCGCGTAGTCGGGGCTTTTTTGTGCGACACTTCCCCTTCTCTTTTCAGACAAGGATATGTTGTGAACGGTGAACTGATTTGGGTGCTGTGTCTGCTGGCAGTCGCGGTTATCCTCTTTGCGACCGGCAAAGTGCGCATGGATGCGGTGGCGCTGCTGGTGATTGTCGCATTTGTCCTGAGCGGCACGCTGACCCTGAGCGAAGCCTTTTCCGGTTTCAGCGATCCCAACGTTATCCTGATTGCCGCATTGTTTATTATCGGCGACGGCCTGGTGCGTACCGGCGTCGCGACCAGTATGGGCGCTTGGCTGGTGACGGTGGCGGGCAACAGCGAAACCAAAATGCTGGTCTACCTGATGCTGACGGTGGCCGGGCTTGGGGCGTTCATGAGTTCGACCGGGGTGGTGGCGATTTTCATCCCGGTGGTGCTGAGCGTCTGCCTGCGCATGAACACCTCGCCGTCGCGTCTGATGATGCCGCTGAGTTTTGCCGGGCTTATTAGCGGGATGATGACGCTTGTGGCGACGCCGCCAAACCTGGTGATTAACAGTGAGCTTATCCGCGAGGGTTTCCGCGGTTTTAGCTTCTTTAGCGTCACCCCGATAGGCCTGGTGGTCTTACTGCTGGGCATTGTCTATATGCTGGCAATGCGTTTTATGCTGCGTGGCGATGAGCCCGGGCACAAGCACGATAAGCTGCGCTCCTTTCGCGATTTGATCAAAGAGTACCGCCTGACAGGCCGGGCGCGCCGTCTGGCTATTCGCCCGGGATCTCCGATGATTGGTCAGCGTCTTGACGACCTGAAGCTGCGCGAGCGCTACGGCGCTAACGTCATTGGGGTTGAGCGCTGGCGGCGTTTTCGCCGGGTTATTGTTAACGTGAACGGGGTCTCTGAGTTCCGCGCTCGCGATGTCCTGTTGATTGACATGTCCGCTGCCGAGGTTGATCTTCGGGAGTTTTGTAGCGAGCAAATGCTCGAGCCGATGGTGTTGCGCGGCGAGTATTTTGCCGATCAGGCGCTGGATGTCGGTATGGCGGAAGTCTCGCTTATCCCGGATTCCGAGCTGGTGGGAAAAACCGTGCGCGAAATGGGGTTTCGTACCCGTTTCGGTCTGAACGTCGTCGGGCTTAAACGCAATGGCAAGGCGCTGGATGGCGCGGTGGTGGACGATTCCATTGAGCTTGGGGATATCCTGCTGGTCGTGGGAAACTGGAAACTCATCGGCCAGCTTGCCCGGCAGGGACGGGACTTCGTGGTGCTCAATATGCCGGTGGAGGTCAACGAGGCGTCGCCCGCGCACAGCCAGGCGCCGCACGCGATTTTTTGTCTGGTGCTGATGGTCGCCCTGATGCTGACCGATGAAATCCCTAACCCTATTGCCGCGCTGATCGCCTGTCTGCTGATGGGCAAATTTCGCTGCATCAATGCGGAGAGCGCCTATAAAGCCATTCACTGGCCGAGCATTATCCTGATTGTCGGCATGATGCCTTTTGCGCTGGCGCTGCAAAAAACCGGCGGCGTCGATCTGGTGGTGAAAGGGTTGATGGATGTAGGCGGCGGGCAGGGACCGTACCTGATGCTGATCTGCCTGTTTGTGATGTGTGCCGCGATCGGGCTTTTTATCTCGAATACCGCCACGGCGGTGCTAATGGCGCCGATTGCGCTGGCGGCGGCGAAGTCGATGGGCGTTTCGCCTTATCCTTTCGCCATGATGGTGGCGATGGCGGCTTCAGCCGCCTTTATGACCCCGGTGTCATCACCCGTGAACACGCTGGTGCTGGGACCGGGTAAATACAGGTTCAGCGATTTCATTAAAATCGGCGTGCCTTTTACCCTGCTGGTCATGCTGGTGTGCGTCGTGTTAATTCCGCTGTTATTTCCGTTTTAACCGCTTCGCCCGGCAGAGGTTTGTCGCTGCCGGGCGAAACGGCTACAGCGGCGAATCCTGGCTTATCTCGTCCAGAGACAGCTGAAAACTCGGCACAAACACCTGCATGAAATAGTCCATCTCTTCGCTGCGGCGAGACTCAAGGGTTTTTTCCAGCCGCGTTTTGGCTAACAGAAATTCATTATTCCCGGCAGACAGCTCTTCCAGACATTTAAGATAGGCGCACAGCGCATCCGCTTGTTTGACCAGAGAATGCTCTTCTTCACTGTAGTGATGCTCATCAATCAGTGGGGCGAAGATATCGCGTAAATCTTCCGGCACCATCTCGACGAGTTTCTGCTGGGCGATTTTCTCGATGGCTTTGTACTCCTGCGCAATCTGAGAATTGAAATACTTCACCGGTGTCGGGAGATCGCCGGTCAACACTTCTGAGGCATCGTGGTACATCGCCAGCAGGGCGATACGCTCCGGGTTTACCTGTCCGTGAAATTTACGATTCTTAATCGCCGCGAGCGCATGGGCGACCATGGCCACCTGTAGACTGTGCTCAGAGACGTTTTCGGTACGCACGTTGCGCATCAGGGGCCAGCGGTTAATCAGCTTTAAACGGGCGAGGTGGGCAAAGAAATGGCTCTGACTCATAGGATACCTTTCGTCTATTACAGCACGGACGTTTATTGTGCGGGCTTGCGAGTCAGGATGCAAATCGGGCTGCCTGAGGCAGCCCGATGAGGTATTACTGATGGTAACCGCTCAGGAAGCGGCCAAAGCGGCTAATAGACATTTCGAGGTCATCAATCCGCGGAAGGGTGACGATACGCACGTGATCCGGCCACGGCCAGTTAAACGCTGTGCCTTGCACCAGTAGTACTTTTTCCTGCAGCAGGAAATCGAGCACCATCTTCTGGTCGTCATGGATGTTAAAGCGCTTCGCGTCGATTTTCGGGAACATGTAGAGCGCCCCGTTGGGCTTCACGCAGCTCACGCCAGGGATCTCGTTAATCAATTCCCATGCGCGGTTACGCTGTTCGTACAGGCGTCCGCCGGGGACGATAAACTCGCTGATGCTCTGGTAGCCGCCGAGCGCGGTCTGGATAGCGTGCTGCGCAGGAACGTTCGCACACAGGCGCATAGAGGCAAGCATTTCCAGCCCTTCGATATACCCTTTGGCGTGCTTTTTCGGCCCGTTTAGCACCATCCAGCCCTGGCGGAACCCGGCAACGCGGTAGGTTTTCGACAGGCCGTTGAAAGTGACGGTCAGCAGGTCAGGCGCCAGCGCGGCGATAGAATGGTGCTGCGCTTCGTCGTAAAGGATCTTGTCGTAGATTTCGTCGGCGAAGATTATCAGGTTGTGCTGACGGGCAATTTCCACGATCTCCAGCAGCAGCTCTTTGGAGTAGACCGCGCCAGTGGGGTTGTTCGGGTTAATGATCACAATGCCGCGGGTACGCGGGGTGATTTTGGCGCGAATGTCGTCGAGATCCGGGAACCAGTCGGAAGATTCATCGCAAAGATAATGTACGGCTTTACCGCTGGAAAGCGATACCGCCGCGGTCCACAGCGGGTAGTCCGGTGCGGGCACCAGCATCTCGTCGCCGCTGTTCAGCAGCGCCTGCATCGCCTGTACGATAAGCTCCGATACGCCGTTGCCAATATAGATATCTTCGACCGTCACATCACGCATATCACGAGCCTGGTAATGCTGCATGATGGCTTTGCGGGCGGTATAGAGACCTTTTGAGTCGCAATAGCCCTGAGCGGTCGGCAGGTTGCGAATCACGTCAACGAGGATTTCATCCGGGGCGTCAAAACCGAAGGGCGCCGGGTTGCCAATGTTCAGCTTTAGTACTTTATTGCCTTCTTCTTCAAGACGTTTAGCTTCTTTAAGTACCGGGCCACGGATGTCATAACAGACATTATCTAATTTGCTGGATTTTTCGATGGGGGACATGAATCTCGACCTTTTAACTGTTGTTGCCACTCCCTGCCGTGGAAGTCAGCACGGAACAATGTACTCCCCATCCCGGGTATTTTGAAGTCTTTACAGTAGAAGATTTTGTAGAATGCCTGTCAGTGACATGATCTGTTAGACTAATAATTGGTATATTTATTTTGTGAATAACCTGGCATTGGCATCAACGGTGGTTATAAATGTTATTGGATGTCCTGTTGTGCCGATTTTTATACTGATGAAAACGGTGTGATGGCGGTGGTGACAGGGAGTGCCAGGCACAGCGAGCGAAAGAAACGGCAGGACATTATCCGGTTATACATGTTGATGTATTAGGAATAATACTATTTGGCTGTGAATGTATTGTTAAGGATTGTTAACGAAAGAATATTTAAACAATTAATATTTTTTCATTAATTGAAAAATTGTCTTTTTAAATTGTTAATTATTTAAAGAACTCTGATTTCACAGGGGATAAGAGTGTAAGATTATACTCATATAACACTTATAAATATAATGGTTTTAGGTTAGGATACTGGTGTTGCTGGATGACGATACTCATCAGATACTGAAGTCTCTGTTGTTCAGATACTATGTAACTTTGTGTTATTGCTTGTATTTTTGTTTTCGGGAATGACTTGCAAAATTCACCTTTATTGTTGAGCCTTCTCAAGGCAATGCGTAGTTTGTGATTGTTTTTTTTGAATAACCTCACATAAAATAGTTGAAAATAATAAATTGCAGGCAGACGGAAGCATAAATATAGATAAGGGATCGGTTCGCTACGAACTGCAGGCAAATTTAATGCAATAACGCTCTTTCAGGCGAGCGTCCGGCTTACCGGGCTGGAGGATATGATTCAAAGGGAATTGCCTGATTATTTAGAGCACAGCATCAACCAGGCACAAGGCGGCAACAGCAGCCTGTAAGTGAAAAAATTATGATAAATGCAAATCGTCCGATACTGAATCTCGACCTCGATCTGCTGAGAACGTTTGTCGCGGTCGCCGATCTTAATACTTTTGCTGCGGCTGCCGCCGCTGTTTGTCGCACCCAATCAGCGGTAAGTCAGCAAATGCAGCGTCTGGAGCAATTAGTGGGAAAGGAGTTGTTTGCCTGGCATGGCCGTAACAAACTGCTCACTGAGCATGGCATACAGCTGCTGGGCTACGCCCGAAAGATCCTGCGCTTTAATGATGAAGCATGCACATCGTTAATGTTTAGTTCCCTACAAGGGATGCTGACTATTGGTTCTTCTGATGAGTCGGCTGACACTATTCTACCGTTTTTGCTTAACCGCATTAGCTCGGTTTACCCTAAGCTCGCGCTTGATGTGCGGGTGAAACGTCATGCGGTTATGGCGGAAATGCTGCAGGCTAACGAGGTGGATCTTGTTCTCACCACGCATCGCCTGGAAAAATTCGACGCGACGCCGCTGCGAACATCGCCGACGTTGTGGTACTGCGCGGCAGATTACATGCTGCCGCCGGGGGAAGCGGTACCGCTGGTGCTGCTCGATGACCCAAGTCCGTTTCGCGATATGATTATCGATACGCTGAATGCAGCGCGTATTCCGTGGCGACTGGCCTATGTCGCGTCTACGCTGTCTGCGGTACGTGCGGCGGTGAAGGCGGGGCTAGGCGTAACCGCGCGGCCTGTTGAAATGATGAGCCCGGACCTGCGTGTTTTAGGCAAAGCGGACGGCTTGCCGGTGATGCCGGATACCGAGTATTTGCTCAGTTACAATGCGCAAAATCCCAATGAACTGGTGCAGGCCATTTTCCAGTCGATGGAGAACTACAACAATCCCTGGTACCAGTACCGCGCCTATACCTCCGAAGGGGGAGATGGTTCAGCGATCGCCGAACGGGATTTTGAGTGACCGCTCACAGGGTTATCTGGTAACAAAATGTAAGTGCAAAAAAAGGCCACCGGAACGTGAATTTCGTCCAGTGGTCTTTTTTTTGTATAAATTCTAATCCGTTAATTTCGCTGGTGAGAATTACATTTTATTTTTCATGCTGTTGTATATCATCTCGTTATTGTTTTACCGCTCTCCAGCCCAGCCTCGTCACTTCCTGCTAATGTTAAAAAAACGGCTGTATTGTTGCTGTTTTCATGTGGCAATTAACAAAAGCGTGTCTCAGATCAAGAAAATACTCCTCATTAGGGGGAGGAATCGTGGACAAATCCTGTCAAAATAGACGGGTAATCCTTGCTTGCGCCTCAGACGGACACGATTCAACAACGATAAAAACCTGATGCTACGATCGGCATTATCGAAGTAAAGGGCATTTAATGTTAATGACGCGTGGACGATGTAAATTAATGTGAGGAAACTTTTGTTAAAGTTGACAAAAGGTTATAGAAAGGAGTAAAAAACCGCATCATTTAGATGTTTAAGCCTGATAAAGGCACATTTTTTGTGGTTTTTTGTTCCTCCCCATGAATCATGTGGCGTTCATCTGTCAGCAAGAGCAGAGGTTTTAACGCTACTTATTTTGGTAAAGCTTTGCGTATGTCAACATCCACTGAAGTCATCGCTCATCACTGGGCATTCGCTATATTTCTCATTGTTGCCATTGGCCTCTGCTGTTTCATGCTGGTCGGCGGTTGGTTCCTTGGCGGTCGCGCACGCGCGCGTAGCAAAAACACCCCATTTGAGTCCGGTATCGACTCGGTAGGGTCGGCTCGCTTACGCCTTTCTGCGAAGTTCTATTTGGTCGCCATGTTCTTCGTCATCTTCGACGTGGAAGCCCTTTATCTCTACGCATGGTCCACCTCTATCCGCGAGAGCGGCTGGGTGGGCTTTGTGGAAGCCGCAATTTTCATTTTAGTGTTACTGGCGGGACTGGTTTATCTCGTTCGCATCGGCGCACTGGATTGGACGCCTGCGCGTTCTCAACGCAAGTTGGTGAATCCGGAAAACGACAGTATTACTAATCGTCATACGCAGTAAAAGCGAGGCAATAAGATGGATTATACGCTCACCCGCATAGATCCTAACGGTGAGAACGACCGTTACCCCCTGCAAAAACAGGAGATCGTAACCGACCCCCTGGAGCAGGAGGTGAACAAAAGCGTGTACATGGGCAAACTTGAACACGCTTTGCACGACATGGTGAACTGGGGCCGTAAGAACTCAATCTGGCCTTACAACTTCGGTCTCTCCTGCTGCTACGTTGAAATGGTGACGTCATTCACTGCGGTGCATGACGTTGCGCGTTTTGGGGCGGAAGTATTGCGTGCATCCCCGCGTCAGGCTGACCTGATGGTGGTTGCCGGTACCTGCTTTACCAAAATGGCGCCGGTTATTCAGCGTTTGTACGACCAGATGCTGGAGCCGAAATGGGTTATTTCCATGGGCGCTTGTGCAAACTCCGGCGGCATGTACGACATTTATTCCGTTGTGCAGGGCGTCGATAAGTTTATCCCGGTCGATGTTTACATTCCTGGTTGCCCGCCGCGTCCGGAGGCCTACATGCAGGCGCTGATGCTGCTACAGGAGTCCATCGGCAAAGAGCGTCGCCCGCTTTCCTGGGTGGTTGGCGATCAGGGCGTGTATCGCGCCAACATGCAATCGGAACGCGAGCGTAAACGCGGCGAACGTATTGCGGTGACGAATCTGCGGACACCTGACGAGATTTAATTTGCGCCTGCGGGCAGTGGACTGAGCCTTCGTATATCAAAATCAATAGCGCGGAGCCACGCCCGGCAGTCACCACGGACCTTTTGCAATGGTGAACAATATGACCGATTTAACCGCGCATGACGCCCTGCCAGTATGGCAAACCCGTGATCATCTTGACGATCCGGTGATTGGCGAACTGCGCAACCGCTTTGGGCCGGATGCCTTTACCGTTCAGCCGACCCGTACCGGGGTACCCGTTGTTTGGGTTAAGCGTGAACAGTTACTGGAAGTGGTCGATTTCCTCAAGAAATTGCCAAAACCTTACGTCATGCTGTTTGATTTACACGGCATGGACGAGCGTCTGCGCACACACCGTGACGGGTTACCCGCCGCGGATTTTTCCGTTTTCTACCATCTGATCTCAATAGACCGCAACCGCGATATTATGCTCAAGGTAGCGCTGTCAGAAAACGATCTGAATGTGCCGACCGTCACCAAACTTTTCCCGAACGCCAACTGGTATGAGCGTGAAACCTGGGAAATGTTCGGTATCAACATTGAAGGCCACCCGAACCTGCGTCGCATCATGATGCCGGACACCTGGGAAGGGCACCCGCTGCGTAAAGACTACCCGGCGCGCGCTACCGAATTCGACCCGTTTGAGCTGACCAAAGCCAAACAGGATCTGGAAATGGAGGCGCTGACCTTCAAACCGGAACAGTGGGGCATGAAGCGTAGCTCCGAGAACGAGGACTTCATGTTCCTCAACCTCGGCCCGAACCACCCGTCCGCGCACGGGGCATTCCGCATCATTCTTCAGCTTGATGGCGAAGAGATTGTCGATTGCGTACCGGATATCGGCTACCACCACCGTGGCGCTGAGAAGATGGGCGAGCGTCAGTCCTGGCACAGCTATATTCCGTACACCGACCGTATCGAATACCTCGGCGGTTGCGTGAACGAAATGCCGTACGTGCTGGCCGTTGAGAAGCTGGCGGGTATTACCACCCCGGATCGCGTTAACGTGATTCGCGTGATGCTCTCCGAACTGTTCCGCATCAACAGCCACCTGCTGTACATCTCAACGTTTATTCAGGACGTCGGCGCGATGACCCCGGTCTTCTTCGCCTTCACCGACCGTCAGAAAATTTATGACCTGGTGGAAGCGATTACCGGTTTCCGTATGCACCCGGCCTGGTTCCGCATCGGCGGCGTGGCGCACGACCTGCCTCGCGGCTGGGATCGTCTGTTGCGCGAATTCCTTGAGTGGATGCCAAAGCGTCTGGATTCCTACGAGAAAGCCGCGCTGCGCAACACCATTCTGAAAGGCCGTTCTCAGGGCGTTGCCGCTTACACCGCGAAAGAAGCGCTGGAGTGGGGCACCACCGGTGCTGGCCTGCGCGCGACCGGTATCGGCTTCGACGTGCGTAAATGGCGTCCTTACTCTGGCTATGAAAACTTCGACTTCGAAATCCCGACCGGCGGTGGCGTCTCCGACTGCTACACCCGCGTGATGCTGAAAGTGGAAGAGCTGCGCCAGAGCCTGCGCATTCTTCAGCAGTGCCTCGACAACATGCCGGAAGGTCCGTTCAAAGCGGATCACCCGCTGACGACGCCGCCGCCGAAAGAGCGCACGCTGCAACATATCGAAACCCTGATCACCCACTTCCTGCAGGTTTCCTGGGGCCCGGTCATGCCGGCGCAGGAGTCCTTCCAGATGGTGGAAGCGACCAAGGGTATTAACAGTTACTACCTGACCAGCGACGGCAGCACCATGAGCTACCGTACCCGTATTCGTACCCCGAGCTATGCGCACCTGCAGCAGATCCCGGCGGCGATTCGCGGCAGCCTGGTGTCCGACCTTATCGTCTATCTGGGTAGTATCGATTTTGTTATGTCAGATGTGGACCGCTAATTATGCACGAGAATCAACAACCACAAACCGAGGCTTTTGAGCTGAGTGCGGCAGAGCGTGAGGCCATCGAGCACGAAAAGCACCACTACGAAGACCCGCGTGCGGCGTCCATCGAAGCGCTGAAGATTGTACAGAAGCAGCGCGGTTGGGTGCCGGACGGCGCTATCTACGCCATTGCCGATGTGCTGGGTATCCCGGCAAGCGACGTCGAAGGCGTGGCCACGTTCTACAGCCAGATTTTCCGCCAACCGGTGGGCCGCCACATTATTCGCTACTGCGACAGCGTGGTTTGTCATATCACCGGCTATCAGGGCATTCAGGCCGCGATCGAGAAGAAACTCGACATCAAACCGGGTCAAACCACGTTTGATGGTCGTTTCACTCTGTTGCCGACCTGTTGCCTTGGCAACTGCGACAAGGGGCCGACCATGATGATTGATGACGATACTCACAGTCATCTGACGCCGGAAGCGATCCCCGATCTGCTGGAGCAGTATAAATGAAGAACATTATTCTGACTCCCGAAACCCATCCGCTGACCTGGCGTCTTCGTGACGACAAACAGCCGGTATGGCTGGAGGAGTATCAGGCGAAAAACGGTTATGCCGGTGCGCGTAAAGCACTTGGCGGCATGGCGCCGGATGAGATAGTCAATCAGGTAAAAGACGCTGGTCTGAAAGGGCGCGGCGGCGCGGGCTTTTCCACCGGTCTGAAGTGGAGCCTGATGCCGAAAGACGAATCCATGAACATCCGTTACCTGCTGTGTAACGCCGATGAAATGGAGCCGGGCACCTATAAAGACCGCCTGCTGATGGAACAGCTGCCGCACCTGTTGGTGGAAGGTATGCTGATCTCCGCATTCGCCCTGAAGGCGTACCGTGGCTACATCTTCCTGCGCGGGGAATACATTGAAGCGGCGCAAAACCTGCGTCGCGCTATCGCCGAAGCAACGGAAGCCGGGCTTCTGGGGAAAAACATCCTCGGTACCGGTTTTGACTTTGAGCTGTTTGTGCACACCGGGGCAGGGCGTTACATCTGTGGTGAAGAGACCGCGCTGATTAACTCCCTTGAAGGCCGTCGCGCGAACCCGCGCTCCAAGCCGCCGTTCCCGGCAAGCTCCGGCGCGTGGGGCAAACCGACCTGCGTGAACAACGTTGAGACCCTGTGCAACGTACCGGCCATCCTCGCCAACGGCGTAGAGTGGTACCAGAACATCTCGAAAAGTAAAGATACCGGCACCAAGCTGATGGGCTTCTCCGGGCGCGTGAAGAACCCGGGTCTGTGGGAGCTGCCGTTTGGTACTACCGCGCGCGAGATCCTCGAAGATTATGCGGGCGGCATGCGTGATGGTCTGAAATTCAAAGCCTGGCAGCCGGGCGGCGCGGGGACCGACTTCCTGACCGAAGCGCACCTCGACCTGCCGATGGAATTCGAAAGCATTGGTAAAGCAGGCAGCCGTCTGGGTACGGCGCTGGCGATGGCCGTCGACCACGAGATTGGCATGGTATCGCTGGTGCGCAACCTGGAAGAGTTCTTCGCCCGCGAATCCTGCGGCTGGTGTACGCCATGCCGCGACGGTTTGCCGTGGAGCGTGAAGATCCTGCGTGCGCTGGAGAATGGCGAAGGCCAGCCGGGGGATATCGAAACGCTTGAGCAGCTGTGTCGTTTCCTCGGCCCGGGCAAGACCTTCTGTGCGCATGCGCCAGGTGCGGTCGAACCGCTGCAGAGCGCGATTAAATATTTCCGCGAAGAATTCGAGGCTGGCATTAAGCAGCAGTTCAGCAATACCCATTTGATTGACGGTATTCAACCGAACCTGCTTAAAACGCGCTGGTGAGTTAACGATTTTTAATTTGGAAGCACGCTAATGGCTACGATTCATGTAGACGGCAAAGAATATGAGGTCAACGGGGCGGACAACCTGCTAGAAGCTTGTCTTTCCTTAGGCCTTGATATTCCTTACTTTTGCTGGCATCCGGCGCTGGGAAGCGTTGGCGCCTGCCGCCAGTGTGCGGTGAAGCAATATCAAAACGCGGAAGACACGCGTGGCCGCCTGGTGATGTCCTGTATGACCCCGGCATCCGACGGCACATTTATCTCTATTGATGACGAAGAAGCGAAGCAGTTCCGTGAAAGCGTGGTCGAGTGGTTGATGACCAACCATCCGCATGACTGTCCGGTCTGTGAAGAGGGCGGCAACTGCCACCTGCAGGACATGACCGTGATGACCGGTCACAGTTTCCGTCGCTATCGTTTCACCAAACGTACTCACCGCAACCAGGATTTGGGGCCGTTCATCTCTCACGAAATGAACCGTTGCATCGCTTGCTACCGCTGTGTGCGTTACTACAAAGATTATGCTGACGGTACTGACCTCGGCGTTTACGGCGCGCACGATAACGTCTACTTCGGTCGTCCGGAAGACGGGGTGCTTGAGAGCGAATTTTCCGGCAACCTGGTGGAAATCTGCCCGACGGGCGTTTTCACCGATAAGACCCACTCCGAACGCTATAACCGTAAATGGGATATGCAGTTTGCGCCGAGCATCTGCCAGCAGTGCTCCATCGGCTGCAACATCAGCCCGGGCGAACGCTATGGCGAACTGCGTCGTATCGAAAACCGTTACAACGGTACCGTTAACCACTATTTTCTGTGCGACCGCGGTCGTTTCGGCTATGGCTATGTGAACCTGAAAGACCGTCCACGTCAGCCGATTCAGCGCCGTGGCGATGACCTGATCGCCCTGAACGCCGAGCAGGCGATGCAGGGTGCGGCAGATATTCTGCGTCAGTCGAAGAAAGTGATCGGCATCGGCTCTCCTCGCGCCAGTGTTGAAAGTAACTTTGCGCTGCGTGAGCTGGTCGGGGCGGAAAACTTCTATACCGGCATCGCCAAAGGCGAGCAGGAACGTCTGCAGCTGGCGCTGAAAGTGCTGCGCGAAGGCGGCATTCACACGCCGGCGCTGCGTGAAATTGAATCTTACGATGCGGTACTGGTGCTGGGTGAAGATATCACACAGACCGGTGCCCGCGTTGCGCTGGCGGTTCGCCAGGCGGTGAAAGGCAAAGCGCGCGAAATGGCGGCGGCACAAAAAGTGGCGGACTGGCAGATTGCGGCGATCCTCAACATCGGCCAACGCGCGAAGCATCCGCTGTTCGTGACCAACGTCGATAACACCCGTCTGGACGACGTCGCTGCGTGGACCTACTGCGCGCCGGTGGAGGATCAGGCGCGCTTAGGTTTGGCCATTGCCCACGGCCTGGACGCCACCGCGCCAGCGGTCGAGGACTTAAGCCGCGACCTGAAAGGCAAAGTGGATGTTATCGTCCAGGCGCTGGCGGGCGCGAAGAAACCGCTGATTATCTCCGGCACCAACGCCGGTAGCGTTGACGTGCTTCAGGCTGCGGCGAACGTGGCGAAAGCGCTGAAGTCTCGCGGTTCTGACGTTGGTGTGACCATGATTGCCCGTGCGGTGAACAGCGTTGGTCTGGGTATGATCGGCGGCGGTTCTCTGGAAGCGGCGCTCGATGAACTCGAATCCGGCGCGGCTGACGCCGTTATCGTGCTGGAAAACGACCTGCATCGTCATGCCTCCGCAGCCCGCGTTGATGCGGCGCTCTCGAAGGCGCCGCTGGTGATGGTTATCGACCATCAGCGCACCGCGATTATGGAAAAAGCCCATCTGGTGCTCTCCGCGGCAAGCTTTGCGGAAAGCGACGGGACCGTTATCAACAACGAAGGCCGCGCTCAGCGTTTCTTCCAGGTTTACGACCCGGCTTACTACGACTCCAGGACTGTCATGCTGGAAAGCTGGCGCTGGCTGCACTCGCTGCAAAGCACCGTCGAAAACCGCGAGGTGGACTGGACGCAGCTTGACCATGTGATCGATGCCGCCGTGGCGAAACTGCCGCAACTGTCGGGCATTAAAGATGCCGCGCCGGATGCGTCGTTCCGTATTCGTGGGCAGAAGCTGGCACGTGAACCGCATCGTTACAGCGGCCGCACCGCTATGCGTGCTAACATCAGCGTACATGAGCCGCGCCAGCCGCAGGATAAAGACACCATGTTCGCTTTCTCCATGGAAGGGAACAACCAGCCGTCGGCACCGCGTTCAGAGATTCCGTTCGCATGGGCGCCAGGCTGGAACTCCCCGCAGGCATGGAACAAGTTCCAGTCTGAAGTGGGCGGTAGCCTGCGTCATGGCGATCCGGGCGTTCGTCTGATTGAAGCGTCAGCGTCGGGTCTGGATTACTTCACTCACGTTCCGGCGAGCTTCCGGGCGCAGGACGGCAGCTGGCGTATCGCGCCGTACTACCATCTGTTCGGTAGCGACGAGATGTCTCAGCGCTCCCCGGTGTTCCAGAGCCGCATGCCGCAACCGTACATCAAGCTTAACCCGGCAGACGCCGCAAAGCTTGGCGTTAACGCGGGCGCGAAGCTGGCCTTTAGCTTTGACGGCCAGACCATCAGTCTGCCGCTTATCCTGTCAGACGGCCTGACGGCAGGGCAGGTGGGTCTGCCGATGGGCTTACCGGGCATTGCGCCGGTTCTGGCGGGCGCTCGTCTTGACAATCTGCAGGAGGCACAAGCATGAGTTGGTTGACGCCGGATCTTATCGATATTCTGTTAAGCATCCTGAAAGCGGTTGTCATTCTGCTGGTGGTGGTCACCTGCGGCGCGTTCATGAGCTTCGGCGAACGTCGTCTGCTCGGTCTGTTCCAGAACCGTTACGGACCGAACCGCGTAGGCTGGGGTGGCTCACTCCAGCTGGTCGCGGACATGATCAAGATGTTCTTCAAAGAGGACTGGATCCCGCGCTTCTCCGATCGCGTGATCTTTACGCTGGCGCCGATGATCGCCTTTACCTCGCTGCTGCTGGCCTTTGCCATTGTGCCGGTCAGCCCAAGCTGGGTGGTGGCGGATCTCAACATCGGGATCCTGTTCTTCCTGATGATGGCAGGCCTCGCGGTGTACGCGGTGCTGTTCGCCGGTTGGTCGAGCAACAACAAATACTCGCTGCTGGGTGCGATGCGTGCGTCTGCGCAGACGCTCAGCTACGAAGTGTTCCTTGGTCTTTCTCTGATGGGCGTTGTGGCGCAGGCGGGTTCATTTAACATGACCGACATCGTCAACAACCAGGCTCACCTGTGGAACATCATCCCGCAGTTCTTCGGTTTCATTACTTTCGCCATCGCGGGCGTTGCGGTATGCCACCGTCACCCGTTTGACCAGCCGGAAGCGGAACAGGAACTGGCTGATGGTTACCACATTGAATATTCCGGGATGAAATTCGGTCTGTTCTTCGTGGGTGAGTACATCGGTATCGTCACCGTATCGGCGCTCATCGTGACGCTGTTCTTTGGTGGCTGGCACGGCCCGTTCTTACCGCCATTCATCTGGTTCGCGCTGAAAACCGCGTTCTTCATGATGATGTTCATTTTGATTCGCGCCTCATTACCGCGTCCGCGTTATGACCAGGTAATGTCCTTCGGCTGGAAAGTATGCCTGCCGCTGACGCTCATCAACTTGCTGGTAACGGCGGCTGTCATTCTCTGGCAGGCGCAATAAGGGGCTAAAAGACCATGACCTTAAAACAATTATTGGTAGGCTTCGGCACCCAGGTACGCAGCATCTGGATGATCGGCCTGCACGCGTTTGCCAAACGCGAAACGCAGATGTACCCGGAAGAACCGGTATATCTGCCGCCGCGCTACCGCGGCCGGATCGTGCTGACGCGCGATCCGGACGGTTCCGAGCGCTGCGTTGCCTGTAACCTGTGTGCGGTAGCCTGTCCGGTTGGCTGTATCTCTTTGCAGAAAGCAGAGACCAAAGATGGCCGCTGGTATCCGGAGTTCTTCCGCATTAACTTCTCACGCTGCATTTTCTGCGGTCTGTGTGAAGAAGCGTGCCCGACCACGGCGATTCAGTTGACCCCGGACTTCGAGCTGGGCGAATACAAGCGTCAGGATCTGGTGTACGAAAAAGAGGATCTGCTGATTTCCGGTCCGGGCAAATACCCGGAATATAACTTCTACCGGATGGCGGGTATGGCAATCGACGGCAAAGATAAGGGCGAAGCGGAAAACGAAGCTAAGCCTATCGACGTCAAGAGCCTGTTACCGTAAGGAGAGGGGCAATGGAATTCGCTTTTTATATCTGTGGCCTCGTCGCCATCCTGGCCACCCTGCGGGTCATCACGCACACCAATCCGGTGCATGCGTTGCTGTACCTGATTATCTCCCTGCTGGCGATTGCCGGGGTGTTCTTCTCGCTTGGCGCGTACTTCGCCGGTGCGCTGGAGATCATCGTCTACGCCGGGGCTATCATGGTGCTGTTCGTCTTTGTGGTGATGATGCTGAACCTGGGCGGCTCTGAAATCGAGCAGGAGCGCCAGTGGCTGAAGCCGCAGGTGTGGATTGGCCCGGGCATCCTGTCCGTCGTTCTGCTGGCGGTTATCGTCTACGGCATCGTTGGTCTTAACGATCAGGGTATCGACGGCAACACTGTCGGCGCGAAAGCAGTGGGTATCGCACTGTTTGGTCCGTACGTTCTGGCGGTGGAACTGGCTTCCATGCTGCTGCTGGCGGGCCTGGTCGTTGCCTTCCACCTTGGGCGTGAAGAACGCCAGGGCGAAGTGCTGAGCAACCGTTCTAACGACAGCGCGAAAAGAAAAACGGAGGAGCACGCATGATCCCCTTAACACATGGACTGATCCTCGCGGCTGTCTTATTCGTCCTGGGCTTAACCGGACTGGTTATCCGCCGCAATCTGCTGTTTATGCTGATTAGTCTGGAAATCATGATCAACGCCGCCGCGCTGGCCTTTGTGGTCGCCGGTAGCTACTGGGGCCAGACCGACGGTCAGGTGATGTATATCCTCGCTATCAGCCTTGCGGCTGCCGAGGCGAGTATTGGCCTGGCGCTGTTGTTGCAGCTCCATCGTCGCCGCCAGAACCTGAACATCGATTCAGTAAGTGAGTTGCGTGGATGAACATGCTTGCCTTAACCATTATTCTGCCATTGATTGGCTTTGTACTGCTGGCGTTCTCCCGCGGCCGCTGGTCGGAAAACCTTTCCGCCACCGTCGGCGTGGGGTCTGTCGGCCTGGCGGCGCTGGTGACGGCGTTTGTCGGCGTTGATTTCTTCGCCAACGGCAAACAGGCGGTCAGCCAACCGCTGTGGACCTGGATGTCGGTCGGTGATTTCAACATCGGCGTAAATCTGGTGCTCGACGGCCTGTCGCTGACCATGCTCTGTGTGGTCACCGGCGTGGGCTTCCTGATCCACATGTTCGCCTCCTGGTACATGCGCGGTGAAGAGGGGTACTCCCGTTTCTTCGCCTACACCAACCTGTTCATCGCGAGCATGGTGGTACTGGTGCTGTCCGACAACCTGCTGCTGATGTATCTCGGCTGGGAAGGCGTGGGTCTGTGCTCCTACCTGCTGATCGGCTTCTACTATACCGATCCGAAGAACGGCACTGCGGCGATGAAAGCGTTTATCGTGACCCGCGTGGGTGACGTCTTCCTCGCGCTTGCCCTGTTCATTCTCTACAACGAACTTGGCACCCTGAACTTCCGCGAAATGGTTGAACTGGCGCCTGCGCACTTCGCGAATGGCAGCACCATGCTGCAATGGGCGACGCTGCTGCTGCTGGGCGGTGCGGTCGGTAAATCGGCGCAGCTGCCGTTGCAGACCTGGCTTGCGGACGCGATGGCGGGTCCAACGCCGGTTTCTGCGCTGATCCACGCGGCAACCATGGTGACCGCGGGCGTGTATCTGATCGCCCGTACCCATGGCCTGTTCCTGATGACGCCGGAAATTCTGCATCTGGTGGGTATCGTAGGTGCGGTCACACTGTTGCTGGCAGGTTTCGCGGCGCTGGTGCAGACCGATATCAAACGCGTACTGGCCTATTCCACCATGAGCCAGATTGGCTACATGTTCCTGGCGCTTGGCGTTCAGGCGTGGGATGCGGCGATTTTCCACCTGATGACCCATGCGTTCTTCAAAGCGCTACTGTTCCTGGCATCCGGTTCGGTCATTCTCGCCTGCCATCACGAGCAGAACATCTTCAAGATGGGCGGTCTGCGTAAGTCGATTCCGCTGGTTTACGTCTGCTTCCTGGTGGGCGGCGCCGCGCTGTCTGCACTGCCGCTGATTACCGCGGGCTTCTTCAGTAAAGACGAGATTCTGGCGGGCGCGATGGCTAACGGCCACCTCAACCTGATGATTGCCGGTCTGGCCGGGGCCTTTATGACCTCGCTCTATACCTTCCGCATGATCTTTATCGTTTTCCACGGTAAAGAGCAGATCCACGCGCATGCAGGGAAGGGGATTACTCATCACCTGCCGCTGATCGTGCTGCTGATCCTGTCCACCTTCGTGGGCGCGATGATCGTGCCGCCGCTGCAGGGCGTGCTGCCGGCAACAACGGAGCTTGCGCATAGCCACGTACAGATGCTGGAGATCACCTCCGGAGTGGTGGCCATTGCCGGTATCCTGATTGCCGCATGGCTGTGGCTGGGTAAACGTCAGCTGGTGACCTCTATTGCTAACAGCGCGCCGGGTCGCCTCTTCGGCACCTGGTGGTTCAATGCCTGGGGCTTCGACTGGTTGTATGACAATGTGTTCGTTAAGCCGTTCCTCGGCGTGGCCTGGCTGCTTAAACGCGACCCGCTGAATGCGCTGATGAACGTTCCGGCGATTCTGTCCCGCTTTGCAGGCAAAGGTCTGCTGTTTAGCGAGAACGGATACCTGCGCTGGTACGTTGCCTCCATGAGCATCGGTGCGGTTGTCGTGCTGGCGCTGCTGATGGTATTGCGTTGATACGTTGGGGAGGAGTTTCCTCCCCAGTAGAGAAATGTTGTGCTGTTTTCCTGTTCTGGCTGACGCTTGCCGTTACCGGATAGCTTAATAAGGAAATGAATTGCCATGTTATTACCCTGGCTAATACTGATTCCCTTTATCGGCGGTTTCCTCTGCTGGCAGACTGAACGCTTCGGCGTAAAAGTGCCGCGCTGGATTGCGCTTATCACCATGGGATTGACGCTCGCGCTTGGTCTGCAACTGTGGCTGCAGGGCGGTTATTCTCTGACCCAGTCTGCGGGCATTCCGCAGTGGCAGTCTGAGTTCATCCTGCCGTGGATCCCGCGCTTTGGCATCACTATCCATCTGGCCATCGACGGACTGTCGCTGCTGATGGTGGTGCTGACCGGCCTGCTCGGCGTGCTGGCGGTGCTCTGTTCCTGGAATGAAATCGAAAAATATCAGGGCTTCTTCCACCTCAACCTGATGTGGATTCTGGGCGGCGTTATCGGCGTGTTCCTTGCCATCGACATGTTCCTGTTCTTCTTCTTCTGGGAGATGATGCTGGTGCCGATGTACTTCCTGATCGCGCTCTGGGGCCATAAAGCCTCTGACGGTAAAACGCGTATCACGGCGGCCACCAAGTTCTTCATCTACACCCAGGCGAGTGGTCTGGTGATGTTGATTGCCATTCTGGCGCTGGTGTTTGTGCACTACAACGCCACCGGCGTGTGGACCTTCAACTACGAACAGCTGCTGAAAACGCCGATGTCCCACAACGTGGAATATCTGCTGATGCTCGGCTTCTTCATCGCCTTCGCGGTGAAAATGCCGGTGGTGCCGCTGCACGGCTGGCTGCCGGATGCGCACTCCCAGGCGCCGACCGCAGGTTCTGTTGACCTCGCGGGCATCTTGCTGAAAACCGCGGCCTACGGTCTGCTGCGTTTTGCGCTGCCGCTGTTCCCGAACGCTTCCGCGGAATTTGCACCGATCGCTATGTGGTTTGGCGTCATCGGTATCTTCTACGGCGCATGGATGGCGTTCACGCAATACGACATCAAGCGTCTGATTGCCTATACCTCCGTTTCCCACATGGGCTTTGTGCTGATTGCGATTTACACCGGCAGCCAGCTGGCTTATCAGGGCGCGGTGATCCAGATGATTGCCCACGGTCTCTCTGCGGCCGGTCTCTTTATCCTGAGCGGCCAGCTGTACGAGCGCCTGCATACCCGCGACATGCGCATGATGGGCGGTCTGTGGGGCAAAATGAAATGGCTGCCTGCGCTGTCCATGTTCTTTGCGGTGGCAACGCTCGGGATGCCGGGTACCGGTAACTTCGTCGGCGAATTCATGATCCTGTTCGGTAGCTTCAAAGTGGTGCCGGTGATTACGGTTATCTCCTCGTTCGGCCTGGTATTCGCTTCCGTCTACTCGCTGGCGATGCTGCATCGCGCTTACTTCGGTAAAGCAAAAAGCGAGATTGCGATGCAAGAAATGCCGGGGATGTCGCTGCGCGAGCTGTTCATCATCCTGCTGCTGGTCGTACTGCTGGTGCTGCTGGGCTTCTATCCGCAGCCGATTCTGGATACCTCGCATTCCGCGATGGGCAATATCCAGCAGTGGTTTGTTAATTCCGTTTCTACTACAAGGCCGTAATTCGCCATGACAATAACTCCACAACAACTGATCGCGCTGCTACCGCTGCTGATCGTCGGATTGACGGTGGTGGTTGTGATGCTCTCCATTGCGTGGCGACGCAATCACTTCCTCAATGCCACGCTGGCGGTCGTCGGACTGAACGCCGCGCTCGTCTCCCTCTGGTTTGTCGGCCAGGCGGGGGCCATGGACGTCACGCCGATGATGCGCGTCGACGGTTATGCGATGCTGTACACCGGGTTGGTGCTGCTGGCGAGCCTTGCCACCTGTACCTTTGCCTATCCATGGCTTGAGGGGTATCAGGACAACAAAGAAGAGTTTTATCTGCTGGTGCTGATTGCCGCGCTTGGCGGTATTCTGCTGGCGAATGCCAACCACCTGGCGTCGCTGTTCCTCGGGATTGAACTGATTTCGCTGCCGCTGTTTGGTCTGATCGGCTATGCCTTTCGTCAGAAACGCTCTCTGGAAGCCAGTATCAAGTACACCATCCTGTCCGCGGCAGCGTCATCATTCCTGCTGTTCGGTATGGCGCTGGTCTATGCGAACTCCGGCAACCTGTCGTTTGTCGCGCTGGGTAAGCTGCTTTCTGACAACATGCTGCACGAGCCGCTGCTGTTGGCGGGTCTCGGTCTGATGATCGTCGGTCTTGGCTTCAAACTCTCTCTGGTGCCGTTCCACCTGTGGACACCGGACGTTTACCAGGGCGCGCCTGCGCCGGTTTCCACTTTCCTGGCGACGGCGAGCAAAATCGCCATCTTCGGCGTGGTGATGCGTCTGTTCCTGTACGCGCCGGTGGGCAACAGCGAATCGGTGCGCGTGGTGCTGGGCATTATCGCCTTCGTCTCCATCATCTTCGGTAACCTGATGGCGCTGAGCCAGACCAACATTAAACGTCTGCTCGGTTATTCATCAATCTCGCACCTTGGCTACCTGATGGTGGCGCTGATTGCGCTGCACAGCGGCGACGTCTCGATGGAAGCCGTTGGCGTTTACCTGGCCGGTTATCTGTTCAGCAGCCTCGGCGCGTTCGGCGTGGTGAGCCTGATGTCCAGCCCATACCGCGGCCCGGATGCGGATTCGCTGTTCTCCTATCGCGGCCTGTTCTGGCACCGTCCGATTCTGTCAGCGGTGTTGACCGTGATGATGCTGTCGCTGGCGGGTATCCCGATGACGCTGGGCTTTATCGGTAAGTTCTACGTGCTGGCCGTCGGTGTGAATGCGCACCTGTGGTGGCTGGTGGGCGCGGTTGTTATTGGTTCGGCCATCGGCCTTTACTACTACCTGCGTGTTGCGGTGAGCCTCTATCTGAGCGCGCCGCAGCAGCTGAACCGCGATGCGCCGACCAACTGGCAGTACAGCGCGGGCGGTATTGTGGTACTGATTTCCGCACTGCTGGTGCTGATCCTCGGTATCTACCCGCAGCCGCTTATCAGTATCGTCCAACTGGCGATGCCGATGATGTAACAACGAAAAAACCCGCCTCGGCGGGTTTTTTTATCAGCAGCGCAAACTTAAGCGGAGTGCAGGCGGCTAATCAGCGGGCCTTCTTCACGACGTTCGGCGCGTTCCAGCACTTCCTGAATCACCGACGACAGCTCGTTTATCTCAAATTTTGCGACGTAGCCGTCCGCTTTGACTTTACGGATATGGTCTTCGTTGGCGTTACCGGATAGCGAGGAGTGGATCACCACCGGAATGTTCTTCAGCCGCGGATCGGTTTTGATCTTGCGGGTCAGGGTGAATCCGTCCATTTCAGGCATCTCCAGGTCGGTCAGTACCAGCGCGATTTTATCGGTCACCGGTATGCCCTCCGTTTGCGCTTCCTTCGCCAGTTTTTCGATTTTTTCCCACGCCTGTTGCCCGGTGACGTGCATCTGCGCCGGAATGTTCATCGCTTTCAACCCTTTTTCCAGCATCGCGCGCGCGACTTTGGAATCTTCCGCCACAATGGTGGTGGCGCCGGGTTTGATCTGCAGCTTGCGGGTATCGTTCAGACGAGTAGCGTGCAGGTCGTGGTCGGCAGGCACGATGTCATACAGAATCTGTTCAACGTCGATAACCATCGCCAGATTGTTACTGTCCTGCTCGTTATCCAGACAGGCGATGCTGGTGATGTACTGGCCGTTGACGGCTTTCTCGGCGGTATGTACCTGCGTCCAGTCGAGACGGATGATATTTTCCACCGACTCGACGGCGAACGCCTGAACGCTGCGGGCGTATTCGGTAATCAGCAGAATGCTCAGACCGTTTTCCGCTTTACAACCCAGCACGGAGGGCAGGTCGATAACCGGGATAATTTGATCGCGAATATTCACCATCCCCATGACCGGCGGTTTAATCCCGGCGGGTTTGGTGTAGCCCGGCATCGGCACGATTTCGCGCAGCTTGAAAACGTTGATGCCGAACAGTTCAGATTTGCTGTCATCGGCTGAAGAGCCAAGACGGAACAGCAGCAGTTCAAAGCGGTTAGACAGGGTCAGGTTAGCCCTGTCATCAATGTCTTTCTGGAAATTATCCATTTTGCCCTCAGAGTGAGAAAGTTGCCGAGCCTTAATTTGCGTTATCGGCATCTGCGGGCAAAACGTTATGCCAGACTGAAGACGCTGAAATCTTCCGCCAGTTCGCAGGCTGTAAACACCGAGCGACACTCAGCGAGCAGCCGACGACAGCCGTCGTGGTCGTAGCGTGAACTGACGTGGGTGATGATGAGCCGTTTGGCGCCCGCTTCCCGGGCAAGCGTGGCGGCCTGGCGCGTCGAGGAGTGTCCGCGGCTGTTGGCTTTCTCCGCCATCGCGTCCTCAAGCGTGGTTTCATGCACCATCACATCCACCCCGCAGGCTAGCTCAAACGCCTGCGGGCAGGGTGCGGTATCGCCGAAAATAGCCAGCTTCAGCCCCGGCGTCGCCGGGCCGAGATACTGGCTGCCGTCGATGAGGCGACCCTCGGGCAGGGTCACGGTCAGCCCCTGTTTGAGCTGCTGGAACAGCGGCCCGGGTTTGATGCCGTCGGCAATCAGGGCGGCGGCGTTCAGGGTGCCTGGCTTATCATGTTCTTCGATGCGGTAGCCGTAGCACTCGACCGGATGGTTCAGCGGATATGCCAGCACCCGATAGCGCCCGTCGTCAAACAGCAGCCCCGGTGAAACCTCTTCAATGGTCAGCGGATAGTCGGTCCAGGAGCCGCTGAGGCGCAGCGCCATCTCCACAAACTCGCGGATGCCTTGAGGGCCATAGACTGTTAACGCCGCCGGGTTGCCCTGCATGGAGCGGCTGCACAGCAGGCCCGGCAGGCCAAACAGGTGGTCGCCGTGCAGGTGGGTAATGAATATTTTATCGAGTTTGCCCGGATGGTGTTCTGTTTTCAGAAACTGATGCTGGGTGCCTTCCCCGCAGTCGAATAGCCACATGGCCGCGTGCGTCGGCTGTTGCAAATTGAGCAATATCGACGTCATATTACGGGTACGGGTCGGCACACCGGCGGATGTCCCGAGAAAAATCAATTCCATAACGCAGTTACCTCACGGCCTAAAACAGAGCCTAGTATAACGGAGTCCAGGATGATTGAGTGGCACGATCTGCATCATAGCGAACTGACGGTTCCCCTGCTTTACGCACTGCTCAGGCTGCGCTGTGAAGTGTTTGTGGTGGAGCAAACCTGCCCCTACCAGGATGTGGATGGCGACGACCTTATCGGCGAAAACCGCCATATTCTCGGCTGGCGCAACGGCGAGCTGGTGGCGTACGCGAGAATTCTGAAAAGCGAAAATGACATTGAGCCTGTGGTCATAGGCCGGGTGATCATCAGCGCGTCGGCGCGCGGTGAACAGTTAGGTTACCGGTTGATGGAGCAGACGCTGGCAAGCTGCCGTCGTCACTGGCCTCACAAGGCGCTCTACCTTGGCGCGCAGGCACACCTTCAGGCGTTCTATACTCACTTCGGTTTTTCCCCGGTCACGGAGGTTTATGACGAAGACGGTATCCCTCATATCGGCATGGCCCGCGAGGCATAACCGGCGAGGGTTGGCTATAGTTAAGTCTGGCAAACAAGGAGATAACTTATGGCATATCATTCTTATGATTCCCGAATTGATGATGACCTGTCCCTGTTGAGCGATACGCTGGAAGAGATTCTGGCGTCGTCAGGCGATCCTGCTGATCAGAAATACATTGAGCTGAAACTGCGGGCGGAAAGCGTGCTGGATGACGTAAGAGATCGCCTCAGCAAGGCATCGGATACCAGTTACTATCGCGTGAAGCGCGCAGTTTACCGCGCCGACGATTATGTGCGCGAACGCCCCTGGCAGGGCATTGGTGCAGGCGCGGCGGTCGGGCTGGTGATAGGTTTGCTGCTGGCGCGACGCTAAGTAAATACGGCTCCCTCATCTTAGGTACTGCTATTTCCCGGCAGTACCCTTTATAATATGTGGTTTTTATTTGGGGGAGGTTCGCGTGCTGTCCATTTCCGTTGCGCTGGAAAGCCTGCAGGGTTTTCTGTCTGATAAGTTTCCTGATGCACCCGGAACGCGATTTGTTGATATCCCCTTTGCGTTAAACGACGCCTTTGACCCCCTCGCGTGGCTCTGTCATCAACCGATATGGCCGCAGTTTTACTGGCAGCAGCGCAACGGCGATGAAGAGGTCGCCGCCCTTGGCGCGGTGCGCCATTTCAGCGCATTGCCGCAGGCGGACCATTTTCTACAGCAGCCTGCGGCGGCGGATTTACGCGTCTGGGGCCTGAATGCCTTTGCGCCGGAGCAGGGTGCACTGTTTCTGCCCCGCCTCGAATGGCGTCGCAGCGCCGGAAAAGCCTCGCTGCGCTTGACGCTCTCAAGCGATACTTCATTGCGTCAGGACGCCCAACAGGCGCAGGAGTTGCTGGCGCAGCTCCAGCCGATGCGCGCGCTGCCCGCTCTGTCGCTGTCGCTGAAAAGCGAGCGGCACCACCCTGACCGCGCTGGTTGGTTCCGTCTTATTACCCAGGCGACCAACGCGATTGCCTCCGGCGAGCTGGATAAAGTGGTGCTGGCGCGGGCGACGGATCTGCATTTTAGCCAACCGCTTTGCGCCGGGGCCATTATGGCCGCCAGCCGTCGGGTAAACCTGCACTGCTACCATTTCTTTATGGCGTTTGACGCGAACACGGCTTTTCTTGGCTCCTCGCCGGAGCGGCTATGGCGGCGGCGGGGAAATCTGCTGCGCACTGAAGCGTTGGCCGGTACGGTTGCCAGCCACCCTGAAGATCGCCAGGCGCAGCATCTGGCGAACTGGCTGATGCATGACGATAAAAACCAGCGGGAAAATATGCTGGTGGTGGAGGATATCTGCCAGCGGCTGCAGGATGATGTGCAGTCTCTGGAAGTGCTGCCGCCGCAGGTGGTGCGTCTGCGTAAAGTACAGCATCTGCGCCGTTGTATCTGGACGACGCTGACGTCGCCTGACGACGCGCGCTGCCTGCAGCAACTGCAGCCTACAGCGGCGGTCGCCGGGCTGCCGCGCGATATCGCGCGCCAGTTTATCGAGCATCATGAGCCGTTTGTTCGGGAGTGGTATGCCGGGTCGGCAGGCTATCTCAGCCGCGAGCGCAGCGAGTTCTGCGTGGCGCTGCGTTCGGCGAAAGTGACGGGCGATACCCTGCGTCTCTACGCGGGTGCCGGGATTGTGCGCGGCTCGGATCCTGAGCAGGAGTGGCAGGAAATCAACAGTAAAGCGGCGGGATTACGGTCATTGGTGCTCGACGAATAAAATATTCTCGACTCATATCAATAACCTGTCAGCAGAGATTATTTATACTATATCGCAAAATTGATACCGGACAATCTCATGTCAGTAAGCGCATTTAACCGACGCTGGGCGGCGGTGATCCTTGAAGCTTTAACCCGTCACGGCGTGCAGCATGTCTGTATTGCGCCAGGGTCGCGCTCGACGCCGCTGACGCTGGCGGCAGCAGAACACAGCGCCTTAATTCATCACACCCATTTCGATGAGCGCGGACTGGGGCACCTGGCCCTGGGGCTGGCGAAAGTGAGTAAACAGCCGGTGGCGGTGATTGTGACTTCCGGTACGGCGGTGGCGAATCTCTATCCCGCGCTGATTGAAGCTGGGCTCACCGGGGAAAAGCTGATCCTGCTGACCGCCGATCGGCCTCCGGAGCTTATTGACTGCGGGGCAAACCAGGCTATCCGTCAGCCGGGCATGTTCGCCTCGCATCCGTCGCACACCCTGTCATTGCCGCGCCCGAGCGAAGATATTCCGGCGCGCTGGCTGGTGTCGTCCATTGATAACGCCATGGGACAGTTGCATGCCGGGGGCGTTCATATTAACTGCCCGTTCGCTGAACCGCTGTATGGCGACATGGATGATACCGGGCTTGCGTGGCAGCAGGCGCTGGGCAACTGGTGGCAGAGCGATAAACCCTGGCTGCGCGAAGCGCTGCATCTGGAGAGCGAAAAACAGCGGGACTGGTTTTTTTGGCGGCAAAAGCGCGGCGCGATCGTCGCCGGGCGGATGAGCGCGGCGGCAGGCAAAAAAGTGGCTGAGTGGGCGAATACCCTCGGCTGGCCGCTGATTAGCGACGTGCTGTCGCAAACCGGGCAGCCGCTGCCGTGCGCCGATCTGTGGCTCGGCAACCCCCGGGCGGTCGCCGAGCTTGAGCAGGCGCAAATCGTGGTGCAATTTGGCAGCAGCCTGACCGGTAAGCGTCTTCTGCAGTGGCAGGCTGGCAGCGAACCGGATGAGTACTGGCTGGTGGATAACCTGCTGGGGCGCCTGGATCCGGCGCAGCATCGCGGTCGCCGCCTGGTGTGCGATATCGAACGCTGGCTGGAACTGCATCCAGCGGAAAAACGTCAGGCCTGGTGCGTGGAAATCCCGCGCCTGTCCAAACAGGCCTGGCAGATGGCCGTCGCGCAGCGCGATACCTTCGGCGAAGCGCAACTGGCTCATCGCATCAGCGACTATTTACCCGAACAGGGACAACTGTTCGTCGGCAACAGCCTGGTGGTGCGCCTGATTGACGCCCTGGGGCAGTTGCCCGCCGGATACCCGGTCTACAGCAACCGCGGGGCGAGCGGTATTGACGGCCTGATTTCAACCGCCGCCGGGGTGCAACGCGCCAGCGCAAAAGCGACGCTGGCTATCGTGGGCGACCTCTCCGCGCTGTACGATCTCAACGCGCTGGCGTTGCTTCGTCAGGTGTCCGCGCCGTTTGTGCTGATTGTGGTCAACAACAACGGCGGGCAGATTTTCTCGCTGCTGCCAACGCCGGAAGCCGTAAGGGAGCGGTTTTACGCCATGCCGCAGGACGTGCATTTCGACCACGCCGCGCAGATGTTTGGTCTGCGCTACGCCCGGCCGGAGAGTTGGGCGCAACTGGACGAGGTGATGAGCCACGCCTGGCGGCAGCCTGCCGCGACGATCATTGAGCTGGTGGTCAATGACACAGACGGCGCGCAGATGCTGCAACACCTGCTGGCGCAGGTAAGCCACCTGTGACCCTACAGGCCGTTGCCCGACCGGGGAGAACCGCGGATTGCTGGCTGGTCTTCCTGCACGGTTTTTCCGGCGATGACCGCGAATGGCAGCCGGTGGGAGAGACCCTCGGCGACTATTCGCGGCTGTATGTGAACCTGCCCGGCCACGGCGCCTCAGGCGACGTGGCGACCCACAGCTTTGCGACGGTCTGCGCGCAGCTGAAAAGCACGCTCCTTCGTTATAACATTCGAAATTACTGGCTGGTGGGCTACTCGCTCGGCGGCCGGGTGGCGATGTATTTCGCCTGTTGCGAATCCCATCCAGGGCTCAACGGTATTGTCGTCGAGGGCGGTCATCCCGGGTTACAGGATGAGGCTGAGCGGCGGGCGCGGCTGTCCTCTGATGAACAGTGGGCGCAGCGTTTTGCCGGTGAACCGCTGTCAGATGTTTTTGATGACTGGTATCGTCAGCCGGTTTTCGCGTCGCTCGACGAGGCGCAGCGTCAGGCGCTGGTGCAACTGCGGGCGCGCAACAACGGTCCGCGGCTGGCGGATATGCTGCTGGCCACCTCGCTTGCGGTTCAGCCGGACCTGCGGGCGTCGCTTGCGGCTCGCGACTATGCTTTCTGGTACCTCTGTGGCGAACGTGACCCGAAGTTTCGCGCTATTGCGCAGGCGCTGGGCGCGTCGTGCCATTTGATTTCACACGCCGGACACAACGCGCACCGGGAGAACCCCGGGGAAGTGGCGGAGCGTCTGGCGCAGATTGTGCATTTCTGATTAAAGGACCCATTATGATCCATCCTGATGAAAACATGCTCTACGCGCCGGTTGACTGGCAGGACTGTTCCGAAGGTTTTGAGGATATTCGCTATCACAAGTCGGCTGACGGGATTGCGAAAATCACCATTAACCGCCCGCAGGTGCGTAATGCGTTTCGTCCTCTGACGGTAAAAGAGATGATTCAGGCGCTGGCCGATGCCCGCTATGACGACAACATCGGCGTTATTGTGCTGACCGGGGAAGGCGAGAAGGCGTTTTGCTCCGGCGGCGACCAGAAGGTCCGCGGCGACTACGGCGGCTACCAGGATGACACCGGCATGCATCACCTCAACGTGCTCGATTTCCAGCGTCAGATCCGCACCTGTCCGAAACCGGTGGTGGCGATGGTGGCCGGGTACTCCATCGGCGGCGGTCATGTGCTGCACATGATGTGCGACCTGACCATTGCCGCTGAAAACGCCATCTTCGGCCAGACCGGGCCGAAAGTCGGCTCCTTCGACGGCGGCTGGGGCGCTTCCTATATGGCGCGCATCGTCGGGCAGAAAAAAGCGCGCGAAATCTGGTTCCTGTGCCGTCAGTACAACGCTCAGGAAGCGCTGGACATGGGGCTGGTGAACACGGTTGTTCCGCTGGCGGAGCTGGAAAAGGAAACCGTTCGCTGGTGTCGCGAAATGCTGCAAAACAGCCCGATGGCGCTGCGTTGCCTGAAAGCGGCGCTGAACGCCGACTGTGATGGCCAGGCAGGGTTGCAGGAGCTGGCGGGTAACGCCACGATGCTGTTCTATATGACCGAAGAAGGGCAGGAAGGGCGCAATGCGTTCAACCAGAAGCGTCAGCCTGATTTCAGCAAATTCAAACGGAACCCGTAATGTCAGCACCTGAGCGTAGTGCCCGGATCTACCGTTGGCAGATCCCGATGGATGCGGGCGTGGTGCTGCGCGAGCGGCGCCTGAAAACCCGCGAGGGTTTATTGCTCTGTTTGCGTCAGGGCGAGCGCGAAGGCTGGGGGGAAATTTCCCCTTTGCCCGGGTTTAGCGCCGAAAGCCTGGAAGAGGCGCAGGCCGAGGCCGTGGCCTGGACGCAGCGCTGGCGCGACGGTGATGACGCCGCGCTGCCGCTGCTGCCGTCAGTCGCGTTTGGCGTAAGCTGCGCGCAGGCCGAACTCACCGGTGAGTTGCCCGATGCGGCCGATTACCGCGCCGCGCCGCTGTGCACTGGCGATCCGGACGAGCTGTTTGCCGTCCTCCAGCAAATGCCGGGGGAGAAAGTGGCGAAGGTGAAGGTCGGACTATGGGAGGCGGTGCGCGACGGTATGGTGGTCAACCTGTTGCTGGAAGCGATCCCCGATCTGAAGCTGCGCCTTGACGCTAACCGCGCGTGGACGCCGCTGAAGGCGCAGCAGTTCGCGAAATACGTCAACCCGGACTACCGCGCACGCATTGCGTTTCTGGAGGAGCCCTGCCGCACGCGGGACGATTCCCGCGTCTTTGCCCGTGAAACCGGCATCGCTATCGCCTGGGATGAAAGCCTGCGCGAGGCGGATTTCACCTTTGCCGCTGAACCGGGCGTCAGCGCGGTGGTGATTAAACCGACGCTGACCGGCAGTCTGCAAAAAGTGCGCGAGCAGGTGGCCGCCGCGCACGCGCTGGGGCTGACGGCGGTGATAAGCTCCTCGATAGAGTCAAGTCTCGGTCTGACCCAGCTGGCGCGGATTGCCGCGTGGCTGACGCCGGAGACTATTCCGGGGCTCGATACGTTGAACCTGATGCAGGCGCAACTGGTTCGCCGCTGGCCGCACAGCGAATTACCCTGTATCGCGCTGGATGGTCTGGAACCGCTGCTATGACTTTTGACGACTGGCCGTGGCGGCGCTGGCGCGATGAGCGCCCGCAGGCGCAGGCGCTGCGGCTTGGCAACCAGAGGCTGAACTGGCAGCAGCTTTGTCAGCAGATTGACCGCCTTGCCGCTGGTTTTGCGCGCCAACGGCTTCAGGTCGGCGACGGGGTGCTATTGCGGGCGTACAACCATCCGCAAACGCTGCTGGCGTGGCTGGCGCTCCTGCAATGCGGGGCGCGGGTATTGCCGGTGAATCCTCAGTTGCCGTGCGAGCTGGTGTCCACGCTGCTGCCGTCGTTATCGCTGCGCTTTGTGCTGCACCTGACGGATGAGCCGGGTTTTGCAGGGCTTGCGCCGCTGGCGCTTACAGAAGCGGAGGGCGCGTTTGCCGCGCCGTGGCTGGCGGACAGGCTCGCCACCATGACCTTCACCTCCGGCTCCAGTGGTCTGCCGAAAGCGGCGGTGCATACCGCTGGCGCACATCTGGCCAGCGCCAGGGGCGTGCTGGCGCTGATACCGTATTGCGATGAAGATGACTGGCTGCTGTCGCTGCCGCTGTTTCATGTCTCCGGCCAGGGGATCCTCTGGCGCTGGCTGCTGGCAGGCGCACGGATGACCGTGCGCGAGCGTCAGCCGCTGGCGCAGGCCTTGCAGGGCTGTACGCATGCCTCGCTGGTGCCGACCCAACTCTGGCGTCTGCTTAACGACAACGCGCCGTTGTCGTTGAAAAGCGTGCTGTTGGGCGGCGCGGCGATTGCGGTTGAACTGGCCGAACAGTCGCATGCCCGTGGTATCCGCACCTTTTGCGGCTATGGGTTAACCGAATTCGCTTCTACTGTGTGCGCCAAAGAGACCGATGGGCTACCGGACGTCGGGTATCCGCTGCCGGGACGCGAAGTGCGTATCGTGGACGGTGAAATCTGGCTGCGTGCCGCAAGCCAGGCCTCAGGCTACTGGCGCGACGGCGCGCTGACGCCGTTGGTGAATGCGCAGGGCTGGTTCGCCACGCGCGATCGCGGTGAGTTGCATCATGGTCGGCTGACGGTGATTGGCCGAATGGATAACCTCTTTTTCTGCGGCGGGGAAGGTGTCCAGCCGGAGGAAGTGGAGCGGGTGATTGCCCGTCATCCGCTGGTGGAGCAGGTGTTTATTGTACCGTTGACTGACCGCGAGTACGGTCAGCGCCCTGTGGCGGTGATCGAAGGACGCGAGGGACTGGAGATTGAATCTCTGCCCGGCTGGGCGAGCGATAAGCTGGCGCGTTTTCAGCAGCCGGTACGCTGGTTGCTGCTGCCTGCCGCTGTAAAAACCGGCGGGATTAAAATCTCCCGCCGGGCGCTGACACAATGGGTGAATGAAACCCTGAACGGTTAGCTCGCCTCAGCGGTCGGTTTACGCTGGCGCTTGCGCAGGAGTCGCAGGACCGGCGGGACGACAATCACCGCGATCGCCATGACCAACAGCGTCTTCGCCACACCGCTTCCCCACAGAATATTCATGCTGCCGTTGCTGATGGACAGGGCGCGGCGCAGGTTTTGCTCCAGCATCTCTCCCAGCACGAAGCCGAGGATCAGCGGCGACATCGGGAAGTGCATTTTGCGTAAAATGTAGCCTAACACGCCCAGCGCCACCATCAGAACCAGGTCAAAGGTGGTGCTGTGTACCGCATAAACACCCACTGCGGAGACCGCGGCAATCGCCGGTACCAGGAACCACAACGGGATGCTCAGCATACGGGTGAACAGGCCAATCAGCGGAATGTTCATGATAAGCAGCATGACGTTGGCGATAAGCAACGCCGCAATCAGCCCCCAGACGATATCCGGCTGTTCGGTGAACATCGCCGGGCCTGGCGTGATGTTGTACAGCGTCAGCGCGCCCATCATCACCGCCGTGGTGCCGGAGCCCGGTACGCCCAGGGTCAGCATCGGGATAAACGAGCCGCAGGCTGAGGCGTTGTTCGCCGCCTCCGGCGCCGCCACGCCGCGAATATCCCCTTTCCCGAAGCTGTCGCTGTTGCCGCTGATCTTCTTCTCGGTCATGTAGGTGATAGCGCTGGCGATGGTCGCGCCCGCGCCCGGCAGAACGCCGACGAAAAAGCCGATCACTGAGGAGCGCAGCGTGGCGCCTGCGCACTGCACCGCTTCTTTGCCGTTAAACAGCATACGTCCGGTTTTACGCACCAGCGTTTGCCCGCTGCTGGTGCTTTCCAGCATCAGCAGGATCTCGGAAACTGAGAACAGGCCAATCACCACCACGATAAACTGTACGCCGTCGGACAAATGGACGCTGTCGAAGGTAAAACGGTATACCCCGGTGTTGGCATCAACGCCTACCGTCGCCAGGCCCAGTCCGATCAACGCCGCCAGAAACGACTTCAGCGGATTTTGCGCCATCATGCTGCCGAGGCAGGCAATGGCAAACACCATCAGGGCGAAATACTCTGCCGGGCCAAACGCCAGCGACCATTGCGCCAGCATCGGCGCGAAGAGAATGATGCCGAAAATGGCGATCATTGAGCCGAAAAAAGAGCTGACGGCGGAGATAGACAGCGCCACGCCGCCGCGCCCTTGTTGCGCCATCGGGTAACCGTCGAGGGCGGTCATGATCGCCGCCGCATCGCCAGGTACGTTTAACAGGATGGAGGAGATACGACCGCCGTACTCGCAGCCGATATACACTGTCGCCAGCAGGATCAGCGCGGATTCTGCTGGCAGGTGCAGGGCAAAGGCCAGCGGCAGTAAAATCGCCACGCCGTTGATCGGGCCGAGGCCCGGCAGCAGCCCAACGATGGTGCCGACGAAGCAGCCAATCAGCGCAATAACCAGGTTTTCCGGGGTCATCGCCACGGCAAACCCTTGCGAGAGATAAATCCAGGTATCCATGTGAATCTCCGTTAGTTCAGCCATGCGCCGAGAGGCAGGGTGACGTCAAGCAGGCGATCGAAGGCGTACCACAGCAAAATGCCCATGGCCGCGCCGGACATACCGGCGGCGGGGATCGTGGCGCCAAACAGCGTGCCGATGATGGCGGTGAGGATGGCGGTCGCTAGCGGGAAGCCGAGCCACTCGAATCCCCAGGCGTACATCAACAGCACGATAACCATCACCAGCAAACGCTGCAGCACGCGGCGATGCGGCCACTGCACCACATCGGGTTTACGCAGCAGCAGCGCCACGGAACAAAACAGCATCAGACCCAGGATCCCCACCGGAAACGGGCGGGGGCCGACGGGTTCATAGCTGTATTCGCTGTGAATTTGCCAGGCGACCATCAGGCCGCCAATGCACAGCAACAGCCAGATTCCGGCAAAAATGCGATCGCTCATGTTGGTCTCCGGAATCACTTCGCCAGACCGAAGCTTTTGGCCTGCTCGCGATAGTCGGTTACCTGCTTCTTGACGTATTCATCAAGGGCCTTACCGTTCATGTTGAATTCAAACAGACCGCGAAGCTCGCGCTGTTTCTTGAACTCGTCGGTCTGCTGGAGCTTCTGGAAAGTCTCCACCCACCAGTTGTACTCGTCGTCGCTGACTTTCGGGCCGACGTAGAAGCCGCGAATAATCGGCCATACCAGGTCGTAGCCCTGTTCTTTGGCGGTCGGCACGTTGGCTAACTGGCCCGGCAGGCGGTTTTCGGCAAACACCGCCAGGACGCGGATTTTGTCACCCTGTAGGTAGGGCACCATTTCGCTGAGGTCGCCGGATACCGCCTGTACGTGATTACCCATCAGCGCCGTGACCGGCTCTCCGCCGCCCTCGAAAGCGACATAGCGCATCTTGTGCGGATCGACGTTTGCCTGCTGCGCCAGTTTGGCCGCTTTCATCCAGTCCTGGCTGCCGATAGAGGCGCCTGCGCCAATCACCACGCTGTTCGGATCTTTTTCCATGGCGGTCAGCAGGTCCTTCAGCGATTTCCACGGCGAGTCCGCGCGTACCGCAATCATGCCGTAGTCGGTGCCCACGCTTGCCAGCCAGCGCACGTCATCAACGCCATAACGGCCAAATTTACCCTGCGACAGGTTCAGCAGCGAGCCGCCGGAGAAAGCCACAACGGTGCCTGCTTCCGCCGGACGCTGAGCGACGATGGCGTTATAAGCAACCGCGCCTACGCCGCCGGGCATATAGGTCACGCGCATCGGTTTCTCGATAGCGCCGGTTTCCTGTAGGCTGACCTGAATCAGCTTACAGGTGAGATCAAAACCACCGCCGGGTTTTGCGGGGGCGATACATTCGGTACGGCCCGGCGCCTCTGTGGCGAAGGCGGAGACGTTGCTTATCAGTAATGCGCTAGCGATGAATGTTTGCAGGAGCGGTTTTTTCATTATCAGTCCTCACGCCACGATGACGTTGTTTATCAGGTTCAACGGTTTTTTTGTGATTCTGTGAAGCGCCATGTAGCGGTTCAGTTGCGTGATTGTTAAAACAATAACCTTTCAATTCCCTTTCACTGCGGCAGAAACTTTACAGGATGTGATATGCGTCTCTTATTAGCGGAAGATAACCGTGAGCTGGCTCACTGGCTGGAAAAAGCCCTTGTGCAGGGCGGTTTTGCCGTAGATGCCGTCAGCGACGGGCGAGCGGCGGATCACCTGCTGCAAAGCGAAAAATATGCGCTGGCGGTACTGGATATCGGCATGCCGGGGCTCGACGGCCTGGAAGTGGTGCAGCGCCTGCGCAGGCGCGGGCAGACGCTGCCCGTCCTGTTGTTGACCGCCCGCAGCGCCGTGGCCGACCGGGTGGTCGGCCTGAACGCGGGCGCTGATGACTATTTACCCAAACCGTTCGAACTCGAAGAGCTCGACGCCAGGCTTCGCGCGCTGTTGCGTCGCGCCGAAGGGCAGGTGCAGGAGACACAACAACTGGGCGACTTAGCCTTTCACGATGAAGGCTATTTCTTACTGCAGGGGAAAAACCTGGCGCTTACGCCGCGCGAGCATGCGCTCCTGACGGTGCTGATGTACCGGCGTTTGCGCCCGGTGTCTCGCCAGCAGCTGTTTGAACAGGTATTCAGTCTCAACGATGACGTGAGTCCGGAAAGTATCGAGCTTTATATCCACCGTTTACGCAAAAAGCTACAGGACAGCAACGTACGCATCACCACGCTGCGTGGGCTAGGCTACGTGCTGGAACGCAGTGATGAAATGGCGTAAACCGCAGTCGTTGTTCGCTCAACTGCTGCTCTACCTCGGGCTGCCGCTGATGCTGCTGTGGGGATTGTCATCCTTTAGCAGTTATGTCAGCGCGCTACAGGCGGCGACCCAGGCTTACGATCGCACGCTGCTCTCATCAGCCAGAACGATTTCCGAACGCTTTGAAGTCCGTGAAGGCAGGCTTGAGGTCAACGTGCCGTGGGTGGTGCTGGACAGCTTTGAACTCAACATGAACGATCGCCTGTACTACAAAGTGGTCGACCCGACCGGCGCTGTTATCTCCGGTTATGATGATTTGCCCGCCATGCCGCCTTCCACCTCACCAACCAAACTCTATCCGGCGCTGGCCTGGTTTTACCATACCCAGTTTCGCGGCGAAGCCATCCGCGTGGCGCGCCTGCTGCAGCCAATCAACGAAGGCGGTATTAGCGGCATGGCCGAAATTTATGTCGCGGAAACCCTGCAGTCGCGACGCTACCTGGCGCGCCAGCTGTTGCTGTCGTCGGTGTTTACCCAGGGCTTTCTGGTGCTGTTTACCCTCGTGCTGGCGGCATGGCTTCTGCGACGGGTGCTGCGGCCGATGCGACAGCTTTCCGGCATCATGGTGCGCCGCGAGCCGGGCGTGCTGACGCCCCTCCCCGAACTGCTGCCGTGGTCGGAAACACGGCTGCTGATTGTGGCATTTAACCGCTATATCGACCGTCTTCGGCAGTTGATTTCGCGTCAGGAGCGCTTTAGCGCCGATGCTTCGCACCAGCTGAAAACACCGCTGGCGATCCTCAAAACGCAGGCGTCGGTGGCGCTGACCAGCGCTCAACCGCAGGCATGGCGGGAGAGTCTGGAGGCAATGAGTCACACCCTCGATAACACTATCCAGTTGACTGAACGTTTGCTGCAGCTCTCTGCGGTAAAGCGTAAGGAGCAAGGGGAGCGCCAGTTCACGCCGGTGGACCTGCTCGATGTCGTCCAGCAGAGCTGTTTCTCCCGTCTGACGCAGGCCAGAAGCAAACATATTGACCTGGGTTATGAAGGGGAGCAGGCGAGCGTGTGGGTGGCGGGTGATGCCCTGCTGCTGAGCGAACTGTGCGCCAATTTGCTCGATAACGCGCTGAAATATACGCCGTCCCACGGTACGGTGACGGTCAGCCTGCGGCGAGAGAGGGATGCTGTGTTGCTGGAGGTGGAGGACAGTGGGCCGGGAATCGATGAGGCGTTGACGAGCCAGGCGTTGCAGCCTTTCCAGCGGCTGGACAATGCGGGCAATGTCGCAGGCGCGGGTATTGGTCTCGCGCTGGTCAATGATATTGCGCGTCTGCACCGTACCCACCCGCAGCTGACGCGCAGCCAGAATCTGGGCGGCTTACGGGTCAGCGTCCGGTTTCTGGTTGTGTAAAATTCAGGTATTTATTTATATCAGCAATATATAACCGATAAATTACAACAATTACCCACATCCATGACTGTAAATATTCAATGAATCATGGCGTTGCCGCGTAGCAACTGGTTACAATCCTGTATCTGAATGTCGCAATTGAGCATTGATTCCGCGAGAGACGGCAGTACAATTTCGCCGTTTTGGGTCTTTTATTAATTTGTGTTTGCTGGAACGTTAAAAAATGAAAAAAAGTGTATTGATAGGTTTGTCCGGGCTGATGTTGGTATCGGCTGCGGCAAACGCGATAAGCGTCAGCGGTCAGGCGGGTGAGCATTACACCAACCTGGGTGTCGGTTTTGGCACGGAGAGCACGGGTCTTGCGCTCAGCGGTAACTGGACGCACAGCGACAACGATGGCGATGTCGCCGGTCTGGGTCTTGGCCTTAACATCCCGCTGGGTCCGTTCATTGCCACCGTCGGCGGTAAAGGTGTTTACACCGATCCGAAAAACGGCGACAGCGGTTATGCGGCGGCGGTGGGCGGCGGTTTGCAGTGGAAAATCGGCGACAGCTTCCGTCTGTTCGGCGAGTACTACTACTCTCCGGATTCGCTCTCCAGCGGCATCGAGAGCTATGAAGAAGCGAATGCTGGCGGTAGCTGGACCATTATGCGCCCGATTAGCATCGAAGCCGGTTATCGTTACCTGAACCTGGCAGGTAAAGATGGCAACCGTGATAACACAATCGCAGACGGCCCGTACGTCGGCGTTTCCGCCAGCTTCTGAGTCCCCCGGCGCGACGTCCTGTCGCGCCAGCTTATTCTTACCCCGCCACATGCGTTATAGTACATCGTCCTCTTAGGCTGGAGAAAACGATGATAAACGTGGAGATGCTGTCCACTGGCGATGAAGTTCTGCACGGGCAAATTATTGATACCAATGCCGCGTGGCTTGCCGATTTCTTTTTTAATCAGGGATTGCCGTTATCCCGGCGCAACACCGTCGGCGATAATCTTGATGATTTAGTGGCTGTTCTGCGTGAGCGCAGCCAGCATGCCGACGTGCTTATCGTTAACGGCGGGCTGGGGCCAACCAGCGACGATCTCAGCGCGCTGGCGGCAGCGACCGCGAAAGGGGAAGCGCTGGTGCTGCATGAGCCGTGGCTCGCGCAAATGGAGCGCTTCTTCAGTGAACGCGGACGGGTGATGGCGCCGAGCAATCGCAAACAGGCCGAAATTCCCGCCAGCGCGGAGTTTATCGATAACCCGGTGGGCACCGCCTGCGGGTTCGCCGTACAGCTCAACCGCTGCCTGATATTTTTCACCCCCGGCGTGCCGTCCGAGTTCAAAGTGATGGTGGAGCAGCAGATTCTGCCGCGCCTGCGCGCGCGCTTTACCCTGCCGGAGCCGCCGCTGTGCCTGCGGTTGACCACGTTTGGACGTTCGGAAAGCGATCTGGCGCAGAGCCTGGATCACCTGACGTTACCGCCGGGCGTGACCATGGGCTACCGCTCCTCAATGCCGATTATTGAGCTGAAGCTGACCGGTCCTGCGTCTGAGGGCGAGGCGATGCGCACCCTGTGGCCGGACGTGCAGCGCGTAGCGGGCGAAAGCCTGATTTTTGAGGGGACTCAGGGATTACCGGCGCAGTTGGCGGTCGCACTCAAGGAGAGAAAGCTCGGCCTGACGCTCAGCGAGCAGTTTACCGCCGGGCTGATTGCGTTGCAGCTGTCGCGGGCGGGCGCACCGCTGCTGGCAAGCGAAGTGGTGCCTTCCCAGGAGGAGACGCTGGCGCAGACGGCCCACTGGACCGCCGAGCGGCGGGGTAAGCATTTCGCCGGGCTGGCGCTGGCGGTCAGCGGGCTTGAGGACGAACATCTGAACGTCGCGTTGTCCACCCCGCAAGGCACCTACGCCCTGCGGGTGAAGTTCAACGCCACCCGCCACAGTCTCCAGGTTCGTCAGGAAGTCTGTGCAATGATGGCGCTGAATATTCTGCGCCGCTGGCTGGCCGGTAAACCGGTCGCCAGCGAGCATGGCTGGATTAACGTCGTCGACAGCTTACGCTTCGACTAACGCCCGGGAGAGCAGGGTAATGGGATGTTCACAGCGAAGGCTTGTGGACATCTCAATCTGCCACTTGCAGGTTTCGCAGTCGGTAATCACCATATCGGCGCCACTTTCTTCAATCTGGCGGAACAGCGGCGCGCCGATGGCCTGAGAGGTGGGGTAGTTTTCGGATTTAAAGCCGTAGGTGCCTGCGATTCCGCAGCACTGCGAATCCAGTACGATAACCTCCAGCTCGGGGATTTTGCGCAGCAACTCCAGCGTGTAAATCGCCCAGCCCATTTTTTCCATATGGCAGGGGGTGTGATACACCACCTTCATCGGCATCCGGCGCAGCGGCAGCGTTTGCCCGGCGTCGAGCTGCCGCCATAACCAGCGGGTGACAAGCTCAATATTTTCGCGCAGCCCGGTGTTATCGACATCCAGTAGATGCGGATATTCATCGCGCAACGTAAAGGTGCAGGTTGACGATGTGGCAATCACCGGCAGTTTTTTCTCCTCCACAGCGGTGCGGATCGCGGCGGTGTTGCTCTGCGCCTGCTTACGGGCTTTGTCGATAAAACCGTTGGCGATCAGCGGTACGCCGCAGCATTTCTCTTTTTCCAGCAACTGTACGCCGATACCCATTGCGTTCAGTACGCGAATCAGGTCTTTACCCAACTGCGGATTATTGTAATTCACATAGCAGCCGTGGAAAAACGCCACCTGCTGCGGGAACTGCGCCTGCTGCGCAGCCACGCTGCGATACCAGCGGCGGAAAGTCCCAAAACCGTATTTCGGCAGCGTGCGGCGGTGGTCGATTTTCAACGCAAAATCCAGCAGCTGGCGCACCGGCTTCAGCGCCGTTGTGGCGTTGATTACCGGCGCGAAGGGGGTGGACAACGTGCCCATCAGGTCGGTGTGGCTGAGGATGGCGTCGCGCAGGGTGGGCGTCGCGGTACTGTAGTTTGCTCGCGCGCGCTGGATGATATCGCCAATCTTCACATCAGACGGGCAGGCAACCTCGCAGCGCTTGCAGTTGATGCAGTATTTCAGCGCCTCGTCGTACAGCGCGCCGTCTTTCAGACGCAGACGCTCGCCGTCGGGACCAGCTTGCTTGGGGCCGGGGTAGCGCGGGTTAACCCGGCTCACCGGGCAGGCGGTGGTGCATACGGTACATTTGATGCAGCTTTCAAAACGGGTATCGCTCATCACTGGTCTCCTGCGCATTCGGCTATCTGACGGGCAGCGTGCAGGGCGGTGACGACACTGACGCCGCCGCCGCATCCCTGTGTTATTGGGTCATAGCCGCCGAGTACCGCGCCGATGGCGAACAGGTTATCGAAGCGTTGCCCCTTCCTCTGGGCGCGCAGCGTGTCGTCGGTGATGACCCCAAACTGTTGCCAGGGCTGAGGGGAGAAAAAGTCGGTCTTGTACCAGGTGTCGCGCGAGGTGGACTGCATCACATCAAGGCCGAGCACCGGCTCCTGAATACCGTCGCGGCTGGCAACCAGTCCGTTGCTGAAGAAGCTGCCGCTGGCCAGCACCGCAAAGCGCGTGCGCAGCGGAATATCCCCGTGGTTGCGGGTGCGGATGGCGCGGATATGGCCCTCCTCCTCGTCGACCTGCACGACCTCGTCGCCCGCAAACCAGGCGCCGCCCATTTTCACAAACTGCCGTTGCAGCTGATTATGCAGACGCATTCCCGGCACCGAAGGCGGCAGGGTCGGCAGCAAAAAGAGCGGGCAGGGGAGCTGCGCGTTCAGCCAGTGCCAGAGCCTGTCGCTTTGCAGGCCGAAGCAGGCGGGAAGCAACAGCATATCGTAGCGTTCAGCGACAGGGCGAAGCGCGGCGAGCAGGGCGGGCCACTGAGCCTCATCATCCAGGAAACGGGCGATGGTGACGGCGCGAAATTCGGACGGGTTATCGCGCAGAACGTCGAGCTGCGGGAGGGCCAGATCTTCCGCTTGTGCGTCGCAGCCGTTCTGGTTGAGCGAGGCGGCCGCCAGATGAGGCTGAAAATCCGGGAATCCACTGATGCCGATAACGCCCACGCGTGGCGCCAGTTGCTCGGCGATCGGCACTTCCTGCGGGCTTAGCCAGGCCAGACGCTGCGTTCCCAGCGGCGTCAGACGTGAATGCGGCGCCTCCACGACCCCTTTCATGTCGGCGCCGCACTGGCGTAGCAGCTGTTCCGCATCGCGGGCATAGCGCAGCACCTGTTCCGCCCCAAGCCGGGAATAAGGGTGCAGCGGCGCCTGCCGGGGCAGCTCAGCCAGACCCTGGATAACATCGCTCACCTGGCGGCCGTCGGGCAGATGGCTTAGCAGGTCCAGCGAGCCGGAAGAGAAGTGCAGCGCGCTCTGCCCGCGGCTGATTATCGCGCAGCGCTGTCCGTGTTGTTGTAACGCCAGCCCGCACATCAGGCCCGCAAGCCCGCCGCCGATGATGACCGTATCAAAGTTCATGAGGATACTCCTTTTCTAATCCGCATAACCCCTGCCATACCCAGCGGGTAAATTCGCTTTCGCGCAGCGCATCTCCCCACGCGATCGGCTGGACGCCTTTCCAGCGTTCGTTAAGAAATTCCGAGAGTTGATTCAGAGACTGCGCTGGCGTGGTGACCTGGTAGCGGTTGAGCAGGGCCGCGGCGCGACAGGCGCACAGTTCCCCCTGGCAGGTGCCCATACCAACGCGGGTTCTGCGCCGCAGGTCGAGCAGGTTCTTCACCGCCAGGTTTTCTACAGCATACTGCACCTCGCCTGCCGTGACGGCTTCACATTCGCAAACCAGACTGCGGTGCAGACGGGTATCGCCAAGCCAGGCGGGTGTTCTGTCGCCGTGGCGATAGACTGCGGACCCCCGCAGCGGTGCCGGTAACGAGATAACCTTATGCAGCGTTTTTTCCGCTGGCTCCCGTGAGCCCGGCAGTGGCGTCTCGGCTGTCGAGCAGACCGCGGTATGGTTAAGTTTGCGGCAGACCGCATCGGTGGCCCACTCCGCCATCAGGCGGTAGGTCATCAGCTTGCCGCCGGTAATCGTAATAAAGCCTTCCAGACCGTCGCGTTCGGCGTGATCAAGCAGCACAATTCCACGGCTGACGTTGCGCCCGCTGGGGTCATCATCGCTGGCGACCAGCGGGCGAACGCCGCAGTAGGCGCGTAAAATTCGGGTCTGCGCCATGATGGGCGACAGCTTCTCTCCTTCGCGCAGCAGGGTGTCAACTTCCGCCGCTGTTACCCGGTTATCATCGATATCACGATAATCAATATGAGTAGAGGTGGTGCCGATGAGGGAGATGGTGTCGCCGGGCACCAGAATGTCGGCATCTGCCGGTTTGCGGCAGCGGTTGATAACGTGCCGGTTGATGCGGTGATCGAAAATCAGCAGCGATCCTTTTGCCGGGAACATGCGGATGCGCAGATCGGCATATTCCGCGATGCGCTGGCCCCAGATACCGCCCGCATTCACCACCACCTGGGCATAGAGGTCTTTCGATTCGCCGTGCGTGCTGTCGAAAACCGTCACGCCGATGATACGGTCATTCTGACGGATAAGGCCGGTGACTTCGCAGCCGGTGAGGATCGTGGCGCCATGTTCGCGGGCATCCAGCATGTTGGCGGCCGTCAGGCGAAACGGGTCAACGGTACCGTCCGGCACCCTGACTGCGCCAAGCAGCGTTGGGTTGACGGACGGTTCAAGACGCAGCGCCTCCTGCGCCGTTAGCGGTTCCGCGCTGATGCCCGCGTTCCGGCAGGCGTCAATGAACTGGCTTTGCCAGGTCATGCAGTCTTCCGGCAGGGTGATAAAAAGACCGTCGGTGGGTTCGATACAGTGGCGGGCGATGCGCTTGAGGATCTGGTTTTCCGAGATGCATTCCCGGGCGGATTCGCCATCGGTCACGGCATACCGCGCGCCGCTGTGCAGCAGGCCGTGGTTGCGCCCGGTCGCGCCGGTGGCAATATCATCACGTTCAACAAGAATGACGTTGAGCCCCCGCAGCGCGCAATCACGGGCGATGCCCGCGCCTGTTGCGCCGCCGCCGATAATAATGACATCGCTTTCCTGTTTCTGGCTGAAGGTCATGACATTCCCTCTATTTTCGTTTTCTTCCATTTAGCCATATAAATCGCATGGATTGTTTGATTTCGAGCATATTCGCGCATAAATGGAAAATGAAACGTGATTTCGTGCGCACTATGGAACACTTTGTCATAAATCTGTAACATTCTGTGCGATGTTTCACAGTATGAGAACAACCATTTCCCTACCATCCCGCCCTAAATATGAGAACTCATAAGTTTTGTGAATGTTGTCGTTGCGACGACTGTTGATACCTGTGGCCACGGAGGCTGAATATGTTGAGTATTTTTAAACCTGCACCCCATAAAACGCGGTTGCCGGACGCAGAGATAGACCCCCTCTATAAGCGTTTGCGCTGGCAAATTTTCCTCGGGATCTTTTTTGGCTATGCGGCCTACTATCTGGTACGTAAAAACTTTGCGCTAGCAATGCCTTACCTCGTTGAACAGGGTTTTTCCCGCGGTGATTTAGGCTTCGCGCTATCCGGGATTTCTATCGCCTACGGCTTTTCGAAATTCATCATGGGCTCGGTATCTGACCGCTCGAATCCGCGCATTTTCCTGCCAGCGGGCCTGATTATGGCGGCGGCAGTGATGCTGTTTATGGGGTTCGTTCCGTGGGCGACATCGAGCATCATGGTGATGTTTGTGCTGCTGTTCCTCTGCGGCTGGTTCCAGGGGATGGGGTGGCCGCCGTGCGGACGTACCATGGTTCACTGGTGGTCACAGAAGGAACGTGGCGGCATCGTGTCGGTGTGGAACTGCGCGCATAACGTCGGCGGCGGTATCCCGCCGCTGCTGTTCCTGCTCGGGATGGCCTGGTTTAATGACTGGCATGCGGCGCTGTATATGCCAGCGTTTGGCGCTATTGTGGTGGCGATTTTCGCTTTCGCGCTGATGCGCGACACCCCGCAATCTTGCGGTCTGCCGCCGATTGAAGAGTACAAAAACGACTACCCGGATGATTACAACGCGAAGCATGAAGAAGAGCTGACGGCAAAACAGATCTTCATGCAGTACGTGCTGCCCAACAAGCTGTTGTGGTACATCGCCGTGGCGAACGTCTTCGTTTATCTGCTGCGCTACGGCATTCTCGACTGGTCACCGACCTACCTTAAAGAGGTGAAGCACTTCGCGCTGGATAAATCCTCCTGGGCCTATTTTCTGTACGAGTATGCCGGTATTCCGGGCACGCTGATTTGCGGCTGGATGTCGGACCGCGTGTTTAAGGGCAACCGCGGCGCGACCGGGGTCTTCTTTATGACCCTGGTGACCATCGCCACCATCGTTTACTGGCTCAACCCGCCGGGCAACCCGACGGTCGACATGATTTGTATGATTGTGATCGGCTTCCTTATCTACGGACCGGTGATGCTGATTGGCCTGCATGCGCTTGAGCTGGCGCCGAAGAAAGCGGCAGGGACTGCCGCCGGGTTTACCGGACTGTTCGGCTACCTCGGCGGTTCCGTCGCAGCCAGCGCCATTGTTGGCTACACCGTCGACTTCTTCGGCTGGGACGGCGGCTTTATGGTGATGATTGGCGGCAGCATTCTGGCGGTACTGCTGCTGGTGGTCGTGATGTTTGGCGAAAAACGCCACCACGCACAAGTGCTGGCAAAACGTCAGGAAGGAGAGCAGAAATGAAGAGCACATTGACCCGTATCGCCACCGGCCTGCTGCTGGCAGGCGCCCTGGCAAGCCAGGCGCTGGCGACCGATAAAATCGTCATTGCGCACCGCGGTGCCAGCGGCTATCTGCCGGAGCATACGCTACCGGCGAAGGCCATGGCCTATGCCCAGGGCGCGGACTATCTGGAGCAGGATCTGGTGATGACGAAGGATGACCAACTGGTCGTCCTGCACGATCACTATCTTGACCGCGTCACCGACGTTGCCGAACGTTTTCCCAACCGTGCCCGTAAGGACGGGCGTTTCTACGCCATCGACTTCACGCTTGACGAAATCCGTTCGCTGAAGTTTACCGAGGGCTTTGAGATTGAAAACGGCAAAAAGGTGCAGACCTTCCCCGGACGCTTCCCGATGGGCAAATCCGATTTCCGTATTCATACCTTTGAAGAGGAGATTGAGTTTGTCCAGGGGCTGAACCACTCGACAGGGAAAAATATCGGTATCTATCCTGAGATTAAAGCGCCGTGGTTCCACCATCAGGAAGGCAAAGACATTGCCGCTAAGACGCTGGAAGTGCTGAAAAAATACGGCTACACCGGCAAAACGGATAACGTCTATTTGCAGTGCTTTGACGTCAATGAGCTTAAGCGCATCAAAAATGAACTTGAGCCGAAGATGGGTATGAACCTCAATCTGGTGCAGTTGATTGCTTACACCGACTGGAACGAAACCCAGGAGAAACGCCCTGACGGAACATGGGTGAACTACAGCTACGACTGGATGTTTAAACCGGGCGCGATGAAGCAGATTGCCCAGTACGCCGACGGCGTGGGGCCGGACTACCATATGCTGATCGCTGAAGGCTCGACGCCGGGTCACATCACGCTGACGAACATGGTTAAGGAAGCGCACGCCAGCAAGATGCAGGTGCATCCGTATACTGTGCGCGCTGATAAGCTGCCGGAGTACGCCAGCAATGTGGATCAGCTCTACGAGGTGCTGTATAACCAGGCTGGCGTCGACGGGCTGTTTACCGACTTCCCGGACAAAGCGGTGCAATTTCTGCAAAAAGAGGGTGAACACCGCTAATCGTTTGTCTGATTAGCGCAACACGGTCTGGGTCAGTTGGCGCAGACATTCTTCAAGCAGCGCCAGCGGGCTGCCTTCGACCGGGGGCTCGCTGGCGATAAGCGAAATATGTCGATAAAACGCGGGCTCCAGGGCGACGGAGTGCAGCGGCTGGGCCAGCGTTTTAAGGGTTAATTCGGGCAGCAGCGCGATTCCCAGCCCCTGATGGATAAAGCTCATTGCGGTTGCAGGATGGTTGAACTCATATTTTATTATCGGAGTAATATTCTGCTCCTCAAATAACGACATAATGCTCAGCTCATAGCGTCCTTTGCTGATAATTAACGCCTCATCAAATAAATCCTCTAATTGAACAGACGCACGTTGTGAAAAAGGATGTTCCTCGGGGACCACAACGGTGAACTTATCTTTATAAACCGGGAAGGAGTACATCTCCGGTACCGGGAAATGCACAAAACCGGCATCCAGCTGTTGCGAGCGTAAGTCTTCGATGATTTCCGCGCTGTTGGCTTCGTGTGGAATAATTTTGACCTGGGGATGATGGGTTTCGAAATAGCGAACCACATAGGGCAGGATGCTGGCGCAGACGCTGGGGAAGCTCCCGACCCGCAACTGGCGCACCGGCTGGCGTTTTTCCTGCTCGGCCAGTTCTTTCACGGCGTTAACCTCATGAAGTATGGCGCGCATTCGGGCCGCAATTCGCTCCCCGGCAGGTGTCAGGCAGGCCTCTTTACGGCGTTCCCGCTGGAGAAGGGGAACGCCTAACTCCGCTTCCAGAGTGGCAATGGCCTGGCTGACGGCCGACTGGCTCATAAAGCGCCGCTTGCCTGCTTGTGTAAAACCGCCCGCATCGACCACGGCGAGCAGGACGCTGATTTGTGTTAATGTCATAAGTAATCACTAATCAATAATATTAAAATGAGTAATTTTACTAATGCTCGCGAGAAGGATACTCTTTTTTACGAACAAAATCACAAAATAGCGCCCGCAATTATTTATATGAATGATGCATTCTTGAATTTTATAAACCTGCGCGCTGTATGAACAGGTGACCTTTCAATGAAAGAAAAATTATGGACAAAGGACTTTTGGTCAATAACGATAATCAGCTTCATTATCTTTTTTGTCTTTTACGTCCTGCTCACGCTGTTACCCATCTACATTGCAGATAATTTACACGCTTCGGCCGATAAAGCGGGATTGCTGGTCACATTTTTCCTCATCGCCGCGATTGTCGTACGCCCTTTTGCCGGGCAGTGGGTGGGGAAATATTCGAATAAAATGATTCTGATGCTTTCTTCTCTGGCCTTTTTGGTCGTGACCGCGCTATATCCTTTATGCCACTCCATTGAAGCATTGCTGTTTGTGCGAGTGCTTCATGGTATCACCTTCGGGGTGATAACGACGGTAAAAGGGACGATTTCCGCGCGGTTGATACCGGCCTCCCGACGTGGAGAGGGCATCAGTTTTTTCTCTTTGGCAATGGGGCTGGCGATGGTTGTCGGGCCGTGGATTGGGTTGAATATGGCGCGGCATAGCGCCTTTATTCCGGCATTCTGGCTGTGTACCGCCGTTTCCGCCCTTGGCATTGTGCTGGCATTGATAATGAAGGTACCGCCGATCATTCGCCATACTGATGGTTCAAAACCAACATTGGGTTTCACCGCGATGTTCGATCGTGCGGCGCTCCCGTTTGCAACAGTGACGTTTTTTATGACGTTTTCCTATGCGGGCGTTTCAGCCTTCTTAGCCCTGTATGCGCGAGAATTGGGGTTGCTGGCGGCGGCGAGCAATTTTTTGCTGTGTTATGCCGTATGTCTGATGGTGTGCCGTACTTTTACGGGCAACGTCTGTGATAAAAAAGGGCCCCGATATGTGGTGTATCCTTGCCTGCTGGCCTTTACCCTCGGGCTGGTCGTGCTGGGGTACGCTCAGGGGAGCCTGATGATGATTTTATCCGGGGCGCTGATTGGGATTGGCTACGGTTCGGTGACGCCCGTTTTTCAGACGCAGATTATCAGTTCGGTGGAGCCGCATAAGATTGGCGTCGCGAATTCGCTGTTTTTCAATGCAATGGATGCGGGACTGGCGATTGGCGCTTTTATTATGGGCCTGATGGTGGATGGGGTCGGTTACCGGGCGATTTATCTGCTGGGCGCGGTACTGGTTGTGCTTGCCGGGGCGTTATACATCGTGCAAATGAAAAAACGCGGCGCCACGACGTTGGTTTCCGCGCATGAAATTCACTAACGATTACATTTCAATTTCGATATCGCCTTTCGCCCGACAGCAGCAGGGGAGGATCTCCCCTGGCTGGATAAACGCCAGCGGTTCGCTCAGCCAGTCGACCTGACCAGCGACCAGACGGCAGCGGCAGGAGCCGCAGTAGCCTTCCCGGCACTGGTACTCAACCTCAACGTTATGCGACTCCAGCGCCGCCAGCAGCGACGGGTGTTCTTCCCGGCACAGCACCTGCGTGCCGGAGAGGCGAAGGGTAACACGGCTCATCAGAGTTGGAAGTTGCTCAGATCGTCAGCATCAACTTCTGCGTCGATCTGACCGACCAGGTAAGAACTGACTTCCACTTCCTGCGGCGCTACCTGAACGTTGTCGGAGACAAGCCAGGTGTTGATCCACGGGATCGGGTTAGAGCGTGTCTGGAACGGCAGATCGAGCCCGACGGCCTGCATACGGATGTTGGTGATGTACTCGACATACTGACACAGGATGTCTTTGTTCAGGCCGATCATCGAGCCGTCGCGGAACAGGTAATCCGCCCACTCTTTTTCCTGCTGCGCGGCCTGAACGAACAGGTCATAGCACTCTTGCTTGCACTCTTCGGCGATTTCCGCCATCTCCGGGTCATCAGAGCCTGAACGTAGCAGGTTCAGCATGTGCTGGGTGCCGGTGAGATGCAGCGCTTCATCGCGGGCGATCAGGCGAATAATTTTGGCATTGCCTTCCATCAGCTTACGTTCGGCGAAGGCGAAGGAACAGGCGAAGCTGACGTAAAAGCGAATCGCTTCCAGTGCGTTAACGCTCATCAGGCACAGATACAGTTTCTTTTTCAGCTCGCGCAGGTTCACGGTGATGGTTTTACCGTTGACGTTATGCGTACCTTCACCCAGCAGGTGCCAGTAGCTGGTCAGTTCGATCAGCGTGTCGTAGTACTGTGAGATACCTTCCGCGCGTTTCTGAATCTGCTCGTTGGTCACGATGTCGTCGAACACGGTCGCCGGATCGTTAACGATATTGCGGATGATATGGGTGTAGGAGCGAGAATGGATAGTCTCAGAGAATGCCCAGGTTTCCACCCAGGTTTCCAGCTCCGGAATCGAAATCAGCGGCAGCAGGGCGACGTTCGGGCTGCGACCCTGAATGGAATCCAGCAGCGTCTGATATTTCAGGTTGCTGATGAAAATGTGTTTTTCATGCTCCGGCAGCGCCTGGTAATCAATGCGGTCGCGGGAAACGTCAACTTCTTCCGGGCGCCAGAAGAAGGAAAGCTGTTTCTCGATCAGCTTTTCGAAAATGTCATATTTTTGCTGATCGTAGCGCGCCACGTTGACCGGCTGGCCGAAGAACATCGGCTCAAGCAGTTGGTCATTTTTCGTCTGTGAAAAGGTGGTGTATGCCATTGAAGTGAGTCCTGTTGAGATTGTATCGCCCGGCGGCACTTCGTTTGCCGGGCCTACAAAACCGTAGGCCGGGTAAGCGTAGCGCCACCCGGCAAAAATAACTTAGATCTTACATGCGCCGCTTTCGCAGCCGTCGTCCTGAATGGACGGCGCCAGATCGTCCTGCGCGTCTTCTGCGCCATCACGGGTGTTGTGATAGTACAGCGTCTTCACGCCGAATTTATAGGCGTTGAGCAGGTCTTTCAGCAGTTGCTGCATCGGCACTTTTCCTGACGGGAAGCGTGTCGGGTCATAGTTGGTGTTGGCAGAAATCGACTGATCGATAAATTTCTGCATGATGCCGACCAACTGCAGGTAGCCGTCGTTGCTCGGCATTTCCCACAGCAACTCATAGGCGTTCTGCAGGTTTTCATAATCCGGCACCACCTGGCGCAGAATACCGTCTTTCGACGCCTTGATGCTGACGTGGCCGCGTGGCGGCTCAATGCCGTTCGTGGCGTTAGAGATCTGCGACGAGGTTTCGGACGGCATCAGCGCGGACAGCGTGGAGTTGCGCAGACCGTACGTCTTGATTGATTCACGCAGCCCGTCCCAGTCGTAGTGCAGCGGCTCGTTAACAATCGCATCCAGATCTTTCTTATAGGTATCGATCGGCATGACGCCTTTGGCGTACGTGGTTTCGTTAAACCACGGGCACGCGCCTTGCTCTTTCGCCAGCTCGTTAGAGGCCTTCAGCAGATAGTACTGAATGGCTTCAAACGTTTTGTGCGTCAGGTTGTTGGCGCTGCCGTCGGAGTAGCGTTTACCGTGCTTCGCCAGGTAACAGGCGAAGTTGATCACGCCGACACCCAGAGTACGACGCCCCATCGCGCCGCGTTTTGCCGCCGGAATCGGGTAGTCCTGATAATCCAGCAGCGCATCCAGCGCGCGAACCGCCAGCACAGCCAGCTCTTCGAGCTCATCCAGGCTTGAGATAGCGCCGAGGTTGAACGCCGACAGCGTACACAGCGCAATTTCACCGCTTTCGTCGTTAATATCTTCCAGCGGCCTGGTCGGCAGCGCGATTTCCAGGCACAGGTTGGACTGACGCACCGGTGCCACCGCCGGGTCGAACGGGCTGTGGGTGTTGCAGTGGTCAACGTTCTGAATATAGATACGGCCCGTAGAGGCGCGCTCCTGCATCATCAGCGAGAACAGGTCGACGGCCTTGATGCGCTGCTGACGGATGCTGGTGTCTTGTTCGTATTTGGTATACAGACGCTCGAACTCGTCCTGATCGGCGAAGAAGGCGTCGTACAGCCCCGGGACGTCCGACGGGCTGAACAGGGTGATGTCTTCGCCTTTCAGCAGGCGGGTGTACATCAGCTTGTTGATCTGTACGCCGTAGTCCATGTGACGAACGCGGTTAGCGTCGGTGCCGCGGTTGTTTTTCAACACCAGCAGACTTTCGACTTCCAGATGCCACATCGGGTAGAAGAGCGTCGCCGCGCCGCCGCGTACGCCGCCCTGGGAGCAGGACTTCACCGCAGTCTGGAAGTGCTTGTAGAACGGGATACAGCCGGTGTGGAATGCTTCACCGCCGCGAATCGGGCTGCCCAGCGCGCGAATACGGCCCGCGTTGATGCCGATACCGGCACGCTGAGAGACGTATTTCACAATGGCGCTGGAGGTGGCGTTGATGGAATCCAGGCTGTCGCCGCACTCGATCAGTACGCAGGAGCTGAACTGGCGGGTTGGGGTGCGCACGCCGGACATGATTGGCGTCGGCAGCGAAATTTTGAACGTCGATACCGCGTCATAGAAACGCTTCACGTAGTCCAGACGGGTTTCGCGCGGGTAGTTGGAGAACAGGCACGCGGCGACCAGAATATAGAGGAACTGCGCGCTCTCGTAGATTTCCCCGGTGACGCGGTTCTGGACCAGGTATTTGCCTTCCAGCTGCTTAACCGCCGCGTAGGAGAAGTTCATATCGCGCCAGTGGTCGATAAAGCCATCCATCTGCTTGAACTCTTCTTCCGTGTAGTCTTCCAGCAGATGATTATCGTACTTGCCGAGTTCAACCATTTTAACCACGTGGTTGTACAGCGCTGGCGGCTCAAACTGGCCGTAAGCTTTTTTACGCAGGTGGAAAATCGCCAGGCGCGCCGCCAGGTACTGATAGTCTGGCGCATCGCGGGAAATCAGGTCCGCAGCGGCTTTAATGATAGTCTCATGGATGTCGGCGGTTTTGATGCCGTCATAGAACTGAATATGCGAACGCAGTTCAACCTGAGAAATAGAAACGTTGTTCAGCCCCTCAGCCGCCCAATCCAGCACTCGATGAATTTTGTCGAGATTGATGCGCTCTGTCCGGCCATCACGCTTTGTCACCAGCAGACTCTGATTCATGTGCTTTTACCTGTCCGTGAAAAGAAAAATATCCCCCGTTTATCCACAGGACACCATTGTGACTAACTCTGTGGATAAATACTATATGTAGGGGTTGTTTGATAAGTGAGACGCTATATGGTGAGTATTCTAGTAAGGATTCTTTTGAGTACAAGGGTTGATTTTGACGTTAAATTGAGGTTGCCGAAGCGTAATAAACGCTAAGTCCACGTACCATAAGGCCTGGACGGATTGTCAATATTCGAAGAAAAAAAATGAAAATTTGATCGAGTGCTGATTTCTTCAACGCAGTGGGGAAATGCGCAGCAGAATGCTGCGCAATATTTATAAGAATATTCTATGACGTTAGTCGTTTTTGGCTCTGGTATGCAACATATAATTAACATCAACGCCCGGCCCCAGCGTAAAGCGGTCAGTGAGGGGGTTGTAGTGCAGGCCCGTCATATGCTGCTCGCGCAAAACGGTGAGGTCCACCCAGCTCAGCAGTTCGGCGGGCTTAATGAACTTCTTCACGTCGTGCGTGCCTTTCGGCACCATGCGCAGGATGTACTCCGCGCCGACGACCGCCATCAGCCACGCTTTGCCGTTGCGGTTTAGCGTCGAGAAAAAGACGTGGCCGCCGGGTTTCACCAGTTGCGCACAGGCTTTCACTACCGACGCTGGGTCCGGTACGTGCTCAAGCATCTCCATACAGGTCACCACGTCATACTGATGCGGGTTCTGCACCGCGTGGGCCTCCACGGTTTCCTGAACATAGTCGACCGGAATACCGGTTTCCAGTGCGTGCAGTCGCGCCACCTGAAGCGGTTCAAACCCCATATCTAACCCGGTGACGGTCGCGCCTTCGCGCGCCATGCTTTCGGCAAGGATCCCGCCGCCGCAGCCAACATCCAGCACCTTTTTACCAAACAAACCGTCGGCGCGGCTGGCGATGTAACCCAGGCGCAGCGGGTTGATGCGGTGCAGCGGTTTAAATTCACCTTCCAGGTCCCACCAGCGTGAGGCGACGGCTTCAAATTTGGCGATTTCGTCATGATCGACGTTTGCCACCGGCGGTTTTTCGGCATTCATGGACGCTATTACTCCTTTTTTGTTCAGGCCTGCGAGTATATCAGGTGACAGGCGCGAATAAACCGTATTGGTTTAGCTCTATTCCTGTGGCTGTGTTATAATTTGCGACCTTTGAATCCGGGAAAAATGTAGAGGGATAGCGGTTAGATGAGCGACCTTGCGAGAGAAATTACACCGGTCAACATTGAGGAAGAGCTGAAGAACTCTTATCTGGATTATGCGATGTCGGTCATTGTTGGCCGTGCGCTGCCGGATGTCCGAGATGGCCTGAAGCCGGTACACCGTCGCGTACTTTACGCCATGAACGTACTGGGCAATGACTGGAACAAAGCCTATAAAAAATCTGCCCGCGTCGTGGGTGACGTCATCGGTAAATACCATCCCCACGGTGATTCCGCGGTGTATGACACCATCGTCCGTATGGCGCAGCCGTTCTCGCTGCGCTACATGCTGGTCGATGGTCAGGGTAACTTCGGTTCTATTGACGGCGACTCTGCGGCGGCAATGCGTTATACGGAAATCCGTCTGGCGAAGATTGCCCATGAGCTGATGGCCGATCTCGAAAAAGAGACGGTGGATTTCGTCGATAACTATGACGGCACGGAAAAAATTCCGGACGTTATGCCGACCAAAATCCCGAACCTGTTAGTGAACGGTTCGTCCGGTATCGCCGTAGGTATGGCGACCAACATTCCACCGCACAACCTGACGGAAGTGATCAACGGCTGTCTGGCCTATATCGACGATGAAAATATCACCGTTGAAGGGCTGATGGAGCATATCCCGGGGCCAGACTTCCCGACGGCGGCTATCATCAACGGCCGTCGCGGCATTGAAGAAGCCTACCGCACCGGTCGCGGCAAAGTGTACATTCGCGCTCGCGCGGAAGTGGAAGCGGACGCCAAAACCGGTCGTGAAACCATCATCGTGCACGAAATTCCGTATCAGGTGAACAAAGCGCGCCTGATTGAGAAAATCGCCGAGCTGGTGAAAGACAAACGCGTTGAAGGCATCAGCGCGCTGCGCGACGAGTCTGATAAAGACGGTATGCGCATCGTTATTGAAATCAAACGCGATGCGGTCGGCGAAGTGGTGCTTAATAACCTCTATTCGCAGACTCAGCTGCAGGTTTCTTTCGGCATCAACATGGTTGCGCTGCACCATGGTCAGCCGAAGATCATGAACCTCAAAGAGATCCTCGAAGCGTTTGTCCGCCACCGCCGTGAAGTGGTGACGCGTCGTACGATTTTCGAACTGCGTAAAGCGCGCGACCGTGCGCACATCCTTGAAGCGCTGGCCATCGCGCTGGCCAACATCGATCCTATCATCGAGCTGATTCGCCGCGCGCCGACCCCGGCGGAAGCGAAAGCGGCGCTGATCGCGCAGCCCTGGGATCTCGGCAACGTCTCCGCAATGCTCGAGCGCGCTGGCGATGACGCCGCGCGTCCGGAGTGGCTGGAGCCGCAGTTCGGCATCCACGACGGCAAGTACTTCCTGACCGAACAGCAGGCGCAGGCGATTCTGGATCTGCGTTTGCAGAAGCTGACCGGCCTTGAGCATGAAAAACTGCTCGACGAGTACAAAGAGCTGCTGGAGCAGATTGCCGAGTTGCTGCACATTCTCGGCAGCGCCGATCGCCTGATGGAAGTTATTCGCGAAGAGCTGGAGCTCATTCGTGAGCAGTTCGGCGACGAGCGTCGTACCGAAATCACCGCCAACAGCGCCGATATTAACATCGAAGACCTGATCAATCAGGAAGACGTTGTTGTGACCCTGTCTCATCAGGGCTACGTGAAGTATCAGCCGTTAACCGATTACGAAGCGCAGCGTCGCGGCGGGAAAGGGAAATCGGCGGCACGTATCAAAGAAGAAGACTTTATCGACCGCCTGCTGGTCGCTAACACCCATGACACGATCCTCTGCTTCTCCAGCCGCGGTCGCCTGTACTGGATGAAGGTGTACCAACTGCCGGAAGCCAGCCGTGGCGCGCGCGGACGTCCGATCGTCAATCTGCTGCCGCTGGAAGCCGATGAGCGTATCACCGCGATTCTGCCGGTACGCGAGTACGAAGAGGGCGTGAACGTCTTTATGGCGACCGCCAGCGGCACCGTGAAGAAAACGGCGCTGACCGAGTTCAGCCGTCCACGTTCTGCCGGTATCATCGCCGTTAACCTCAACGAGGGCGACGAGCTGATTGGCGTGGATCTGACCTCCGGTACTGATGAAGTCATGCTGTTCTCTGCCGCCGGTAAAGTGGTGCGCTTTAAAGAGAACGCTGTGCGCGCCATGGGCCGTACGGCGACTGGCGTACGCGGCATCAAACTGGCGGGCGAAGACAGCGTCGTTTCCCTGATTATTCCGCGCGGCGAAGGGGCAATCCTCACCGTGACGCAGAATGGTTACGGTAAGCGTACGGCGGAAGGCGAATACCCGACCAAGTCTCGCGGCACCCAGGGCGTTATCTCCATCAAGGTCACCGAGCGCAACGGCTCCGTGGTCGGTGCGGTGCAGGTTGACGACTGCGACCAGATCATGATGATCACCGATGCCGGTACGCTGGTGCGTACCCGCGTGTCGGAAATCAGCGTAGTAGGGCGTAATACCCAGGGCGTGATCCTCATCCGTACTGCGGAAGATGAGCACGTGGTGGGTCTGCAGCGCGTGGCTGAACCGGTTGATGATGAAGAGCTCGATGCCATCGACGGCAGCGCGGCGGAAGGCGACGATGAAATCGCGCCGGAAACCGACACTGACGACGATGTTGCGGATGACGCCGACGAGTAATACGGCGTAAAGCGAAAGTCATGTGAAAGGGCCAGAATACTGGCCCTTTTTGTTATCGGAGCCCAACAATTCAGACGACAGGAAGGCCGGGATAACGTTGCGGGGTTTTCATTTTACCGCTACCTTAAGCTCATCTTTTTTGCTCGCAGACGGCCGAACGTTGAAATACCTTGTCTCCTTCCGTACCACCCTGAAAGTCTCTCGTTACCTGTTTCGGGCGCTGGCGCTATTACTGTGGCTGTTGGTCGCCTTTATCACCGTGTTTTACATCGTGAACGCGCTGCACAGCAAAGAGTCGGAGATTCACCAGGAGTTCAACTTAAGTTACGACCAGGCGCAGCGCTATATTCAGCGGACTTCCGATGTGATGAAGGAGCTGAAGTACATCGCGGAAAATCGCCTCACCGCAGATAACGGCGTGCTCTCCTCCAGAACGGCGAAGGACAGCGCAGAAGTACCTGATTTTGAACCGCTATTTCCTGATTCCGACTGTGGAACCCTGAGCACCACCTGGCGTAGTTCGCTGGAATCGCTGGCCTGGTTTATGCGCTACTGGCGTGACAATTTTTCTGCCGCCTACGATCTCAACCGGGTGTTCTTCATCGGCAGCGACAATCTCTGTATGGCGAACTTTGGCCTGCGTGATATGCCTATGGAGCGGGATCAGGCGCTGAAAACGCTGCATGAGCGGATCATGAAATACCGCAATGCGCCGCATGACGAGCGCGGTAACAATCTGTTCTGGATAAGCCAGGGGCCGCGCCCGGGTGTGGGGTATTTTTATGCCCTGACGCCGGTGTATCTCGCCAATCGTCTGCAGGCGCTGCTGGGGATTGAGCAGACCATTCGCATGGAAAATTTCTTCACGCCGGGCAGCTTACCGGTTAGCGTGACCATCCTGGATGAAAACGGACAGCCGCTGATTTCGCTGGTGGGGCCAGAAAACAAACTGAAGATAGAGCCGCGCTGGATGCAGGAGCGCGAGTGGTTTGGTTATACCGGCGGTTATCGCGAGCTGGTGATGAAGAAGAACCTTGCGCCGTCATCGCTCAGCATCGTCTACTCGGTACCGGTCGATATCGTGCTGGAGAGTATTCGCATGCTCATTCTCAACGCGGTGCTGCTGAACGTGTTGACCGGGCTTGCGCTGTTTACCATGGCGCGGATGTACGAACGACGCATTTTTATTCCCGCAGAGGTCGATGCCCAGCGGCTGGAAGAACATGAACAGTTTAACCGCAAAATCGTGGCTTCCGCGCCAGTGGGGATCTGTATTCTGCGAACTCAGGACGGCACCAATATCCTGAGCAACGAACTGGCGCACAACTACCTCAACATGCTGACGCACGAAGACCGCCAGCGGCTGACGCAGATAATCTGCGGCCAGCAGGTCAACTTTGTCGATGTGTTGACCAGCAACAATACCAACCTGCAGATAAGCTTTGTCCACTCCCGCTACCGCAATGAAAACGTGGCGATTTGCGTGCTGGTGGACGTCAGCTCGCGCGTGAAGATGGAAGAGTCGCTACAGGAGATGGCGCAGGCGGCAGAGCAGGCCAGCCAGTCAAAATCGATGTTCCTTGCGACCGTCAGCCACGAGCTGCGTACGCCGCTGTATGGCATCATCGGCAACCTCGACCTGCTGCATACTAAAGAGCTGCCGAAAGGGGTCGATCGTCTCGTAACCGCCATGAGCAACTCGTCGAGCCTGCTGCTGAAGATCATCAGCGATATTCTCGATTTCTCGAAAATTGAGTCCGAACAGCTGAAAATTGAGCCACGTGAGTTTTCTCCGCGCGAGGTGATGAACCATATAACGGCGAACTACCTGCCGCTGGTGGTACGTAAACAGCTCGGGTTGTACTGCTTTATCGACCCGGACGTCCCGCCGCTGATGGTCGGCGACCCGATGCGCCTGCAGCAGGTGATTTCCAACCTGCTCAGCAACGCCATTAAATTTACTGACATGGGCTGTATTATCCTGCACCTGCAGCAGGACAGCGATTACCTCAGCATCAGCGTGCGTGACACCGGCGTCGGTATTCCGGCAAAAGAGGTGGTGCGCCTGTTCGACCCGTTCTTCCAGGTGGGAACCGGCGTGCAGCGCAACTTCCAGGGGACGGGACTGGGGCTGGCGATTTGCGAGAAACTTATCAACATGATGGATGGCGATATTGCCGTCGACTCCGAGCCGGGGATGGGCAGCCAGTTTACAATCCGTATTCCGCTCTATGGCGCGAAGCTGGCTGTGGCGTCAGCCTATGACGGGCTGCGTGGAAAATGCTGCTGGTTGGCGGTACGCAATGCCTCACTGGCCGGGTTCATTGAGTCGCTGCTGGCGCGCTATGGCGTGAAGGTGCGCCTGTACGAAGGGCAGACGCCGCAGGCCGATGACGTTCTTATCACGGATGATGAGCCGCCGCAGGCGTGGGCCGGGCGGGCGGCGATTATTTTCTGTCGTCGCCATATCGGCATTCCGCTGGAGCGCGCCACAGGGGAGTGGATCCAAAGCGTCGCCTCGCCGCATGAACTCACGCCGCTACTGGCGCGGATATACCGCATCGAGGCTGAGCACGCCGACAGCGCCAGCGCGGCGCTGCCAGCGCCGGAGAACACGGCAGCGGCGAATGACGACATGATGATCCTCGTGGTTGACGATCACCCGATTAACCGCCGCCTGCTGGCCGATCAGTTGGGATCGCTTGGCTATCAGTGCAAAACGGCGAACGACGGCGTTGATGCGCTGAATGTGCTGAGTAAAAACGCGATCGACATCGTGCTGAGCGACGTCAATATGCCCAATATGGACGGTTACCGACTGACGCAGCGGATCCGCCAGCTGGGCTTAACGCTTCCCGTGGTTGGCGTGACGGCGAACGCGCTGGCGGAAGAGAAGCAGCGTTGCCTCGAATCGGGTATGGACAGCTGTCTGTCGAAACCGGTGACGCTCGATGTGCTGAAGCAAACGCTGACAGTGTATGCGGCCAGAGTCCGTAAGGGGCGGGCATAAAAAACCCCGCAGCGTCAGCCGCGGGGTTTTGATGTGGATAACGCCGTCGCGTTACTCTTTATCGGAAGGCGACAGCGTGACTGAGGAGAGGTAGTTCAGCAGTGCGATGTCGTTTTCCACGCCAAGCTTCATCATCGCGGATTTTTTCTGGCTGCTGATGGTCTTGATGCTGCGGTTGAGCTTTTTGGCTATCTCCGTGACCAGGAAACCTTCGGCGAACAGTCGCAGTACTTCGCTCTCTTTGGGTGACAGGCGTTTGTCGCCATAGCCGCCGGCGCTGATTTTCTCCAGCAGGCGGGAGACGCTTTCCGGAGTAAATTTCTTGCCTTTTTGCAGCGCGGCGAGCGCTTTCGGCAGGTCAGTCGGCGCGCCTTGCTTGAGCACGATCCCTTCAATATCGAGATCCAGTACCGCGCTCAGGATAGCCGGGTTGTTATTCATCGTCAGAACGATAATTGAAAGCCCCGGGAAATGGCGCTTGATGTATTTGATAAGCGTGATCCCGTCGCCGTATTTGTCTCCTGGCATGGAGAGGTCGGTGATCAGGACGTGAGCATCCAGCTTTGGCAAATTAGTGATAAGCGCAGTGGAGTCTTCAAATTCGCCGACGACATTCACCCACTCGATTTGCTCAAGTGATTTGCGAATACCGAACAGTACAATCGGATGGTCATCGGCAATAATAACGTTCATATTGTTCATGTATTAGGCTACCTTGCTACAGCAAGCTCTTGACGTAGTCGTCAATGTCGCTGATATATTTTTCTATTCCTGGCGCATCTTGCTCGCGTATCAGATGCTCCAGCGTTTCACATAACTGCTTGCCGGGTATCAGATTGAGCATGGCAAACACCCCTTTCAGGCGGTGGGCCGTCTGGGCCAGCGCGGCAAAATCACTTGTCGCTGATTCAGTATACAGCCTCTTAACATCATCCGGTACCGTGTCGGCAAACAGGGCGTAATAGCCACTGGCATGAAGCTCGGCGTTTTCGTTAACGCCAGCCGGCGACCCCTGTAATTCTCCCTGAGCGAGTTGCTCTTCGATAAGTTGTAGTACCGCTTCCTGCATTGCATTACTGATATTAAAGTTAACCCGCAGCTGGCCTGGACCGATTTTGCGAATCCCAGCCTCATCATCGCTTAAAAGCAAGCCCGAGGCAGTAAGATTAGACGGATTATCTGTCAAAAAGAGATCGTATTCTTGACTTGTCAGCCTTTCATCGGGCGTGATGCAGCTTGCGCCCCAGTTTTCGAGCTGCCTGACGACAATACTGCGAATCTCGTTAGAGGTAATGTCAATCATGGCGACCACCTCATCCAGCAGTTTCTCGTCTTCCTCATGCTCCTGCGCGCGCGCGGCCATTTTGACGTGCAGGGAGTAGCGCGTACCCAGCGGCTCACGCGCTTTAATGTTGAGATGTCCTCCGAGCTTGCGCGCCAACTGGTCGCAGAGCCAGAAGGTGAGGGCGTTGGCTTTACCAAAACGGTCGCCCTGCGTTTCATTGAGGAACGGGAAGTGCAGGTTGTCGATTTCGCTATTGGATATCCCGTTGCCGGTATCCAGAATACGAAAGGTTAAGCGATCGTCCGCGGACTCATCGGTGCTGACTTCGAGCGTAATTTTGCCGATTGGCGTGGTGGTGACCGCATACTGAATCAACAGCAACAGGATTCGCTTTAACGCCTCGCGGTCGCCGTGGCGCTGCTCATTCGCAGCCAGATGGTTATTGATAAGCAGCTGCAGGCCTTTACGCTTAATGGCGGGCAGCACCTCCGGTACGACTTCATCAATCAGCTCCTGAATGGAAAACAGTGCGGGGTTGCCTTTCCAGCCGTCGTTTTCCAGCAGATTCGCCAGCTGGATCTCATCCACCAGTTGCGCCAGCACGTCAGCGTGGTGCGCCAATTGCCGGCTTTCTTTGTCCTCAAGTGCCGCGGCTTCACTCGCCAGTGCTTTTACCGGCTGTTTTAGCGCCTCGCCGATATTCTGCATAAAGGAGATGCGACCCTGCTGGTTTTTCTCATACAGACGCTGCGCCTGCTTGAGCTTTTTGTTCACCAGCACTTCTTTATCCTGATCGCGAATAATAAAAATCTGCATTCGCGGGGAGAACTGGCTACGGAACTGGCGAATCTCATACTGCTCGTTATTGATGGTCGCCTGGATAACGCCCTGATGCTGATCGGCCATGCTGGTGATGTTTTGCAGATTCAGGTGCGGCAGCAGGTGATCGGCAATTTTATTGCTGATCACCGTGCGGTTGGATTCCTGGTCGTGCACCAGCAGGCCAAGCGGCAGCAGGGAGACTATCTCCTCATTAATTGCCTTCAGCGCCCGCAACTCGCCATTGGCGGCGGACGGCGCGCCGGGCTCGCTGCTCGGGCGCCCGGCGTGGTGGCGGAAGGTGGTGTAGCCGAAGAGCGCCAGTGCCAGCAGACCGATGTTCAGCAACAGCGGCAGCAGAATATTTTGCAGCGTGTCGAGCAGCAGGGTGCCGAAGGGGACCTGCCAGACCAGTCGCATCCCGGTCGAGTTGACCGACGACGAAATTTCGATGCGGGAACTGTTGAAGTTGACGTTCACGCTGTCGGTAAGTTCTTTATCCTGATTCGGACGGATGTTCTGGGTCGGGTCAGGTTCCAGACGGAAGCTGTCCAGCGCCATGCCGGGCGGGATCAGGTCGTTGATCGGCAGATCGAAGGCGACGACGGTCGCCAGATGCCCTGGCTGGTTAAAGGTGGTGCGCAGGGTGAAGTAATGACCGTTTTGCCACGCCAGGCGACGCAGCGACGAGAACGTTTCACGTTCATCGAGCGTATTGGCCTGCTGGAGCATTTCCGCACGGCGGGAATCGACGATGCTGCCGATAGTAGACTCTTTAAAGCCCGCAGAGAGGTCTTTTAGCGGCAGCGTTGAGATAAGAATCAGGCTGTTGTCCTGGCCGTTGAGGTAGTACATCGACCAGGGTACCGTCTCAGCGCCCCACAGCGTATCCAGATAGGTGGACATCTTCTGCGTCATATCCAGCGTTGAGCTGTCGTGCGAACCGAAAATCAGCGCTTCGGTTTTGCGTCGTGGTTTTTCCAGATAATAGACATCCTGCTTGAGACGGGTTTCCTGTAGACCGTCGCTACCCGACGAGCTGGAGGCGGATGCCGCAATGTTGTCGTAGATCTGCCACGTTGCGTACCGCCAGGTGTCGACGCGTTTATGAATCGCGTGGGTCATATCGACGACCTGGTAACTCTTATCCTTTAGCCAGGCGTTCACCGCGCTTTGGATCATCACGCCCATAGTGACCAACAGGACGACAATCAGTAGCAGAAAGAAACGGGTAATGCTTCCGGGTATCAGTGAAAACTTGTTTGGGATCATCGTGTCAGAATGACTCATTAGTATGTATGTAATTCATGATGGCTATCCCCAGAAGAACAACACGACATCATGCCCACAGTCCTTTCGTTGATGCCTGCCACAGGCGCCATGATGCTATCAGTCCAGGCAGAGCCCAGCAGGCAGTATAAAGGGTAACGTGGCAATTACCATACTCTCAGCCGCATTGCCATGGCGCTGATAATGTCGGGAACGATGAAATGGTTAATATGTACATTGTTACATTATCTGTACAAATATTTACGTTCAAAATTCGAGATATAGCACGAATAAACAAGATATTATTTATCGCGTAGCTTTTAACTGAAATTTTGCAAGTTAACTGGATTCGTGAATAGTTGTTGTGATTGATCGGCGATAGCGCATAATTGCGAGGGTTACGTAAAGAAAGGTAAAAAAAAACCGGATGCGAGGCATCCGGTTGAAATACAGGTAAACAGACATTCAGAACTGAATGACGGTAATAAATAAAGTTAATGATGATAGCGTTGGCTATTCTAGTTGCCGGGGACGGTTTTGTTTTGACTTTCAGTGCTATATGTTAATTTTTTCGTAACTCAATGTTTTTAATGCAATATATTATTTTTTTGATTATTGGTGCTATATTTTTTAGCTTTTCGTGGCATAAAAAAAGTTCCTCTATATTAACATTTTGAAACATCTTGTGGGTAGTTTGAAACACCTTAAAAGTTCTGGTATCATTTTCTTATTGGATATTTCTGTAATTTGCCGCACAATGAAGTTGCCGACTGATTAGATTCTTAGTCAGTATGCAGTGGCGATAAAAAGGCATATAACACATATAACAGAGGGTTAATAACATGAAAGTTAAAGTACTGTCCCTCCTGGTACCGGCTCTGCTGGTAGCAGGCGCAGCGAACGCGGCTGAAATTTATAACAAAGACGGCAACAAATTAGATCTGTACGGTAAAGTAGACGGCCTGCACTATTTCTCCAGCGACTCCGGTGCTGACGGCGACCAGTCCTACCTGCGTTTCGGCTTCAAAGGCGAAACCCAGATCAACGATCAACTGACCGGTTACGGCCAGTGGGAATACAACGTTCAGGCAAACAACGCTGAAAGCGCATCTGACAGCCAAGCCTGGACTCGTCTGGCGTTTGCGGGTCTGAAATTTGGTCAATACGGTTCCTTCGACTACGGTCGTAACTACGGCGTTCTGTACGACATCGAAGGCTGGACCGATATGCTGCCGGAATTCGGCGGTGACTCCTACACCAAAGCTGACAACTACATGACCGGTCGTGCAAACGGCGTTGCAACCTACCGTAACAACGACTTCTTCGGTCTGGTTGACGGCCTGAACTTCGCTCTGCAGTACCAGGGTAAAAACGAGAACCCGGGCTCTGGCGAAGGCACCAACAACGGTGATCGCAAAATCCGTAACTCCAACGGCGACGGTTTCGGTATTTCTTCTACCTATGACATCGGCGCAGGTTTCAGCTTAGGTGCGGCCTACACCACGTCTAACCGTACCAACGACCAGAAAAATGCGTTTGGTGGCTTTACTAACAATGGCGTGGGTATCGTTAACCAGCAGTATGCAGGCGGCGACAAAGCTGATGCATGGACTGTGGGTGGTAAATACGACGCCAACAACGTCTACCTGGCGACCATGTACTCTGAAACCCGTAACATGACCCCGTACGGTAACGTTAATAGCCTCAACGGTGGTGGTATTGCGAACAAAACTCAGAACTTCGAAGTTACCGCTCAGTACCAGTTCGACTTCGGTCTGCGTCCGGCGATCTCCTACCTGCAGTCTAAAGGTAAGGACCTGAACCTGGTTGGCGGCGGTTCCGACAAAGATCTGGTTAAATACATGGATATCGGCGCTACCTATTACTTCAACAAAAACATGTCCACCTACGTTGACTACAAAATCAACCTGCTGGACGGCAACGATAGCTTCTACAAAAACAACGGTATCGGTACCGACAACATCGTCGCGACCGGTCTGGTTTACCAGTTCTAATCGTTTGTTAATATTGAAAAAGGGTCCTGCGGGACCCTTTTTTTATGCACTATTTTCACGTTTTTGATGTACCCTTGCGCCTGGTCAAGAGGATAATAACGTATGGACATTACTTTTTTCCGCGCCGCGCTACTGGCGACGGTGGTACTGATTGCTGGTTGTGATAACAGCAGCGCGCCTTCTGCGAGCACCTCTCCGGCGACGGTACTCGAAGGTAAAACAATGGGCACCTTCTGGCGCGTCAGCGTTATCAATCTTGATAACGGGAAAAGCGACGCGCTGCGTAAAAAGGTGCAGGCTCAGTTGGATGCGGACGACATGCTGCTGTCGACCTGGAAAAATGACTCCGCGCTGATGCAGTTTAACCATTCCACCAGCCTGTCGCCGTGGCCGGTGAGCGAAGCGATGGCGGATATCGTCACGGAATCTCTGCGCATTGGCGCGAAAACCCAGGGCGCGATGGATATTACCGTCGGCCCGCTGGTCAACCTGTGGGGCTTTGGCCCGGATAAACAGCCGGTGAAGACGCCGGATCAGGCGCAGATCGATGCCGCGCGGGCGCGTACCGGGCTGCAGCACCTGACGGTGATTAATCAATCCGGCAGCCAGTATCTGCAAAAAGACATTGCCGATTTGTATGTCGATCTTTCGACTGTCGGAGAAGGATATGCCGCCGATCATCTGGCGCGACTGATGGAACAGGAGGGGATCTCCCGCTACCTGGTCTCGGTTGGCGGGGCGTTGGTGAGCCGGGGAATGAACGCGGATGGAAAACCGTGGCGGGTGGCGATTCAGAAGCCGACCGATCGCGAAAACGCGGTGCAGGCGATCGTTGATATTAACGGTCACGGCATCAGCACCTCCGGCAGCTATCGCAACTATTATGAGCTGGACGGTAAGCGTATTTCTCACGTTATCGATCCGCAAACCGGCCGCCCGATTGAGCATAAACTGGTCTCGGTGACGGTGATCGC